>DATDOO010000329.1:0-18407 GCA_035293245.1 Methylococcaceae bacterium
CGCCGGCATCCATCACGCGCCGCAACAACGACTCGGCCACCGCCAGGTCGTCGTTGAAAAAAGTGCCGATATCCGGCAGTACCAGCGGGGGCGCATTCCCGCCAACCGGTATTCCGCCGATGCTGAAGCGAGTTTCCACGACTTGTTCCACCAAATAAGAAAAAAGGTCTTAACGCATACCACAGGGGGGATTGACCGCCCCGGACGGACACTCCCAGCGTCGACGCCGCAGGCGAATGATCGCACGGCAGGATGCACCACACCTGGAAATGCACCCCCATCAGTCCGAAACGGTCAGGGGCGGAGAAATTTCTCGACGATGCCGAGTCCGGCGACACCGCTCTTTTCAGGATGAAACTGGCAGCCGGAAATGCCGCCTTGACGAACCGACGAGCAGAACAGGGCCGAGCCATAGGGTGTCATGGAAAGGCACACCGACGGCTCCGCCGGATCCGCGTAGTACGAATGGACGAAGTACATTTCCTGCCCCGGCGCAACGCCATCGAGCACGCTGCCGGCCCAGGAATTCTCCCCAGCCGCCTGCAATGGGCTCCAGCCGATGTGGGGAAGCTTGAGTCCTGGCTGGACGGGGAGCTTCCGGACCCACCCCTTGATCAATCCCAAGCCCTCACAGGAACCGAACTCATCGCTTCCATCCAGAAGCATCTGCATGCCCAGGCATATGCCGAGCAGGGGGCGGCCGCTTGCCGCATAACGCCGAATCGCCTCGACGAAACGCCGCCGCTGCAATTCGGCCATGCCGTCCGCAAAGGCGCCCACACCCGGCAACACCAAACGCTCAGCGGTCTCGATGTCCTTGGATACGGAAGCCAGCGCAACCTCCGCCCCGCAATAGGTCAAGGCCTGCGTCACGCTGAGCAGGTTGCCCATGCCGTAGTCGATGACGGTTACGCGGGGTTTCATACGCGCCTCATCGCCACGCCTGCTTCCCTGGCGGATTCGCGGATTTCGCTCAGCGAAATTCGGTTGTAGTGGAGGACGTCGGCCATGGCCACGGCGTCGGCATGCCCCTGCCGCACGACGCAGACGAAGTGCTCGACGACACCCATGCCGCCGCTGGCAATGACCGGGATAGGCACCGCATCAGCCACCGCCCGCACCAGATCAAGATCGAATCCTTTGCGGGTACCTTCCCGATCGATCGATGTGAGCAGAATCTCGCCGCAGCCCAGTTCGCAGCCGCGCCTTGCCCAGTCGACAACATCGAGCCCGGTGTGCTCGCGGCCGTTGTCGGTAAATGCCTCCCACCGGCCCGGAGCGGTTTGTTTCGCTTCGATGGACAGCACCATGCATTGGGAACCGAATCGCCTCGCCACCTCGGAAATCAGTTCGGGGCGTCGGGTCGCCGCGGTATTGATGGCGACCTTGTCCGCGCCCGCCCGCAGCAGCGTATTCACATCCTCCACCGACCGCACGCCACCACCTACCGTAATGGGAATGAAGATGTCCCGCACCGCCCGACGCACAATATCCGTAAGATTATTGCGCCCATAAAGGCTGGCGACGATATCCATGTAGATGAGTTCGTCGGCGCCGGCCTCGTAGTAGCGCCGGGCATGCTGCTGGGGATCGCCGATGACGCGCAGCCCCTCGAGATGAATACCTTTGATGAGGTTGGGCCCCTTGATGTCCAAGCGCGCGATGAGGCGGACATTGGTCATGGTTTCGGCCTAGTCCCGCCAAACGGCGTGGCGAAGCTCCCAGACGCCGTTTTCCTTCTTCCACAGATGAGGGGAACGGAAATTGTCGGCAAGCGCAAAAAAATAATCGCGGGTGAAAACCGGCCGTTCGAACATTTTCGACGCCTGCGGGAACTCCTTGGGATCAATACTCAGATATCGAAATATCTCTTCCGAGAATCTTTCAGGAAACTCACCATCGAAGCGCTTGACGAGCGCAACTCCCTCGTCACGCGTAATGTCTCCCGAACGTATCTCTTGGGCTGCATCGTAGGTGGAACGACCAATACCGAATTTGATATAGGTCGTATAGTAATGAAAATCGTCGATGCGATCGTCGATGCTGTTGTACTTGCTATACGTTCCTGGCGTGCGTTCCGGTGATGCCTGGAAACCTCCATGCTCAACCGAATAATAATAGCAACTTTGCGGGTGCCATTTTAAATAGTACCCTAGATAATGAACTTCTATTTTCTTCCTGTCGATCTCCGTTGGGTCGACAGGCATATACGGATCGAGGTCGCATTCGGCCAGTCCAAAATCTTCCTTGAGCTGAGAAACGGACGTGCCCCCCAAATAAATACTGGATTTATCTCCGGCCGTAAAGTAGGACCAGTCCCTCTTGGCACTCGCGGCATCCTGGATGGGATTACCGTACTCCGCTTCGTTTTCTCCGTAAAAAACGAGCGGAATATTATGAAGCGCAGCCATTTTCGGGGCCAAAAATTTCTGGCCAAGCATAAATGCCTGAAAAGGGTGAAAAAGGTTTTCGACGGCAAGCCTCGTCAGCAACCTGTGTACACGGCCGTTTGGCGTACACAGATAGTTGTCGAAGCCTGCATGAATCCATGCTTGAAAGTTTTTCCATCCCCAGTCGGTATAAATATGCGGTGCCCAAGTAACCGTCAGAGGGTGCATACCGTATTTATACTTGAGCATGTGCGCCGCGAAGAAACTGTCCTTGCCCCCCGATCCCGGCACAATGCAGTCGTATGACCCATCCTTGCTCCGATGGCGGTCGCACAGATCCCGGAGTTGCCCCTCCCGTTTGCCCCAGTCGATGATTCCGTGCTTTTGCTCGGCAACCCGACAGGCATCGCAAACACCGTCCCGATCCAGGTTGATGGTGGTTTTTTTCGATTCTCTGGTATGCGCAAGCTCGACGGCGGAATTCGGCCGCTGATTGGAGATAACGCAACGGCGGCAGAAATTAACTTCTGGAGGAAGGCCATATTTGGCCTCCAGTGTCCCGGCAGGCTTGCGGAAATCGGCCTCATCGACCGGTGCAGGATACTTAATTTGCATTACTTTTTCTCTCCAGGAATTCTTTGAGTTCCGCCAAATCCGAAGCTGTGTCTATATCCAGGGAACGCGTTGCCGGCATGGGAAACCCGACGGTTCCCGACGCAACGAATGCACGCTTGCCCAGCAACCAGGACGTGGAATTCACGTAAACGGCACCATTCAAGCAGTAGACGGGGGGAAGATCCTGTCGTCTTTTGGTCGCCATATCCCAATCGCCCAGCAAAGGTACCAATCCGCCCTCCGCGTTATCCCGAAACATCCAGTAAGGATTGGCTTCCACCTCGACCACCGATACACACGATCCGACGCCGTAACGTATTGCGCGCTCTATGCACCCGTCGATGTCCTCCGCCGTGCGTAACGGCGAGGTGGGCTGCAGCAACACGAGATAATCGAAGTCCGGCAGCTCCCTGATCGCGTGAAGGGCCACCTCAATCGCCGATGCCGAATCTGTGGCAAGGTCCGCCGGGCGAACGAACGGGACGTCACAGCCGTATCGGCGCGCAACCTCTGCAATCTCCGCATCCTCGGAAGAAAGAACGAGGCGGTCGATGAAACGGGACTTGCAAGCCGCATCGATGGTCCAAGCAATCAGGGGCTTGCCGCCGACTTCGAGAATATTCTTTCGCGGAAGGCCCTTGGAGCCGCCGCGAGCCGGAATCAGCCCCAGAACGCGCTTGCCGTCAATCATTCGCAAACATCCCCGGGTACTCTGCTTGAGCTTGCTCGAAATCGTCGATGCGACCGATGTCCATCCAGTATTCCCGGATCGGGAAGGCGGTCGGCACCTCTCCCAGAGCGATGAATTTCTCGAAAAGCGTGGTCATGTCGACATAGCGGTCGTGATCAATTAGATCGAGCACCGCCGGATCGAGCACATAGATGCCCGCATTGACAAAAAAAGTGTGTGCTGGTTTTTCCTCGATGCCCGTGATGCGAAAGTCGTCGAGCTTCACCACGCCATACGGCACCTGAATATCGTACTCGCGCACGCACATGGTGGCCTGCGATTGGTGTTCTTCGTGAAAGCTCAGCAGATGGCGGAAATTAACCTTGGTCAGCAGATCGCTATTCATGACGATAAACGGCTTGTGCGGGCGTATCGGCAAAAGGCCGAGGGAGCCGGCGGTGCCCATGCGCTTGTTCTCTTCGATATATTCAATGGCAACGTCCCAAGCGGAGCCGTCGCCGCAGTAGTCCTTGATCATTTCCCCCATGTAGTTGACGGAGATGACAATGCGTCGGAAGCCCTGATCGCGAAGTCCCGTGATAATAGTTTCCAGCAGCGGTCTGTCCCCGACCTTCAGGAGGGGCTTGGGCACGGTAGCCGTCAAAGGGCCCAGGCGAGCACCCAACCCTCCTGCCATGAGAATAACCAAATTGTCCAGGTCATGGGGTCGGATCAGGTCGTCGAGCAAAGCCAGATCGACAACCGTGCCAGAGGCATCCAGTATTGGGATGCGACGAATGTTGGTCTGCCGCATGGTGGCAAGAATTGCTTGCTGATTCTGCCCCATGCGGGCGCATGTCGGGCGTCCATTCATCACATCCCGGACGCTGGCCTCCAAAGACACGCCTTTGAGGATCGCTCGCCGGATGTCGCCGTCGGTAACCGTTCCCAGCAAACGACGACCCTCATCGACAACCAGAGCGATTTGCAGGGCGCTGGAATCGATGCTGGCAATTGTCTGACGAATGGTTGCTTCCGGGTTAACTAGGGCGTTTTTCCAGTTTTTCATCATTATTTGACTTGCTAAAGAATCCGTTCGTCACTCCATCGATGAAACAAGTGTCTTGATTCGCTTAAGCCACGCTCGTTTACCCGTTCACAGGCTCCTTCGCGAAGCCGTGGAACAGGTTGGCGGAAACCCGGAAACGGGCGCAGCCAAAAACCTTGAGTGTCATCGAGCCCTTGCCCATCAGCCGCCTCCTTGGCATGCCCTCCAGCCTCCACACTCACCTTCGACCGATCACGGCGCGCCGATCAACTCATCGGCCGCATAGTCCTTGTCAGCTGGCCGGCCAATTACATCCCAGTAGCAGAACGGACTAATCCCGGTGCCGGGTCTCTTGACGGTCACGTTGCTGGAGTCAAAGAGTTCGCCCTTGGAGATTGGCCGCATGGCAACCAGGCTTTTGCGGACCACATCGCGGTTCGCGAGTTCCGAAGCAACCGGCCTCTTAATGCCGTCCCCACGAGCGGCCTCTACCTGCCTGATCCCCCGCACCATGTGCAAGAGTTCGTCGGGATCCAGCGATGCCTTGTGATCCGGACCCGGCAAGGATTTATCGAGCGTGAAATGTTTCTCGATGACAACTGCGCCAAGAGAGACGGCGGCAATGGGAAGCGCGATACCCTCGCTATGATCCGAGAAACCAACGGGAAGGCCGAAAGCGCAATGCAAGGTTTGCATGGCCCGGAGATTTATCTCGTGGAAAGGCGCCGGATATTCGGTCGTGCAATGCAGCAGCGCCACTTTCTCTCGCAAAATCCGCTGGCCGGCATCCGAGCGATATGCGGCATCGAAGGCGGCCGGGGCGGGTGCGCCGTCGCCCAGATAACCGAATGCAAGAGCGGAAAGCGCCTGCTCCACCTCTCCCAATGTGCTCATGCCTGTCGACAGGATGATGGGTAACCCCGTGCGGGCAGCCGCCACGAGCAGAAGGGCGTTCGTGATTTCCCCGGAAGGGAGTTTCAGTCGCGGCAATTTGAAACGCTCATGGAGCAGCTCCAGGCTTTCCAGGTCGAAAGGCGTAGAGAGAAAAGCGATGCCGCGTTCGGAGGCATGATCGATCAGGCACCGGTGCATGTCCTCGCTGAGTTCGAGGGAGCGGATCATTCCCAACTGGGATTCGGAGGGGTCGGTGGTCTCTTGCTGGTATGCGGCTTTCGGCGCATTCCGACTGGTGAGCTTTTCCGCCTTGAACGTCTGAAACTTGACCGCGTCCGCCCCCGCTGCCGCCGCGGCGTCCACGAGGCGGCGAGCCATATCGAGCGAGCCGTTGTGATTGACGCCAGCCTCGGCGATAACCATGCAGCGGCCCGTACTATCCGCCATGGCCAACGCCTCCGCCATCCGGCCGTGGAAGATTGAAAAACTTCTTTTTGAGAATCCCCTCCAGCGGGTAATCAGCCAAGACCTGAGCGATTCTTTTCCCAACCGGGCCATCGCCGTACAAATTGGCGACGTGGCGCAGGGAACCCTGAAACTCCGGCGAGAAGAGGTGCTCGAATGCCTTCTTGATCGACTCCCGATCCGGTTCGCAGTCGATGACGCTCGATGCTTTGATCCTGCCGTTCTGGCGGTCGCCAATATTGATCGTTCCGATCCGGAACGAAGGAGCTTCGATCAAACCGCTCGAGGAATTGCCCACGACGGCATCGACGAATTGCAGGGCCGACAGATAATTGAGCTGGCCGAGAGACTTGAAGGCGTAAGCCCTGCCGGGGTTTGCGGAAACATATTCCTCGGTCTGGGACCAGATTCCCCTTCCCCCCGTGTCCGCGTTGGGCATCGTGAATACGATGTGCGTGTCGGTCAGTTGGTCCAATGCCGCCAGCAGCTCCCTGAACTGGTTGCCGGCCGTGTCCTCCTCCAGGGTAACGGGGTGGAAGGTCACCAGCAGATTCCTCTTTGCCAGCCTGACTCCCAAAACCTTGGCCAACTCTTCCTTGCTCAGCAAGGTAAGGTTCCTGATGGCATCGATTGCGGCTGCGCCCACACAAAAGACGCGCTCGGGTTCCTCGCCCATCTGGATAACCCGCTGGCGATAGGCTTCGGCAGCCGTGAAATGAAGATGTCCCATCTTGGTGATCGCGTGCCGAAACGCCTCGTCAAACGCGCCTTCGGTGGTCTCGCCGCCATGAAGATGGGCAATGGGAATGCGCGCCACCAAGGCGGCTTGGGCGGCGGAAAACGCCTCGAACCGGTCCCCCAAGAGCACCAATATATCGGGCGCGAGGCGGGCAAAGGCATCGGCGAAACCTATCGTTCCCAACCCGATCGACTTGGCGACTCCCACCGGCGTATCGCTCGACATGAGCATTTCGACCTTGGCGTCGATCTGAAAACCATCGGCCTCGATCTGCCGATAGGTCAAACCGAATTCGGGAGCGAGGTGCATACCGGTGGCAACCACTTGCAACGTCAATGCGGGATGGGACGCGATCTCTCGCATCAACCAGAAAAGCAGACCGTACTCGGCGCGACCGCCGGTGACCACACAAATTTTTCTAGCCGCCGAACTCATATTGCCATCGGTCCGGATGCATCCATCCCTGCTTTACCCCCCCCCTTGCCACGCATTGCGAGTAAGTCCCTGAAAATATCCCGGCGAATCGGCGGGGGACATATTCTGTCCGTGGCGCCCGGATGAAATGTGCGGCCCGGGAGAAGTTCCGCCACGATTGCCTCGAGCTTTTCCCGAGTCTGCACCGTGAGGGAACTGAATTGCTTGGACGGCATGTGGTTCGCCCTCGCCAACGGATCGAAATAGATGGCCGGCTTCCCATAACTGAGGGCTACCAAAGGTGGCGAGGTATACGTCATCCCGATGACGAGATTGCTCGCCGCGAGGGGAATGAACGTATCGATGTTCGCATCGACAATAAAAAGGCGCTGCCTCCCACCGCCCCCACTCCCGTCGGCTTCCTTCAGCAGCCTGGCCGGAAACATCCTCATGGGATCATCCATGTTCCGTCTTAACTTGATCAGGACAACGATCTCGGGAAAGCGATCCATCAGGGATTCGATTCCGTCGAAAAAGGCCGCATAGGCGTCTTCGCCGATCATCCACGGCCCACCACCGTATCGGCGGCGCCACGCTTCACTAACCAAGGGGAGATCGAATACGTTGACGACAAAGGAATCAACCGGCAAACCAAGGTGTCGGGCCACCTCTTCACGCGGCCTGAGCATCCAACCCGGGTTCCCGCACATCAGTGCACCCTGGACTACGGCCTGTGTTCGCTTTTCCTCGGGCATGACCGAGCGCCGCGCCAGCCACTCCCGAATGCCATCGTGCCACACCCAGAACTCGTCGGAGATCAGGGCGGAGCGTTCCATGCCGAGGTCCCTGAATTCCGGCGCCTCATTTGTGTAGGCCAATGTGTTGGCGCTGTAAGCCCAGATAACGGTCGTTATGCCTCGGGCTTTCATGACTGCAACTTCCGGACTTTCGGGCCAGGAAGCGCTCGTGCTCGTCAAATAGCTGGCCGGTTCAAGCTTTGCGGCCACTTCGTCCCAGTAAGGCGCCTTTGCCATAAAACGCGCCCGCAATATCAGCGGCCAGCTTCCCGGCTCGGCCATCACCTGGAAATACGCGGCCAGCGCCGCCAGCATGGCCCGGAGGAGGCGCGTCCGGGGAATGAGTTGCATCGCCTCAACCGGAGAAACGGCGGTGACGCCCATTCCCTGAATAAAACGTCTCTGCGCCTCGCTCGGCTCATTGGGAAGAAAATAGGCTACCCGCTCGGGTTCGAGGAAGCCGTATGCACAGGCCCAGGCAAAATTGAGCCGGTTGGGACTGTCCGGAATTTCGCCGCTACTGATTCCAAGCCACAGAATTTCGCGACGACCAACCGCTATGCGCTGCCGAAAAACTCCAGAAAAACCGCGAACGAGGAAACGCAGGGTGTAACCCAACGACACACCCCATTCATAAAAGAACTCCAGCCACCGGTTGATGTCGAGGGAGCAAAAATGCAGGCCGGAAAACTTCTGCTCGAACAACCCCTTGGGAAGCACGCCGCAAACCCACGGCAGCACGACCTGAATCCGCGTTCCTTCAATTTCCTGCAGATGCCCGGCGGTGGCGCAAAACAGCCAGGCATCTTCAAGTTCCTTGCCGATATGCTGGATGACATTACCACTGAAATCAAAATCCTGTGCCCCGTACCGGGCAGTAATAGCTATCCTCCCGCTCAGTTCGGGAAAGACTTTCGTGTTCCAGACGTCGAAGCACTTATCCATCTGGAGAAGCCATTCGTCGCGGGACAGCGTCTTGTAGGGCGGGGCAAACTCGAACCGGGAACCCAGGCGTGACGGGAGCATCATGTGCCACACCAATACGCGGTAACGAAAGGACAGCACCCACGCCAAGAGCCAGTTCCCCCAGTGGACACGCTGAAAGTAAAGACTCGACTGCGCCATGGGGTTTTGGTTGCTGGTCAAAAGAAATGCGAGCGGAGTACGGCTAACGGGAAAAATCAGATGTTATAGCGGTCGGCCTTGTACCGGAGGAGATTGTCCGGATCCTTGAACCACGCGATCGTTGCACCGAGACCGCGCTTCAGCCCTTCCGCTCCCGCGCAACTGGGCTGCCATCCGCACAGGCGCGCGGCCTTTCGGTTATCCGCCACAAGCCGCTCCACTTCGCTTGCCGCTGGCCGCAACCGCTCGGATTTGGTTTCGATTCCCACCTCCGCGTACATCAACTCTGCGATCAGTCTGACCGTATCTCCAACCGAAATTTCGTATCCGGAGCCGATATTGATCACTTCTCCAATTGCTTGGTCGGACCTTGCGCACGCAATGAAACCACTAACCGTGTCGTCGATGTAATTGAAGTCGCGCGTCGGGGAAACCGCGCCAAGCTGGATCCGCCTCATGCCGCTCGCGATCTGCGCGACGATGCTCGGTATCACGGCGCGGGCCGACTGCCTTGGACCGTATGTATTGAAAGGACGAACGATCGTGACCGGCAACCCGAATGAACGGTGGAACGCTATCGCCATCTGATCCGCGGCAATTTTTGTTGCGGAATAGGGTGATTGCCCTACGAGAGGGTGTTCCTCGGCGATCGGAACACTCTGCGCCGTGCCATAAACCTCGCTGGTCGACGTATGGACCACCCGCCCAACATTCCTATCACGTGCGGCCTGCAGCACATTCAAGGTGCCTTTCACGTTGGTATCGACATAGGTGTCCGGCGAATGATAGCTATAGGGAATGGCGATCAGGGCCGCAAGATGAAACACGAGATCGCAATCCCGCATCGCCTCGCGCACTCCATGCGGGTCGCGGATGTCTCCCGCAAAAACCTCGATATTCTCACGCACGCGGCTATCTATATGGTCGAGCCAACCCCAGGAATTGAAGGAGTTGTAATACACGAAAGCACGGACATCGTGCCCGGCTCGAACCAGGGATTCGGTCAGGTGAGAGCCAATGAAACCATCCGCCCCGGTAACTAATGTCTTTGCCATGGGCGCTCAAAAATGGTTTCGCAATTCACTCATAATTCGATTGGCTCACGGTCAAGCAGCGCGTGCAATTCGGCAGGCTGCATCCAGCAGGGGTTCCTGTCGCTGCTGTAAACGAAGCCCTCCGCGACGGGTTTGCCGCCAGTCGCAGCAAGGTAATCATTACGATCCCACCAGTCGGCAGCCGGTTGTATGACGTAATGGTTCTCAAACTCGGCCGTATTCCAGGCATCGTCCGGCGTAATCATGACCTCATGCAACTTTTCTCCGGGACGAATGCCGATAATCTCCGTGCGACATTGTGGAGCTACAACTTTGGCCACATCCATAATATTCATGCTGGGGATTTTCGGTACGAATATTTCTCCCCCAAGCATACGCTCAAGGCTGTCCAGCACGAACTGGACGCCTTGGCCCAGCGTAATCCAGAAGCGGGTCATGCGCGGGTCGGTAATCGGCAATACCCCCGTAGTTCGACGTCGCATGAAAAATGGGATGACGCTACCGCGGGATCCGAGGACGTTGCCGTAACGGACCACGGAAAATCTCGTACGCTGCGGCTCAGCAAGCGCATTGGCAGCAACAAACAACTTGTCGGAACACAACTTGGTGGCGCCATAAAGGTTGGCAGGATTCGCCGCCTTGTCCGTGGACAGGGCAATCACGCGACTAACCCTTTGGTCAATGCTGGCGCTGATGACATTGCCCGCTCCCAGGATGTTTGTGCGAATGGCCTCCATCGGATTGTGCTCGGATGCCGGGACTTGCTTCATGGCCGCGGCATGGACGACCACGTCGATGCCATCCAACGCATGATAAAGACGCTCCTTGTCGCGCACGTCACCGAGGACGTAGCGCAACCGCGCATCCTGATAAACCTGCTGCATTTCGAACTGTTTGAGCTCATCGCGGCTGAACACCACCAAGCGCTTGGCATTGTGCTGCTCGAGTACCGTTCTGACGAAGCGCTTGCCGAACGAGCCGGTGGCCCCGGTTACCAGAACCGATTTGCCATCTAGAAATGACACCTAAATTACTCCGTTACCGCGTGTAATAGCTCTTCACGCCGCCCTTCCATTTCCTGGCGGCGCAAGATTGAGAAAAAGGTTTCAAGTCTCCCCGGCCCTTCGCCAAGGATGCGCCGCGCTTTGGAATTATTCAGCGACATGTCCGGCGGACGTTTTGCCAGCATTTTCAAGTCTGAAATTCTACCACGCCGAATCAACTCGGCCGGCAGCCCGAAAGACTTCGCCAGGAGGATGCCAAATTGGTATTTCGAAATCCTTTCGTCACCCACCAGATTGAAAATGCCGGAAGCGGATTTTTCGAGGAGACGGTGCGCCGCTATCGCCAACGAGTCGGCAAGAATCGGCGTGAAATAGACATCGTCGAACAAGGTGGTGCTCCTGCCGGCGCGCAAGGCGGAGAGAATCCAATCGCTGAATGATTGCCGGTAGGCGTGCCCCCAGCCGAAGAAATTGGTGCGCAAAATAAGAGCCTCCGGATGGGCTTGCTGGACCCATTCCTCGGCCAACAACTTGCTGCGGGCATACTCGTTCAGCGGCTCGGGTTGATCGCTCTCGCTGCAGACACTCCGTGTTCCGGCGAATAAATGGTCTGTCGAAATATGCACCAACCGGATATTTTCCTGCGCCGCCGCCTCGGCCACATTGCGTGCGAATTCGGCGTTGACGCGCCGGGCAAGAGCGGGATTTTTCTCACAATCGTCCACGCTCGTTAGCCCGACCGTGTGAACAACTAGATCCGGCGCGATCTCGGCAAGCCTATGCCGAAGGAATTCAGGGTCATCGAGTTCGATAGGCCTCGCGATGGCGCCCCTCAGCGCGACCTGGCGCCTGTGTGTACCCAGAATCACTTTCCAGCCGGAGGAGCGCACGGCACACGCCCAATTGATCGCCAGCAGCCCGCTGCCGCCGGTGATCAGAATCGTTCGAGACCTCACCGACGCGAATCCCCCAAAACGGGTTCAGAACTGCGATGGGCTGGCGCTCCAAGATGACGATGCAGAAAGTCGGCCATAGCCTCAGTGACCACATCGACACGAAACAACGTCATCGCCCGAAGCCGTCCTGCCTCTCCTTGGGCACGACGCAACGATGCGTTTTCGATCAGGACCGAGAGCTTCTCACTCAAATCGGCAACATCGCCGGACCGATGGAGCAAGCCGTTCTCGCCCTCGACCACCGCATCGGTGATGCCGTAAATCCGCGACGCCACCACAGGCAACCCGGCGGCTCCGGCCTCGACGAGCACCAGACCGAACCCTTCCCGATAGCTGGGCAGACAGAAAATATCCGCCGCCGCCATGTAACCTTCCACGGACGACGAATAGCCGATACGGTGCACCTTGGGAATCCCCTGGAATAAAGGCTCAAATCCGTCCTCATCGGGACCGACGAGCAACAAGTGCAAATTCGGAAAACACGGCTGGAGTCGCTTGAATGCCTCCAGGAGATCCAGCACACCCTTGTCGCGCTTCAGTCGCCCCACGTAAAGCAGGCAACATGAGTCGGGACCGATTCCAAATTGCGAGCGTATCTTTCTTCCCGCCTCGTCATCCGGACGGAAGCGGCAGACATCGACACCGGCCATCGAGCCGTGCGCCAGTACCTCGATTTTTGGGTCCGGAACAACACCTTCCTCGATAAGAAAGCGCCGTTGCGAAGGACTGTCGGCCAGGACGCGCGTGGCACATGCGCTCAGCACGCGATCAAGCGCTTTCAGAAGCCAGCGGCTCGCGCCACGCCGGGTGACCCACACCTGCCCGGTAAAACAATGCACCCGACGGGGCACGCACGCCAGCCAAGACGCCAGCATGGCCAGCAAACCGGCTTTGGGCGTAAGGCTATAGACCAGATCGAAACGTTCGCGGCGAAATAGACCGATCAGCGCAAACAGGGTCTTCAAATCGGACCCGATACTGATCTGGCGCATGATTTTCATGGGAACAAGCTGCACCTGATCCGGAACGAGGGGGGCGACCTCCGAATCCTCCACATTCACACACACGCTGATGCAATAGTTCGCCACCAGGCGCTCCAAATGTGGACGCAGAAAGGCGTTCACCGCCAAAGGGCTGGTCAACACGAAACACAATCTGGGCGCGGATCGTTCAAGCGGCAAGATGCGGCGCCTCCAACGTCGCTGATTCCAGGAAGGATTTCATGTGCTCAAAAAGGCCGGTTCCGCCATGTGCTTGTCATGCCCATCCGAGTTTCGACGGCTCCGAGGCAGGCAAATGGCCCTGATCGTCACGAAACCCGCTGCCTTGAGAATTGGTGGGCCCTGTAGGACTTGAACCTACGACCAAAGGATTATGAGTCCTCCGCTCTGACCGACTGAGCTAAGGGCCCCAAGCTGTCATTCCATGTCGAGAAAACTGCGCAACTGCTCGGAACGGGACGGGTGGCGCAACTTGCGCAAGGCCTTGGCTTCGATCTGGCGGATGCGCTCGCGGGTGACGTCGAACTGCTTGCCGACCTCTTCCAGGGTGTGGTCGGTGTTCATGTCGATGCCGAAACGCATGCGCAGCACCTTGGCTTCCCGCGCGGTCAGGCCCGCCAGCACCTGCTGGGTGGTCTCGCGCAGGCCGGCCACCGTGGCGTGCTCGATGGGCGACATGATGCGGGAGTCCTCGATGAAGTCGCCTAGGTGTGAATCCTCGTCGTCGCCGATGGGCGTCTCCATGGAGATGGGTTCCTTGGCGATCTTCATCACCTTGCGGATCTTGTCCTCCGGCATGTCCATGCGCTGGGCCAGTTCTTCCGGCGTGGCTTCGCGGCCCATTTCCTGCAGCATCTGCCGCGAGATGCGGTTGAGCTTGTTGATGGTCTCGATCATGTGCACCGGGATGCGGATGGTGCGCGCCTGGTCGGCGATGGAGCGGGTGATCGCCTGGCGAATCCACCACGTCGCATAGGTCGAGAACTTGTAGCCGCGGCGGTATTCGAACTTGTCCACCGCCTTCATCAGGCCGATGTTGCCTTCCTGGATCAGGTCGAGGAATTGCAACCCGCGGTTGGTGTATTTCTTGGCGATGGAAATCACCAGGCGCAGGTTGGCCTCGATCATTTCCTTCTTGGCCTGGCGCGCCATTTCCTCGCCGACGGTCATGCGCCGATGAATGTCGCGGATATCCGCGATGCTCAGGCCGCATTCCTTTTCGATCGTCGCGAGCCGGCCCTGGGCGCGGCGGATGTCTTCCACGAACGAGCGTAACGCCTCGGAATAAGGAAGCCCGGCCGCGGTTTCGCGCTCCAGCCATTCCGGGGAGGTGCGGTTGGCACCGAAGACTTCCAGGAAGTGCCTGCGGGGCATCTTGGCCCTGCCGACGCACAGATCCTGCACGGTGCGCTCCTGTTCGCGGATGCGTTCCACGACATTGCGCAGCACGTCGGTCAACTCCTTGAGGAATTGCGGGGTGCGCTTGAATTCCAGGAAGCTCTCCGCGAGCGCATCGAACGCTTTGTGCGTTTTGGCGTGGCCATAGCCGTTCTTGTTAAGCGCCGTCAGGGCGGCCTTGTTCCGCTTTTTCAGCTCCGCCAGCTTTTCCCGCACCAGTTCGGGGTCGGGACCGGATTCGCCGTCCGCCAGCACTTCCGCGGAAGAATCGTCGTCGGCCAGCACCTCTTCCGCCAGTTCCTCAGCGGCCACCGGCGGCTCGACGAAATCGGAAATCAGGTCGGACAAACGCGATTCGCCCTGTTCGACGCGCTCAAACGCGGCGAGAAAATAATTTACCGCGAGCGGGAAACGCGCCAGTTCGTTGGCCGCCTGCAGCAAGCCTTCCTCGATGCGCTTGGCGATGGCGAGCTCGCCCTCGCGGGTCAGCAGTTCCACCGTGCCCATCTCGCGCATGTACATGCGCACCGGATCGGTGGTACGCCCGTGCTCGGAATCCACGGAAACCAGCGCGGCAGCGACCTCCGCCGCCTCGTCGTCGTCGGCGGCGACCACCACCGGTGCGTCGGTGATCATGTCGGTATCGGGCGCCACTTCGTGCACCTCGATGCCCATTTCGTTGATCATGCCGATGATGTCTTCCATCTGCTCGGGATCGAGAATATCGCTGGGCAGATGGTCATTGACCTCGGCGTAGGTGAGGAACCCCTGCGCACGCCCCTTGGCGATCAGATCTTTCAACTGTGCTTGCTGCTGTTCTTGAGTCATCGACAACCCGCGTGAATTCCGACGAAAAACTATTAATTATACACGCCCGCGAACAATCTGTCGCCGACGCATCATGATTTGCGGGATTTTATCTTGTCCTCCATGCCGCGAAGGGCCGCTTTCCCTTCCTCGGTCAGTGCCGCGGCATCCCCTGCCGGGAGCGCTTGCCGCAACCGGGCGGTTTCGGTGCGGCGGCGCTTCGCCTCCAATTGTTTCAAGGATTCCACGAACCCCTTCTCGGCATCGACCGCTCCTGCCTCAAGTCGCTTCTGTAAGCGCTCCAGCAAAATCTCGTGATCCTCTTGCTGATTTCGGAATCGTTCCACCAACCCCGCAGATGTCATATGGGGATGGATGTCGGTAATTTCCAGCAATTTGCGGAACAGCAATGCGTCGCCTTGCCGCGCGTTTTCCAGCCAGCGCCGCAACTCCGCTCCCACATGACGAGCTAACTCAGGCCTCTCCACCAGCAGTCCAACCACGTGTTGCCACAGCGAAGGCCGCAACGACGTCGCTCCGGCCCGGCGCGCCGAAGTTGCCTCATGAAGTGTAGTGGATTTTTGCGGGATTGCGACCCGGGTCACTTCGGCGAGGCGCTGGCGCATCAAAATGCGGAAGTTGCCGTCCGGCAAAGTGTCGAGCAGACGCTGGCCTTCGCGACTCAGACGCGCGCGCCCCTCGATGGTCTTGATATCCGCCTGCTCGCCAAGTTGGGCGAAGAAATAATCGGACAAGGGCATCGCCTCCGCCAACCGGGTCTTGAAGCCGTCCAGCCCTTCGCAGCGGACGAGCGTGTCCGGATCCTCGCCCTCGGGCAGCAACAGGAAGCGGATGCTCCGCCCGTCGCGCATCGCCGGCAGAGCGGTTTCCAGTGCGCGCCACGCTGCGGCGCGGCCTGCCGTATCGCCGTCGAAGGAGAACACCAGATCGCTGACGTGGCGGAACAGCATGCCCAGATGATCCGCGCTCATGGCGGTGCCGAGCGTCGCCACCGTATTCGGCAGGCCGTACTGCGCCAGCGCCACGACATCCATGTAGCCTTCCACGACCAGAAGGAAAGCCGGCTTGCTCTGGACCTTGAGCGATTCGAACAGCCCGTAAACTTCTTGGCGTTTTTTGAAAAGCGGCGTTTCCGGCGAATTGAGATATTTCGGCTCGCCCTGATCCAGCACCCGCCCGCCGAAACCGACCACCCGCCCTCGGCGGTCGCGGATCGGGAACATGAGACGGTCGCGAAAACGATCATAACGGCCGCCTCCCTCCTTTTGCAGCAGCAGGCCCAGACGAACGAGCATTTCACCGTCGAAATGCCGCTCCAGCGTGTTCCAGCCCTCCGGCGCATAGCCCAGGCCGTAGCGCGCGGCGATCTCGCCGCTGACGCCGCGCTTTTTCAAATAGGCGACGGCCTTTAGGCCGCTTTCCTCACGCAGTTGCGCGGCGTAAAAACGGGCGACGCCCGCCTGAAGATCGTAGAGTTCCTGGAAATTTTCCCGCGCGGCGGTTTCGTCCGGGCCGGTTCCGCCGCCCTCGCGCGGAACCGTGAGGCCGCAACGGGCCGCCAGTTCCTCGACCGCCTCGACGAAGCCGAGGCGGTCGTATTCCATCAGGAAGCCGATGGCCGTACCGTGCGCGCCGCAGCCGAAACAGTGATAGAACTGCTTGTCGCGACTGACGGTGAAGCTGGGGGTTTTCTCGTTGTGAAACGGGCAGCGGGCACTGTAGTTGCTGCCGGTTTTTTTGAGCGGAATGCGCGCGTCAATCAGGTCGACGATGTCGACGCGCGTAAGCAGTTCGTCGATGAAAGATGAAGGGATTTTTCCCGACATGCCTTGAGCGGCCTGTCGAAAGGGTTGAATCGGCTGGCCGGCGCCTAGCCGAGGCGCGCCCTGACCTGGGCGCTGACCGCCGCCATGTCGGCGCGCCCCTGAATTTTGGGCTTCAGGATCGCCATGACTTTGCCCATGTCCGCGATGACCGCTGCGCCGACTTCGGCGATGCCGGCGTCGATCAGCGCGCCGATCTCGCTATCGGACAGGGCTTCGGGCAAATAAGTCTGAATGAGCCGCAACTCGCCCTCCTCGACAATCGCCAAGTCCTCCCGGCCCGCCGCGCGGTACTGGGAGATGGACTCGCGGCGCTGTTTGGCCATCTTGTCCAGAACGGTAAGCACCTGCGCGTCGTCGAGCACGATGCGCTCGTCCACTTCGCGCTGCTTGATGGCGGCGTTGATCAGGCGGATTGCGCCCAAACGCTCCTTCTCGCCCGCCTTCATGGCGGCTTTCATGTCGTCCTGCAAGCGTAGGCGGAGCGTCGCCGTCACGGGTTATCTCGAAGACGTCCGCTCAAGGGGCCGGCCTGCACGCAGATTGCGCAGCGCATAGCGCTCGCGCGACAGCTTCTTCAGGTGGCGTTTGACCGCTGCAGCCGCCTTGCGCTTGCGTTCCTCGGTGGGCTTTTCGAAAAATTCGCGGCGGCGGATTTCCGCCAGCACGCCGGCTTTTTCACAGACGCGCTTGAAGCGGCGGATGGCGATTTCAAACGGTTCGTTTTCCTTGAGACGGACTGAAGGCATGCAATCTCCTCGATTCTGGAACGGTAGCGAAGTTGTCGTCGAAGGCCTGAAACGGGCCTGCCAAAAAATGAATAAAAAAGTATACTCCCCCGCCTTTGCTTTTCAAAGCTGGAATCGGTCATTTCTCATGCCGGTACTGGGCATCGAAACTTCCTGCGACGAAACCGGCGTGGCGCTGTATGACGCCCATCGGGGACTTCTGGCGCACGTCCTGCACAGCCAAACGACCATTCACGCCGACTACGGCGGCGTGGTGCCGGAGCTGGCTTCGCGCGACCATGTCCGCCGGCTCGTCCCGCTGGTCCGCCAGACCTTGCGCGACGCCGGGGCCGCCGCGGGGGATGTGGAGGGCATCGCCTATACGGCCGGACCGGGATTGATCGGCGCCCTGCTGGTTGGCCCCAGCGTGGCGCGCAGCCTGGCGTGGGCCTGGCGC
>DATDOO010000330.1:0-5353 GCA_035293245.1 Methylococcaceae bacterium
AAAGGGTAGCCGATGGAAAAAACCAGCGTGTCCAGCAGGATGCAGCCGTCCATCAGCGCCTGGTTGACCGCGTAAAAATCCCACGGACGCGGTCCGAGGAAAGCGGCGAGGTGCAGGGCATTCTCGATGGTCCAGCCGGTCAGATAGGGCACGAAGAACAGTTTGAGCGCCACCGTCAGCGTCCCGCGCCGCGCTGCTGCGCTCCAGTGGGGCCGCTGCCCGACGAACAGCCGGGGCAAACTGGCCAGGCTGCGCAGACAGGCGAGATATTTGTCTTCCTCCTCACTGCCGGCGCGGCGGTGCAGGAAAAAATAGCCGCCGCTGACCAAAATGCCGGCGAGCAGGTAAATATCGGCGCAATACAGGAAAAACAGGCGGTAGGACTCGCCGGAAAAGTGTTCCGCCAGCAGGCTGACCGCCCCGCGCGGGTCGAAGCGCTCGCTCAATTCGCGCAAGGCGGCGGGCGCGTGGCGCAGGAGGAGATAGGCCAGGGAAAGCAGCGCCGCCCGCGCGGCGCTCAGATGCAGCCAGTCGGGCGGCCGTAAAGCAGCTTGACCGTTACCCCGCCAAGCCAGCCAACCCAACGCACTGCCCAGCAGAAACAGCAGCGCCGAGTCCGGCAGCCAGCCGCGCGGGTACTTGCCGGGGATGTCGAGGGGTGCGACGACGACGCAGGACAATCCCCACCACGCCGCCATTGACCAAACCAGCCACCGCCCCACGCGGGCGCCCATCAAGGCAGGATTTCGTCGGCGGAATATCCGGAGGATTCCATGATCTCGCGCAGACGGCGCAAGGCTTCGAGCTGGATTTGCCGCACCCGCTCGCGCGTAACGCCCATTTCCCGCGCCACGTCTTCCAGCGTGCCGGCTTCGTAGCCGTGCAGGCCGTAACGGCGGGCGATCACTTCGCGCTGCTTCTCGCCGAGCCGCTCGAGGAAGGAGGAGACCCGCTCGGCGGTCAGTTCGCCGTGCAGAATGTCCAAAGGGGACGACTCGTCCAGATTGGCCAGGGACTCGATCAGCGGACGATCGCCGTCGGCGTGGGTAGGCGCGTCGATGGAAGTGACGCGCTCATTGAGCTTCAACAAGCGCTCGATTTCGTCCACCGGCCGGTCGAGATGTTCGGCGAGATCCTCGGCGTTGGGTTCCCGATCCAGGCGGGAGGCGAGTTCCTTGCGCGCGCGCAGGAAAAAATTCAGTTCCTTGACGATGTGGATGGGCAGGCGAATGGTGCGCGTCTGGTTCATCAGGGCGCGCTCGATGGTCTGGCGTATCCACCAGGTCGCGTAAGTGGAAAAGCGGAAGCCGCGTTCGGGATCGAATTTTTCCACCGCATGCATCAGGCCGAGATTGCCCTCCTCGATCAGGTCGAGCAGCGGCAGTCCGCGGTTGAGGTAACGCCGGGCGATCTTGACCACCAGCCGCAGATTGCACTCGATCATGCGGCAGCGGGCGGCTTCGTCGCCCTGCCGCGCCAGACGGCCGAAATGGAGTTCCTCCTCGGCGCTCAACAGGCGCGAAGTGTTCAGGCCGTTCAGGTAAATCCGGGTTGCGTCGTGCTGTTCATGGCCTTCGGAGATTTCCAGACCGATGGAGGCGATATCCGCTTCCGGTTCTTCCGACGCTTCGTCCTCGCCGAATTCGGCGGGGACATCCTGCAGATCGAGTTTTAGAAACCGTTCCCGCTCGCTTCCCGGATCGGTCGGGTCCGCAACATTGTCCCCTTTCATGTCCCTGCTACAACCCCGTTAGCGTTTAGGCAAATAATCCAGCGGATTGACCGGCTTGCCCATTTTTCTTATCTCGAAATGCAGCGCCTGCTGCAAACCGCTCGCCGCGCCGATTTCGGCGATGGGTTGATTCGACGCCACTTCATCCCCCTCCCTGACCAGCAGGCGAGTGTTGTTGCCGTACGCGCTCAGGAAAGTATCGCTGTGCTTGACGATCACTAGATTGCCGTAACCGATCAAGCCTTGTCCACTGTACACGATTTTTCCCGCCGCCGCCGCCCGCACCGGATCGCCCGATTTCCCCTCGATGTCGATGCCCTTGTTGCCCGCCTGACTGAAGGCGCGCGTCAGGTTGCCGCGCAACGGCCAGCGCCACGCGGGGGGCGGCTCGGGGCGAATTTCCGGCTCGGGCGCCCGGAGCATGGGGGGCGGAGAGACCGTGCGCACTACCGAAACTGGAGCGGAAGGAGAAAGCGGCTGGACGCGCGCACCCCCCGGCGCAGGGATCACCGCCGGGGCGGGACGTTCCACGCTGCGCTCTTCCTCGAAGGGCGCCACCAGGCGGAGGCTTTGTCCGGCAAGAATTTTGTATGGGGGGGCCAGATTGTTCCAGCGCGCCAGATTCCGGAAATCCGCTTCCGCCCGCCAAGCGATGGAATAGAGCGTATCGCCGCGACGGACGACATAGGTGATCCCGCCGATTCGTTGCATGGGCCGCGCCTGGGGAGCTTGCGGCGGCGTCGGCACCGCCGGCGGTTTGGGAGCGGCGCAGCCGCCCAGGAAACACAGTGTCGCCACGGCGAGCCCAAGCGATACCCGCGTCATGCCGCCCGCCAGCCCGATCTATGGAAAGCACCGCTTTGAGCCGGAGATAACGCTGTTTGCATGTGGATTACGCGGGCAACGCTTCATGAGCGGGGAGGACCGAATTATTTTCCATGGAACACCTCTTGCGCACCATAACCGAAAGACGGCGCGGAAACCGGGAATTCCTTCACACCGCACCCGCCGGAATTGAAGCACGGCGGGGGGTATGGCAACATTGGCCATTCAAAATCGGCTCGCCGACCAGCGGCGCCGGACCTCACCGAAGCTCCACCTCCCACTCCAAACCCAAGCAAGGATACCCAATGGCAGGTCGCAACCATCTGTACATCCCCGGCCCCACCAACGTTCCCGACGCCGTCCTGAGCGCCATGCACGTACCGATGGAAGACCATCGCCGCCCGGATTTCCCCAACCTGGTCAACCCGCTCCTCGAAGGACTGAAGAAAATCTTCCGTACCGAAAAAGGCCAGTGCTTCCTCTTCCCCGCCACCGGCACGGCGGGCTGGGAAATCGCCATGACCAACACCCTCTCGCCCGGGGACAAGGTACTGGTTTTCCGCTTCGGCCAGTTCAGCCACCTGTGGACCGACATGGCGCGGCGCTTGGGCTTCAACGTGCAGAAGGAGGAAGTTCCCTGGGGCGAGGGCATCCCGCTGGACAAGCTGGAAGCCATCCTCCGCGAGGACAAGAACCACGAAATCAAGGCCATCCTGATCTGCCACAACGAAACCGCCACCGGCGTCACCAACGACCTGCCCGGCGTGCGCAAGGCCCTGGACGCCGCGGGCCACCCCGCCCTGTTCCTGGTGGACGGCGTCAGCTCCATCGGCAGCCTGGAATACCGCCACGACGACTGGGGAATCGACGTCGGGCTGGCCGGCTCGCAGAAGGGCTTCATGCTGCCGGCGGGCCTGTGCATGCTGGCCTTCAGCCAGAAGGCCCTGAAGGCACGCGAAACCGCCCGGTGCCCGCGCTGCTTCCTGGACATCCAGGACCACATCGTCGCCAACGCCACCGGCTTTTTCCCCTATACGCCCGCGCTGTCCATGTTGTACGGCCTGCGCAAGGTCATCGAACTGATGAGCGAGGAAGGCATGGACAACATCTACCAGCGCCACTACCGACTCGCCGAAGGGGTGCGCCGCGCCGTGAAAGCGTGGGGACTGGAACTGTGCTGCCGCGATCCGAAATGGCAGTCCAACAGCGTTTCCGCCGTGGTGGTGCCGCAAGGCTTCGACGCCCGCGACGTGATGCACTACGCCTATTTCCGCTACAACCTGTCCCTGGGCGCGGGCCTTTCCGAACTCCTGGGCAAGGTGTTCCGCATCGGCCACTTGGGCGATTTGAACGAACTGAGCCTCGCCAGCGCCATCGCCGGCTCGGAAATGGCCATGCGCGACGCGGGGATTCAGGTTACCCCCGGCAGCGGCATCGCCGCCGCCGGCGAATACTGGCGCGAAACGGCCAAGCCGCTGGCGCCGCGGGTTTGAAGTTATCGCGGTGGGTTAGAAACGTAGGGTGGGTTAGGTGCGCATTGGGATGACTTAGCAGGGCATCCCTTTACCCTTCCGCGCACCGTAACCCACCATTCGGCTTCATCGGTATATTCAAAGGCCGATCGGTGGGTTACGACGCGCATCGAAGCCTTAGAAAATTCAGCACCGGCTGTTATGCGCGTCTAACCCACCCTACATTTTGACAATCCCATGCCATGAACCGCCCCAAGGTCCTTGTCACCCGCCGCTGGCCGTCGGCCGTAGAAAGCGCGCTGAAACAACGCTACGACGTCAGTTTCAACCAAAGCGACACACCTTTGAGCGCGGAACAGCTCAAACAGGCGCTTGGCGACTACGACGCCGTGCTGCCCACGGTCACCGACCGCATCGACGCCGGGGTACTGGGTGCCGATCCCTTGCGCTGCAAGATCCTCGGCAACTTCGGCGTGGGCTTCAACCACATCGACATCCATGCCGCCAAGGCGCGGGGCATCGCCGTCACCAACACGCCGGACGTGCTCACCGACTGCACCGCCGACATCGCCATGCTGCTGATGCTGGCCGTGGCGCGGCGGGGCGGCGAAGGCGAGCGTCTGGTGCGCAGCGGCGGCTGGGACGGCTGGTGTCCGACGCATCTGCTGGGTACGAAAGTCACCGGCAAGACGCTGGGATTGATCGGCTTCGGCCGCATCGCCCAGGCCATGGCCCACAAGGCGCACCACGGCTTCGACATGAAGATCGTTTTTTACAATCCGAGCCCACCGCCTCGGGAACGCATCGACGCTGTCCAGGCC
This sequence comes from Methylococcaceae bacterium, assembly GCA_035293245.1. Lineage (GTDB taxonomy): Bacteria > Pseudomonadota > Gammaproteobacteria > Methylococcales > Methylococcaceae > DATDOO01. The sequence continues at coordinate 4,851 of DATDOO010000330.1, forward strand.
CGTGCCTGCGCCAGCATCGAGGACGTGTTGCAGGAAGCCGATTTCGTCTCCCTGCACTGTCCCGGCAGCCCGTCGAACCGCCACCTCATCGACGCCGAACGCCTCGCCCTGATGAAGCCCTCGGCCTTTCTCATCAACACCGCGCGCGGCGACGTGGTTGACAGCGAAGCGCTCATCGCGGCACTCAAAGCGGGGCAAATCCGCGGCGCCGGGCTGGACGTCTACGAAGGCGAGCCCCGGCTGAACCCCGCATTTCTGGACCTGGATAACGTGGTGCTCCTGCCCCACCTGGGCAGCGCGACCACGGAAACCCGCGTAGCCATGGGCATGCGCGTGCTGGAGAATATCGACGCCTTCTTCGCCGGGGAAACGCCGCGCGACCGGGTCGCCTGAGCGGCTGATGGGAACCCTCTGGCCGGAACCGTTGCCGCTGAGCGAGGCTGAATTCGCGCAATTCTCAGACAGGCTGCAACCGGCGTTCGCCGCCAGGTTGCACGAATTAC
>DATDOO010000331.1:0-14146 GCA_035293245.1 Methylococcaceae bacterium
GGCACAGATCGAAGCCATCCGCCGCGGCGGCTACGTGCTTCGCGACTGCGACGGCGCCCCCGACGCCATCGTCATCGGCGCCGGCTCGGAAGTGGAACTGGCGCTGAAGGCCGCTGACGAACTGACCGCCAAGGGCCGGAAGATCCGCGTGGTGTCCATGCCTTGCACCAACCTGTTCGACGCCCAGGACGCCGCCTACCGCGAATCGGTGCTGCCCGCCTCCGTCACCAAGCGCGTCGCAGTGGAAGCGGGTACGAGCGATGGCTGGTATAAATACGTGGGGCTCAACGGCAAGGTACTGGGTTTCGACCGCTTCGGCGAATCCGCTCCCGCGGGCCAGCTTTTCAAGGAATTCGGCTTCACCGTGGAAAACCTGGTCAAGCACGTGGAAGCAGTCCTGTAATAGAAAATCGCAGCAACCTTGCCCCCCTCTCCCTCCGGGAGAGGGCCGGGGCGAGGGAAATTTCAAAACCGAAAGCAACGAAGAGGAAACCGACATGGCACTCATCTCACTCAGACAGCTGCTCGATCACGCCGCCGAAAACGGTTACGGCCTGCCGGCGTTCAACGTCAACAACATGGAGCAGGTCCAGGCCATCATGCAGGCCGCCGCCGCCGTTGACTCGCCGGTCATCCTGCAAGGCTCCGCCGGCGCGCGTTCCTATGCGGGCGAGCCTTTCCTGCGCCACCTCATCCTGGCGGCGCTGGAGCAGTACCCGCACATCCCCATCTGCATGCACCAGGACCACGGCGCCGCTCCCGGCGTGTGCTTCCGCTCCATCCAGTCCGGCTTCAGCTCGGTGATGATGGACGGCTCCCTGATGGAAGACGCCAAGACCCCGTCCAGCTACGAATACAACGTCAAGACCACCGGCCTCGTGGCTGAACTAGCCCACGCCTGCGGCGTATCCGTGGAAGGCGAGCTGGGCTGCCTGGGCTCCCTGGAAACCGGCATGGGCGAAAAGGAAGACGGTCATGGCGCCGAGGGCAAGCTGTCCCACGACCAGTTGCTGACCGACCCCGACGAAGCCGCCGATTTCGTCAAGAAGACCAAGGTCGACGCCCTGGCCATCGCCATCGGCACCAGCCACGGCGCCTACAAGTTCACCCAGAAGCCCACCGGCAAGGTGCTGCGCATCGACCGCGTCAAGGAAATCCACGCCCGCATCCCCAGCGTGCATCTGGTCATGCACGGCTCCTCTTCCGTGCCGGAAGACTGGTTGCAGATCATCAACAGCTACGGCGGCGACATGGGCCAGACTTACGGCGTGCCGGTCGAGGAAATCGTCGAAGGCATCAGGAACGGCGTGCGCAAGGTCAACATCGACACCGACCTGCGCATGGCTTCCACCGGCGCCATCCGCAAGCACATGGCCGAGGAACGCAAGAACTTCGATCCGCGCAAGTATCTGAAGGAAGCCACCAAGGGCATGACCGGCATCTGCAAGGCCCGTTACGAGGCCTTCAACTCCGCCGGCCAGGCTTCCAAGATCAAGAAGGCCTTCAACCTGGAAGAGATGTCCAACCGCTACGCCAAGGGCGAGCTGGATCCCGTCATCAACTGATGCCCTTAGCGGCCCTCATCTTCGACGTGGATGGCACCCTGGCGGACACCGAACGCCAGGGCCATCGCGTCGCGTTCAATCAGGCCTTTGCAGAAGCCGGCCTGGACTGGAACTGGGATGAGGCGCTTTACGGCGAACTGCTGCACGTCGCCGGCGGCAAGGAACGGATGCGCTACTTCATCGAACGCTACCGTCCCGCGCTGCCGGTGGACTGCACCGATCTCGGCGGCTTCCTCGCCCACGTGCAGGAGATCAAGAGCCGTCGCTATGTGGAATTGACGGCGCGGCGGGCAATCACCCCCCGCCCCGGCGTCGTACGGCTGCTCCAAGAAGCGCACGCGGCAAATCTTCGGCTCGCCATCGCCACCACCACCACCCAACGCAACGTGGAGGCCTTGCTGGGCTGGGCTTTCCCGGCCGGTGCGGCGGAGTGGTTCGAGGTCATCGGCGCGGGCGACATCGTCGCGAACAAGAAACCCGCCCCGGATATATACCGCCACGTTCTAAACCGGCTCGGCCTGCCGGCGGAACGCTGCCTGGCCATCGAGGATTCTGCGCCCGGCTTGCGCGCGGCGCACGGCGCGGACCTGCCGACGCTGATCTCGGTCAACGATTACACTCGCAATCATGACTTTCGCGGCGCGGAACTGGTGGTGGACCAGTTCGGCGAACCGGCGTCCCCACTGACCGTCCTGGACGATCCCTTGAACGTCGCACCCCATGCGACCATCGATATCCCCCTCCTCGGACGTTTGCACCAGTCCTGGTTAGAGCGCCCGACGTCGCACTGACGTCCTGAGCGGCCCGCGAATATCCACCTCCCCATAGACACCCTTCTGCATGTCGAAAAAGCACCCGATCATCGCCATCACCGGCTCGTCCGGCGCCGGCACCACCGCGGTCAAGAACGCCTTCGAACACATTTTTTATCGCCTCAAAATCACGGCCGCCGTCGTCGAGGGCGACAGCTACCACAGATACGAGCGCAAGGAAATGAAGGAGCGCATCGCCAGGGCCAGCCGGGATAGGCAGCATTTCAGCCATTTCTCGATCGAGGCCAATCTACTCAAAGAACTGGAAGGACTGTTCCAGCAATACGGCGAAACCGGCACGGGCAAGCGCCGTTTTTACGTGCACAACGAAGAGGAAGGGCAAAAACTGGACGGCCAGCTACCCGGCACCTTCACCCCGTGGGAAGATCTGGAACCGGGCACCGACCTGCTGTTCTATGAAGGCTTGCACGGCGCGGTCAGGCACGGCGACATCAACCTGCCCCAGCACGTGGACCTGAAGGTCGGCGTAGTGCCGATCGTGAACCTGGAATGGATCCAGAAGATCCACCGCGACACGGCGGAGCGCGGCTACAAGCCGGAAGACGTGACCGACACCATCCTGCGCCGCATGTACGACTACGTGAACATCATCACGCCGCAGTTTTCGCAGACCGACATCAATTTCCAGCGCGTACCGACGGTGGACACCTCCAATCCGTTCATCTCCCGCGACATTCCCACGCCGGATGAAAGCTTCGTCATCATCCGCTTCCGGGAACCGGAGAAATTCAATCCCGATTTTCCTTATCTCCAGGCCATGATCCAGAATTCCTTCATGTCGCGCCGCAACAGCATCGTGGTGCCGGGCGGCAAGATGGGCATGGCGATGGAACTGATTTTCATGCCCATTATCCAGAAAATGATGGAGGAGCGCGGCAAGGCCTGAAACCGGTCCCAGGCGGCGGCGCTTGACGGGACGCGGGATCGCGGGTATTTAACCGCCCACTCGGTTTCCACAACGAAGGGGAGAGCAGGATGGCACGACAAAGACCAACAGGAAAAACCGGCGGCGCGGGCAATCCACCCCCTAAACCCTGGGGTTCCGAACGCCCGCTGCTCAGCCGGATACGCGAGCAGGTCACCCTGCCCCTCTTGCTGTCCATCGGCATTGTGGTGGGGGGCGGGCTCGTGCTGGCCTTATTTTCCTGGCAGGAAGAAAAGAAGGAAGTCCAGCGCGCCGAAATCGTTCGCGTCGAAACGCAGCAGCGGGTCAAGGACGCGCAACGCCTGGAGGAGGCCATCCACAAGGCGGAAGAGCGTATCCGCAGCCAGATCGTCGAGGGGACTCGCGTCGAGATCGAAAAGAAGCGTGCCCTGGAAGTCGGCGAAGTGAACTACGAACAGGCCTGGGACAAATGGTATAAACCCAACCCGGTCTGCCAGAGATCCAACCTGAAATGGAAAGAACTGGTGGATTGCGGCGACGAACTGATCCACAAGCGCGCGGAATTCGACGCCCTCTACCGCGACGGCAAATTGAAAAACCCGTAAGGCCTTTCCTCGCACCCAGCAAACCCATTGATCCGCCCCATGCCCGGAAAGGGAGCGGGGTGTTTTTCCACATTTTTCGCCACCACCCACACGAGTCAACCCTAGTGAGCAACGACTACATCTTTACTTCCGAATCCGTCTCCGAAGGCCATCCCGACAAGGTCGCCGACCAGGTGTCCGACGCCGTGCTCGACGCCATCCTGGAACAGGACCCCACGGCCCGGGTCGCTTGCGAGACCCTGGTCAAAACCGGCATGGTGGTACTGGCGGGGGAAATCACCACCAGCGCCTGGGTGGATACGGAAGCCCTGGTGCGTGAAGTGGTACGCGACATCGGTTACGACGACCCCGCCATCGGCTTCGACTGGCAGAGCTGTGCCGTGCTGACCGCGCTGGGCAAGCAATCGCCCGACATCGCCATGGGCGTGGACGAGTTCGACAACCACGAACAAGGCGCGGGCGACCAGGGACTGATGTTCGGCTACGCCTGCAACGAGACCGACGTGCTCATGCCCGCCCCGATCACCTACGCCCACCGCCTGGTGCAGCGCCAGGCCGAACTACGGAAGAAGCGCGTCCTGTCCTGGCTGCGCCCGGACGCCAAGAGCCAGGTGACGTTGCGCTACCAGGACGGCAAACCGGTGGCGGTGGATGCGGTGGTGCTGTCCACCCAGCATTCGCCGGACATCAGCCAGAAAGACCTGCGCGAGGCGGTCATGGAGGAGATCATCCAGCACGTCCTTCCCAAGGAATGGATGCACAAGGACACCCGCGTCCACATCAATCCCACCGGCCAGTTCGTCATCGGCGGCCCGGTGGGCGACTGCGGACTGACCGGGCGCAAGATCATCGTCGACACATACGGCGGCATGGGCCGCCACGGCGGCGGCGCCTTCTCCGGCAAGGACCCGTCCAAGGTGGATCGCTCCGCCGCCTACGCGGCGCGCTACGTGGCCAAGAACATTGTCGCCGCCGGGCTGGCCGACAAGTGCGAAGTGTCGGTGTCCTACGCCATCGGCGTGGCCCAGCCCACCTCCATCGGCATCGAAACCTTCGGGACCGGAAAGATTCCCGAAGAACACTTGGTGCAACTGGTACGCGAGTATTTCGACCTGCGCCCCAAGGGCCTGATCGCCATGCTCGACCTGAAGCGGCCTATTTTCCGCCAGACCGCCGCCTACGGCCATTTCGGCCGCACCGAGGAAGGCTTCACCTGGGAGAAGACCGACAAAGCCGAAAGCCTGCGTTCTGCGGCCGGACTGTAGGCGCGGCAAAGCGGATTTAGGGAGCGCACGCGACGGCGTGCGCTCCCAGGCCAACAACCTTGCATCGAAAACGCAACGCCCAGCCCGCCACGGGAACCTGGCGGGCGATGCCTGAGCATCCGCCAGTTTCGGAATAAACCTTCCCCGATCCAATCTCCACCTGGTATCTGACATTTCGACCTGAATTTCACCTCCTCCGCCGAGGGGCGCTGCGACCGGGAAGCCCGGCCAGGCTCGGTGGGAAGGATTCATCACAACGGCGCCCGTTCATTTTGAGGAGTAAAACCATCATGAACGCAACCGCCACCTGCACCGACTGCAAAGTCGCCGACTTGTCCCTGGCCGACTGGGGCCGCAAGGAAATCCGCATCGCCGAGACCGAGATGCCCGGCCTGATGGCCACCCGTGCGGAATACCGCGATGCCCAGCCGCTGAAAGGCGCGCGCATCGCCGGTTCCCTGCACATGACCATCCAGACCGCGGTGCTGATCGAGACTCTCACCGCCTTGGGGGCCGAAGTACGCTGGGCCTCCTGCAACATCTTCTCCACCCAGGACCACGCCGCCGCCGCCATCGCCGCCGCCGGCATCCCGGTATTCGCCTACAAGGGCGAAAGCCTGGAAGAGTATTGGGAATACACCCACCGCATCCTGGAATGGCCGGGCGACGCCGGCCCCAACATGATTCTGGACGACGGCGGCGACGCCACCGTGCTGGTGACCCTGGGCTCCCGCGCCGAGAAAAATCCGTCGCTGCTGGACAACCCCACCTGCGAAGAAGAGGAAGTGCTGTTCGCTGCCATCAAGAAAACGCTGGCCGCCAAACCGGGCTGGTATTCCAAAATGCTGGCCGGCATCCAGGGCGTCACCGAAGAAACCACCACCGGCGTGCACCGCTTGTACACCATGCAGGCTGAAGGCCGCCTGCCCTTCCCGGCCATCAACGTCAACGACTCGGTGACCAAATCCAAGTTCGACAACCTTTACGGCTGTCGCGAATCCCTGGTGGACGGCATCAAGCGCGCCACCGACGTGATGATCGCCGGCAAGATCGCCGTGGTGCTGGGCTACGGCGACGTCGGCAAGGGCTGCGCCCAGTCCCTGCGCGGCTTGGGCGCCACCGTGTGGGTAACGGAAATCGACCCCATCTGCGCCCTGCAGGCGGCGATGGAAGGCTACCGCGTGGTGACCATGGACGAGGCCTGCGACAAGGCCGACATCTTCGTCACCGCCACCGGCAACGTGGGCGTCATCACCCACGACCACATGGTGAAAATGAAGGACCAGTCCATCGTCTGCAACATCGGCCATTTCGATTCCGAAATTGAAGTCGCCGTCATGAAGCAGTACACCTGGGAAAACATCAAGCCGCAGGTGGACCACATCATCCTGCCCAACGGCCGCCGCATCATCTTGCTGGCGGAAGGCCGTCTGGTGAACCTGGGCTGCGCCACCGGGCATCCGTCTTTCGTCATGTCCAACAGCTTCACCAACCAGACCCTGGCCCAGATCGAGCTGTTCTGCCACGGCGACAAGTACAAGAACGAGGTGTACGTGCTGCCCAAACATCTGGACGAGAAAGTGGCCCGTTTGCACCTGCAGAAGATCGGCGCCCACCTCACCGAGCTTTCCGACGAGCAGGCCGCGTACATCGGCGTGCCCAAGGAAGGCCCGTACAAGGCGGAACACTACCGGTACTGATCGCCCTTGACTCCGCATCCTTCCCGGCGCCTTCTCCCTGGCCAAGAGAAGGCGCCGGAGGGTTCGGTTTTCGACCGCGCCGTCTTCCCCCCGTACCTGAAATTCGGGAACTCTTTCTTTCTCAGCCCGCCTTAGTCTTCACATGGTAATGTTCCATGCGCCCCGCCTGCGGCAAAATCCGGGGTGAGTCCGTTGTTTCAACCAATCGATCTGAAGGAACACGACAATGCGAACCAAGAAAATCTTCACCATTCTGCCGGTACTGCTGTGCCTGAATGCGCCGGCATTCGCCGCTGAGAACCCTCCGGCCCAAACGCCCGCCGCACCGCCTTCCGCGGCAAAACCTGGGGACGGCATGGGGCAAATGCAGGGAATGGACAAGGAAGGCATGGGCCAGCACATGCAGGGCATGCACAAGGGCATGAAAAAGATGGACGGAAAGATGCACGAGTTTCGGGAACACCGCTTCAAGGAAATCGATACGAACGGCGACGGCAAGGTGAGTCTGGAAGAAATGCAGGCACACGCCAAGTCGAAGTTTGAAAAAATGGACGCCAACAAGGATGGCGGCGTAACGATGGAGGAAATGCGCGAACACCATCGCGCCATGCGCGAGAAAATGCACGAGGACGACGGGAAATAAGGAGACTTGCGGGCCACGCGCCCCGGAACGAACCCATCCCGGCGTCGACCGCGCCCGCAGGCGACCGACGCCGGGACTGCTTCTCCCCCCGCCTCACACCCCAATGCTCGCCGCGGCTGACCGAACCCACGGCGATCTACCCCGTCTTTGCCGTAAAATTCACGCTTTTTACGGGGCGTTCCGTGGACAAGATCGACGAAGAGGATCGCCTGCTCTTTCGCCGTAGCGTGGGCGAAGTGACACCGCTGCAAATCGAGCAGGCGGTGCTCCCCCGCAAAAAGCCGTCCCCCTGGCGCTTGCGGAAAAATACACGGGATGGCGAAGACGCGTTAACCGAATGGCCTTCAGGTTGGGCAATCCCCAGCCGGCCCCCTTGGGGCGCTCCGCACGGCAATCCGCTCCTGGCGGACTGGTCCGATCAGCTTGAACTCGAAACCGCCGAAGCGGGGGATGTCTTGCGCTATAGCCAGGCGGGCGTTCAACCCAAATGGCTGCTGCGTCTGCGGCGCGGCGAGCTTCCGGTGGAAGCGGAACTGGATCTGCACGGCGCCACGGTGGAAAAGACGCGCCGCGGGCTTGTCGTGTTCCTAACCAACGCGGTCACGCGCGGCTTGCGTTGCGTGCGCATCATCCACGGCAAGGGCTACCGCTCCACGCAAACGCCGGTGCTCAAGAACAAGCTGAATTTGTGGCTGCGGCAGACGCCACACGTCCTGGCCTTCTGTTCCGCCCCGCCCGGCGGCGGCGGCACCGGGGCGGTTCTGGTGCTGCTCAGGCGCTCCAGCGTTTAAGCCGTCTCGTCCAGAAAACGCTTCGTCAGCCCGCCGTATTCCTCGATGCGCCGATCGCGCAGGAACGGCCAGATGCGGCGCACATCCTCCGAGCGGCGGCGGTCGAGGGTATGGGTCAGCACCACGCTGTCCGTCGCGTTGGCGTGCTCCAGAAACTCCCCTTGCGGACCGGCGACGAAGCTGTTGCCCCAGAACTGGATACCTTGGCTATTGCCGGACGGATCGGGTTCGCGGCCGATGCGGTTGCAGGACAGCACCGCCAGGCCGTTGGCCACCGCGTGGGCGCGCTGGACGGTGATCCAGGCGTTCAATTGCCGTTCCTGTTCCGCCGCCTCGTCCGGCGGATTCCAGCCGATGGCGGTGGGATAAAGCAGTAAATCCGCACCCGCCAGGGCCATGAGCCTGGCGGCTTCCGGATACCACTGATCCCAACACACCAGCACGCCCAGCTTGCCCACCGAAGTGCGGATGGGCTGGAAGCCCAGATCGCCGGGAGTGAAATAGAACTTTTCGTAGTAGCCCGGATCGTCGGGGATGTGCATCTTGCGGTACTTGCCCGCCAGCGCGCCGTCGCGCTCGAACACCACGGCGGTGTTGTGATACAGGCCGGGGGCGCGCTTCTCGAACAACGAACCGACCAGCACCACGTCCAGTTCCCGCGCCAGCCCCCCGAGGAATTCGCAGGTCGGACCGGGAATGGGTTCGGCGAGGTCGAAGTAGTCGGTGTTTTCGATCTGGCAGAAGTAGGGCCCGAGGTGCAGTTCCGGCAGCAGGATCAGTTCCGCGCCCCGCCCCGCCGCCTCGCGGACGCCGGCAATGGAGGCTTGCAGGTTCTGTTCCCGCGTACCGCCGCAAGGCTGCTGGACCAGGCCGACGTTCAGCGTGTCCTTCATGCTGCCCCTTCCCCGATATGCTGCACGGCGCGCCGCAATCGGGCGAGGGTTTTTTCCCGGCCCAATAGTTCCAAAGTGGCGTCGATGGGCGGCGATACGGAGGTGCCGCTGACGGCGACGCGCACCGGCTGGGCGACGCTGCCCAGCTTGACGCCCAGCGTCTCCGCCACATTCGTCACCGCCTGGTGCAAGGCTTCCTTGTTCCAGTCGTGCAGGCTTTCCAACGCGGCCGCCAAGGCACGCAGAACCGGCGCGGTCTCGGTGGTGAGATTCTTCTTGGCGGCTTTTTCCTCGTAGTGGGCGAACTCTCGGTAGAAGAAAACGCTGGCATCCGCCATTTCCACCAGCGTCTTGCAACGCTCGCGCTGCACCGCCACCATGTCGGCGGCGTCGGGGCCTTGCGCCGGATCGATGCCGCGCTGTCCCAGATGCCAGCGCAAATGGTGCGCCACGTGCAGCGGGTCGGCGTGCATCAGGTAGTGGTGATTCAGCCACAGCAGCTTGTCCGGATTGAAAGCGGAGGCGGAATGGCTGACGTGATCGATGTCGAACAACTCGATCATCTCGTCGATGGAAAACACTTCCTGGTCGCCGTGCGACCAGCCGAGCCGCACCAGGTAATTGAGCAGGGCCTCGGGCAGGAAGCCGTCGTCGCGGTACTGCATGAAGCTCACCGCCCCGTGGCGCTTGGACAGCTTGGCCCCGTCCGCGCCGTGGATCATGGACAGATGGGCGTAGCGCGGCAGATGCGCGCCCAAAGCCTGGAGAATGTTGATCTGGCGGGGCGTGTTGTTCAGGTGGTCCTCGCCGCGAATGACGTGGGTGATGCCCATGTCCAGATCGTCCACCACCACCGTCAGATTGTAAGTGGGCGAGCCGTCGGAGCGGGCGATGATGAGATCGTCCAGTTCGCGGTTCTGGAACACCACCTGGCCGCGCACGATGTCGTCGATAACCACCGCGCCCTCGTCGGGATTCTTGAAGCGCACCACCGGCGGCACACCCGCGCGCGGCTCGGCGCGATGGCGGCAGCGGCCGTCGTAGCGCGGCTTTTCCTTGCGCTCCATCTGCCCGGCGCGCATCTCGTCCAGTTCTTCCCTGGTGCAATAGCAATGGTACGCGTGGCCGCCGTCCAGCAGTTGCTGGATGACTTCCTTGTAGCGGTCGAAGCGCTCGGTCTGGTAGAACGGGCCTTCGTCGTATTCCAGCCCCAGCCAGGTCATGCCCTCCAGAATGGCGTTGACCGACTCGGCCGTCGAGCGCTCCAGGTCGGTGTCCTCGATGCGCAAGATAAAGGTGCCGCCATGCCGCCGGGCATACAGCCAGGAAAACAGCGCGGTGCGTGCGCCGCCGATGTGCAGATAGCCGGTGGGACTGGGGGCGAAACGGGTACGGATGGTCATGAGCAAATCTCAGGAGAACTGTGAATCGAACACAAGGCAATCATCCGAAACATGGCAGATTATTCATAATCTGGAGTGAACCTCTTTCAGCAGGTAAAGCTCAACATCCTTTTTGGTTGTTTCATCGCTGTAGTGCGCCATCCGATGATGGTGAGCACACAGTACAGACAGGTTCCACAGCCCATCTTCGCCGCCTTTGCACAACGGAATGATGTGATGAACTTCTATGTAAGGGGTTTTGTCCTCTCTGAGGAAAGTGTTTCTGCATTTGTGAAAAATACACAGAGTGCCGAGTCGTTCTATGGCCAGCTTGGCCCACTTCACTTTCCTCACGTAGGTTTCGACAAGGTATTCTTTCTTTTCAGGTTCTTCCTTGCTCAAGTCAAGTGTGGATATCTCTTCTTGTTCCTGTTTCAGGAGGTCAACCCCCCTTAGTGTGTAAGTACCAGAATTGTCGACAAAGCTCACCACTCCATCGTCTCTGAGCTCCTGGAGCACACGCCTCAAAGTATTGAATGGGGTTTTCGCCTTAGGTGATGCAAATGCCATGACCACATCCCGATTTGCATCCTGAAATTCATGCAACGTAAACGTCCTGCACCCACTGGCGTTGCAATGATCAACAACCAATTGAGATACAAATTCCCTCCACGTCATATTTGTAGTCGTTGAGCCAGAATTTTCCAGCCGGTTACTTCTGGTCAGTAGCCCAGCGATTCAACTCCGCCTCCTCGATCGCCCCGCTCACCGCCCGGCGCTGACCATTGGCCTCGTAAAAATAGCTGCGCGGCAGTTCGCCGTACCAGGACGGGTCCACCGCATAGCGCAATTCCGGCGAGTCGCCTTCGGCGAAAATCCACGATTCGGCTGCTCCCAACCCACGCATCTCCAGCACGGCGGCGGCTTCGCCGGCCAACTCCGGCGCATCGGTGGAAATCAGGACCAGATTCAGCTTGGGCTGTTTTTTCAGCAGGCCGCTCCAGGTGTCCAACTCTTTCATGCACACCGAGCAGTCCAGGGACCAGAGTACCAGCAGGAACGGTTTGCCCTGCCGGATCTGGACAATCCGTTGCAGGCTGTCGGCCTGAAATGGCTGGGGCGCAGGCGCGGCGGCGGATGGAGTCAGCCAGGCCAGCAACGGAAGCAGCACGAGTACGCGAGCAGCGAGACGGAGGATACGCATGGGGATGGTTCCGCGGATTGGGGCTGCTTCAATTCAACACAGTCAGGCTGTAGCCGGCCGGACTGTTCCAGGACAGATAAATATGCTGGCCGTCGCCGAGCAGGAACGGGTAGTCGGCTTTGCCGTTCGCTTCCCCGGCGAGCATGGGCGCGCTCCAGCGCTCGCCACCGTCATAGGAATGCATCACCCGAACGCGGGTCTTCTTGCCGTCGAACTCCTGCCAGGCCAGCGCCACCCGCGATCCCAGACTCAGCACCGCCGGATGGCCGGCCAGCGCCTTGGCGTTGCCGAACGGCATGAAGCGGGAAAAGCGCTTGCCGGCGTCGTCCGACCACGCGTAGAACAGCCCTTGCCGCGTCTTGCCCTGGGTGAACCAGGCGACGTGGTAGCGCCCGTCCGGACCGATGGACAAGGCCGGGCCGTGCTCCGGGCAGGCTTTGAGTTCCCAGTTGTCGTCGGTCACTCTCCAGGACGACCAGCCCTTGCCGTCCGACGTCATCCTCATCAATCCGTGATCGCGCTCGGCGATGGGATAGACGAAACGGGTGAACAAAACCGGCGTTCCGTCGCGATCGAGGGCTGCGGCAATACGGCAACACTCGCAGGTGGCGCGCATGATGCGGTGCGCCTCGGGCGTGACGGGTTCCGGCTGTTCCTGGGCGGCGTGGAACAGGGAACCGCCGTTTTCCTTGCCGTTCTTGTCCCGTTCGTCGTGCCAGAAAAAATGCGCCACGCCTTTCGCATCCAGTAACGGCATGCCGAGATAGTTACGGCTGGTGGCCGCCTGGTCGCTGACTTGCGTCGGTGGGCTGAAGGTCAGGCCGCCGTCGGCCGAATAGGCGAAATACACCGTCCACGGCTGGCTGGCGTCGGCGGCCCAGGTGACGTAAATCTTCTCGCCGCTCACCGCAATGCCGGGACGGTCCTCGCTGTTGGCGCGGACTTTCTGCCCGGTCGGGTTCAGCACCACCCGCTCGGTGAATGTCACGCCCCGGTCAGCGGAGGAATCCACGTAAACACGGCTGTCGTCGATGGTCACACGCCACAGCCGGCCGGACGGATCGAAAGCGGCGGAGACGGGCGTAACCTTCTCGTCCTTGGCGGAGGACTTCTTGACCGGCGCACGGTGCACGGCAGACGGGCTGACCTGGACTTTCTCCGTGTCCAGGCCCAAGGTTTCGCAACCGGAAAAAAACACCGCCAGCAGAATCAGGAGCGGCATCGCCAAGAAGCGCGGTCCGCACTTTCCAACAAATGTCATGGGGCGTATTCCTACGTTATCCAAAGGATTTACGTACAATTGTACCGTGGCCCGGCCGGTTTCGGCGCGCTTGGCCCTTGTCGACGGCGCCCGCCAAGCCCGGAATGGCAAACCGGCAGGACGGCCGGTTTGCGCGGCGAAGCCGCCCGAAGGGTTCCGGGCAGGGACAGCCCGGAATGAATTCGCGGAAAGTTTGTCTATTCAGGCAATATTTTTTGTTCCTGAAACCCGAGGTGCTTTATGCCGGTCAACTTTTCTCTTCGCCGCACGATTCCCGCCTTGCTGCTCGCGGGCCTTCTTTCCGCGCCGGTTGCCGCGCAACTGCCGGAGAGCGTCGACGGCGCGCCGGTGCCGTCTCTGGCGCCGATGCTCAAGCGGGTCATGCCCGCCGTGGTCAATATCTCCACCCAGACGGAAATCGAAGTCGCCGAGCATCCGCTGCTGCGCGATCCCTTTTTCCGCCATTTCTTCGACATTCCCAACCAGCCGCTCAAGCGCAAAAGCTCCAGCCTGGGATCGGGCGTGATCGTGGACGCGAAGAACGGCTATGTCATCACCAACAACCACGTCATCGACAAGGCGAAGGAAATCACCGTCCTCCTCAACGACGGCCGCAAACTGGAAGCCAAGCTGGTGGGCGCGGACCCCGAATCCGACCTGGCCGTGGTCAAGGTCAAGGAGGACGGCCTGACCGCCCTGCCCTTCGCCGACTCCGACGAACTGCGCGTGGGCGATTTCGTGGTCGCCATCGGCAACCCCTTCGGCCTGGGGCAAACCGCCACCTCCGGCATCGTCAGCGCACTGGGACGCAGCGGCCTGGGGATCGAAGGCTACGAGGATTTCATCCAGACCGACGCCTCCATCAACCCAGGCAACTCCGGCGGCGCGCTGGTCAACCTGCGCGGCGAACTGGTGGGCATCAACACCGCCATCGTCGGCCCCAGCGGCGGCAACGTGGGCATCGGCTTCGCCATTCCCACCAACATGGCGGCCAGCATCCAGAAGACTCTCATCGAACACGGCGAAGTGCGCCGCGGCCTCCTGGGCGTCATGGTGCAGGACATTACCCCCGAATTGGCCCAGGCCTTCGGCCTGGAGCAAACCAAAGGCGCGGTGGT
>DATDOO010000332.1:0-22854 GCA_035293245.1 Methylococcaceae bacterium
AATTGCACCGGCTTGCCGTCGATGGTGAGCTTGTCGCTGCTGCGCAGCCGGTCGCCCGGCTGGGCCGCGACGCCATTGACGCACACCGCGCCCCTGGCGATCCACTGTTCGATTTCCCGGCGCGAACCGAGTCCGGCGTGCGCCAGCACTTTCTGGATGCGTTCGCCGTCCTCGGGGATTTCCGCCCCCGGGGGTGGAGAGGGGTTACGCGGCGTCCGGCGCGGCGGTTTGCTGTGTTTCATCGGGCGTGACCTGTGTGGTGTCGGTTGGCGGCTGAATCACGGGCATCTCCCCCAATTCCTTCAGCGTGGGCAATTCGTCCAGACTTTTCAGACCGAAATAGTCGAGAAACTGCCGGGTCGTGGCGAACAGGGCGGGCCGGCCCGGCACTTCGCGGTGGCCGACGGCGTGCACCCATTCCCGGTCGAGCAGGGTGCGCAGCACGCCTGGGCTGACACCGACGCCGCGGATATCCTCGATTTCACCGCGCGTCACCGGCTGGCGGTAGGCGATGATGGCCAGCGTTTCCAGCACGGCGCGCGAATAACGTCCGGGCTTTTCCTCGAACAGGCGCCCGATCCAGGGTGACAGTTCGGCGCGCACCTGAAAGCGGAAGCCGCTGGCGGTTTCTGCCAATTGCAGGGGACGGGCGTGGTATTCCTCGCCCAGTTCGGCCAAAACGGCACGTACGCTCGGCGCATCCGGCCGTTCGTGCTCCTCGAACAGTTCCAGAATCCGCGCCACGCTCAGGGGTTGCGGAGTGGCGAACAAGGCGGCCTCGACGATGTCCTTCAGGTTCATTGCTTATCCTTCAAGCGCCGCGCGGCTGGACGCGCAGTTCGGCCAAGGCCTCGTCCTGGAGAATGTCGATCAGCCCTTCCCGGCCCAGCTCCAGCACGGCGAGCAGGGACACCACCGCGCCGTGCCGCCCCTCGTCGCGGCGGAACAGTTGCGGAAAGGCCAGCGTGCCGGTCTGGCCGAGGCGCTGGAGAATCTGGCTCATGCGTTCCCGTACCGACAGCGGTTCGCGCTGGATATGGTGATGGCCGAATTGCTCGGCGCGCCGGATGACGTCGCGGAATGCGCGCAGCACTTCATCCAGATGCAGCTCCGGGTAGCGGCGGCGGACTCCGATCAGGTCGTGCTCGGCGCCGACGGAAAATACGTCCCGCTCCAGGCGCGGCAAACGATCGATATCCTCGGCGGCCTGCTTGAAACGCTCGTATTCCAGCAGGCGGCGCATCAGATCGGCGCGCGGGTCTTCTTCCGGGGCCACGCCGGCATTGGGCCGGGGCAGCAGCATCCGCGATTTGATTTCCGCCAGGAAGGCGGCCATCAGGAGATATTCCGCCGCCAGTTCCATGCGCATCTCGCTCATCATCTCGATATAGGCGATGTACTGGCGCGTGACGGCGGCAATAGGGATGTCAAGCACGTCGAGATCGTCGCGCCGGATCAGATAGAGCAGGAGGTCCAGCGGCCCGGTGAAGGTTTCCAGAAACACTTCCAGCGCGTCGGGCGGGATATAGAGGTCGTGGGGCGTTTCGTTCAGCGGCTCGCCGCGTACCACGGCGATGGGGATGGTCACGACCGTTTCAGAGTATGCCGGCGACGGCGAACAACAACCGTTGCAGCGCGGACGCCGGCCCGCTGAGAACCAGCGGCAGCAGCCCGGTAACGAGCAGCGTCAGCAGGATGGGAAATCCGTAAGGCTCAAGGCGGCTGAATGGTTCAGCCAGACGCGGGGGAAGAAGGCCGACGGCGATGCGCCCGCCATCCAGCGGCGGCAGCGGGAAAAGATTGAGCACCATCAGGATAACGTTGATGGCGATGCCGGCCATGCCCATGTATGCGAGCGGCTGGGTGATGAAATCCGTGTGCGCAATCATCGCCAAACGGGTCACCAGCGCCCAGCCGATTGCCATGAGCAGGTTGGCCATCGGTCCGGCCAATGCCACCAGCACCATGTCGCGGCGCGGCTGGCGCAGGCGGGAGAAATCCACCGGCACGGGCTTTGCCCAGCCGAAAATGAAACCGCCGGGCAACAGCATCATGATGCCGGGAACCAGCAGCGTGCCCACCGGGTCGACGTGATGCAAGGGATTCAGCGACAGGCGGCCAAGCCGCTTGGCGGTCATGTCGCCGCACAGGCTGGCGACCCAGCCGTGCGCCACCTCGTGCAGGGTGATGGCGAACAATACCGGCAAAGCCCAGACGGCGATTTTCTGTACGAAGGACAGATCTTCCATGTCGGCATTATATCCGAAATCAGCCTTGCTCCGGCGGCGACAACCCCGGAATACGGCCCGCGCCCTGACGGATCAGCACCGGTTCGTCGCTGCTCAGGTCGAGGATGGTGCTGGGCTGATGGGTCAGGTAGCCCCCGTCGAGCACGGCCTGCACCTGATGTTCCAGCCGTTCGCGGATATCGAAGGGATCGGGAAGCGATTCTTCCTCGCCGGGCAGGATCAGCGAGGCGCTGATGAGCGGTTCGCCCAATTCGGCGATCAGCGCCCGGGCGATGACGTGATCCGGAAGGCGCACGCCGACGGTCTTGCGCTTGGGATCCTGCAAACGGCGCGGAGCTTCCCGCGTGGCACGCAGGATGAACGTGTAAGGCCCCGGAACCAACGGGCGGATAAGGCGGAACGCCGCGTTGGGAATCTGGCCGAATTGCGCCGCCTGGGCGAGGTCGGCGCAGCACAGGGCAAGCAAGTGACGCTCGTCCAGCTGGCGGATGCGGCGCAATTGCATCTGCGCTTCCAGGCTGCCGGCCTGGCAGCCGAAGTTATAGCCCGAATCGCTCGGATAGACGATCAGCGCGCCCTCGCGGAGCAGATCCACGGCCCGGCGGATAAGGCGCGGCTGCGGGTCTTCCGGGTGAATCTGTAAAAACAGCGCCATGACTTGGAAACACTTGCTGAAAAAGGCAAAGAACCGTTCCAGTCTGACGGCTTTACAGGGAAAAGGATAGGGGGGTTTACGTCTGCTTTTACTGAGCTTATGGAAAGAAATGTCATGGTGCGTTCCGCAAAAAACCGCTCGCAGGCTGTTGAAATTTGCCCACGCCTTCGGCCCCCTCCTCCAATCAAAGGCATTTTTTCGGGTTTCCAAGCCTTGCGGGACCTGAAAACCGGATTCTGGCCGGTTTATACCCCCTAACCTGGGTTTTTTCCCGCCTTCCGGCGGTCTCCGGACGGACCTCTCCC
Source organism: Methylococcaceae bacterium (assembly GCA_035293245.1). Taxonomy (GTDB): domain Bacteria; phylum Pseudomonadota; class Gammaproteobacteria; order Methylococcales; family Methylococcaceae; genus DATDOO01. The sequence continues at coordinate 3,210 of DATDOO010000332.1, forward strand.
TAGGCGGTCGACAACCGCCACCCGCACAAACTGCTCATCCGCACCAGGTTGTAGGCCGTATAAGGTGAACACCGTCTGGGCCTTCACCTTCATCAGCCCCACAAAGCACGTCTTGCGCAAGCCACCCACGGTCTTCGCCCAACCAAACACTTCCTCGATCCTTTTTCGGATCTTCAGGCTCGTTTGGTATCCCGCATGGCGCGTGGTGCACCCGTCAATGGCACTGCCCTTGGACTTCTACGCCACATGCGGCGTGACCTTCATCTCTCGTATCGCCTGCACAAAGGACTTCACGTCGTAATTCGTCGCCCCTGCAAAATTCATCCAAGCGCCACGGGGATCGCTGATGGCAGGCTTGGGTTTTCCCAGCATACCGAGAAACACGGCCATGAATCCTTCAGGGCAGTAGTCGATGTGCTGAATCAACTGACGCTCGGAGCGGATGAAATACAAGGTCTGGATCAGGATCGCCCGAAGCAGCCGCTCCGGCGGAATCGAGGCACGCCCCGTCTTGACATACAGGGCATCTAGCTCCGCATCCATCGTGGACAGCAGGCCATCCGCGACCCGGCGGAACTTGCACAGCGGATGCTCAGGCGGGATTCTTTCCTCCAGGGTTCGGTAACCGCCATGAAATTCCGGCTTGTAATTTGCCTCCTGTTTTTGATAAAAATCCAATCTAAGCAAGACCTTTTTTCAATATGAACCGTTTCCAAAAGGGCTGACCATGGCTCCAACTTCGTTACTCCGTAATGCTTTGGTAGCCGCTCTGCTTTTTTCCCCTCTCTCTTCGCCCGCCGGTGAAACGGGAACGACCCTGCCCAAAATTACGGTCCACCCCCACGACGCCACATTTTCAGCACCGTCCGCTGGTCAGAACACCACCCTTTTCGACGAAGCGGACCTTGCCATCGGCCACGAACGCACCGTGGACGAAGTGCTCCGCGGCGAGCCGGGCGTTACCGTCACCAAAAGCGGGGCCTTCGGGGTTGGCACCCTCTCCTTGCGCGGCGCCGGCGGTCAGGGCCTGCTAACCCTGGACGGGCTGCCGGTGGCGGATTCGGCGCCCGGCGTGGTCAACCTCAACGCCTTGCTGCCAGACGGTTTGCAGAGCCTCGAAGTCGACCGGGGTTTCGGCCCGGCCTCGCAAACCTTCTCCGCCCTGGGCGGTGCCATCCGCATGACTTCCCGCGAAGCTACGATAGACAGCGCCGACCTGCGCGTCGAAGGAGGCACGTTCGGCTTCCTCAAGGAAACCCTGCGCGGCAACCTGAAAGGCGAGGACGCGCGTCTTGCCGTGACGGTCAACCGCTCGGATGCCTTCGACGGCGCTTTTCATGCGCAAAAAGATAACGGCAACCCGGAGCGCGACCCTTTCCACGGCACCCAGGCCCTGTTCCGGGCGGGTTATGACTTCAGCGACGACCTGAGCTGGGACGGTTCCATGCTCTTCCGCGATTCCTGGAACGCCTTCGACGCGTTCGGCATCCGCAACGGCGCTCTCGCCCTGGTGGACGAAAAAGGTGCCTTTTTCGCCGAGGAAAACTGGATGGCGCAGAACAGCCTCAAAGCGCGCCTCTCCGATGCTTGGCTCAGCCGCCTGCAACTGGGCTACACCCACACCCGCAACCACGCGGAAGTCATGGGGCTGAAATTGGGCTACACCACGGACCTTTACCTGGCCCGCTGGGAAAACGACCAGCGCCTGTGGCAAGGCACCGGCGACGATGCGCTCCATCTGGTGTGGGGCGCGGAAGGCCGCCACGAGAACGCCCACGCCCCCACCCTCGTGCCCGTCGCCCCGTTCGTGTTCGCTCCCGGTGAGACCTTCGCCGAGGAGCGCAGCCAGCAGGCTGGCTTTGCGGAAACCCGTTTCCGTTACGGCAAACTCAGCGGCGACGTCGGGGTGCGCTACGAAAGTTACAGCCGCTTCGACGACCATGCCTTGCTCCACGCCGGCTTAGCCTGGCAATTCACGCCGGAATGGAAACTGCGCGCCAACGGCGGCAACGGCTTCCGCATCCCTGGCTACGGCGAGCGACTTTTCCCGCTGCTGGGCAATTTCGCCGTCAAACCCGAACGGGGCGCCGGCGGCGATCTGGGGCTGGAATGGCAACCCGCCACCCGCGCCAGACTCAACCTCACCGGCTTTTACAACCGCTACGACGACCTCGTCATCGTCACCTGGAACCCGATTCCCTCCGCGCAAATCCCCTGCATCGGCGAATGCCTGTCCAATCTCCCCAACGCCAGCATCGCCGGACTGGAGGCCGCGGGCGAAATCGCCTTCAATGACCAATGGCGCGGCGGCGCGGCTTACACCTACACCGACAGCCGCAACCTGGACACCGGCCGCCGCGTGCCGTTCCGTCCACGGGACAGCGTGCGCGTGTGGGGCGAATGGCGGCTCCCCGATCTGCCCGTTACCCTGTGGGCCGAGGGCCTGTACCGGGGACGCACATATAACGACGTGGACAACACCCTGGACGTGGACGACTCCTTGCGTTTCAACGCCCAGATGAGCTACCAGATCGCGCCCAGCCTGGACCTCTATGTACGGGGCGAAAACCTGAGCAACGACAAGACTCCGGACGCTTTCAGCTTCGACTTCCCCGGCGCGGCAGTTTACGGCGGCGTGGTTTGGAAGCTGTAACACCGTAAGGCGCACGGCGAAGCCGCCCGGCAGCCCGTGTAGGGCGTAATAGGCGATAGCCGTATCAAGCCCCTGCACGGGCTGCCGGGGGGAAATCATTGACAATAAGGATGTGCAATGGCCCATCGGAAGACCCACGTACTCACCGCCCTGCGCCAACTGGCCCTGCTCTCCCCGGGGGGGTGCATGGCGCTGCCGGAGGCTTTCGCGCTGCTGCGCGGACTGGTCGGCTGCGACACGCTCAACATGTTCTGGCACGACGCGCGCTGCAATCTCGTCGACTTCACGCCGGGCGCGCCGATCTCCATGACGGTGCTGGCCGATTACGTGGAGAACTTCGCACCCCACGAGGAACCGATGCGCCTGGCCGGCATGGCGACCCGGCAGACTTTCCAGAGCGGACAGCTTACTTACTGTTGCAGCGAATCGGCGGATTTCGATCATCGGGCCCTGAAAAAGTCCGAATTCTATAACCGGGTTCTCAAGCTCACCGGCTATGGCTGGGTTGCGGGAGTGATATGCCGGCACCCGGACGGCACGCCCCTGGGCGGCATCGGCCTGGGCCGCGAATTGCATCGGGACGATTTCGGCGAGCAGGAAATCCGGTACCTGGCACAGGCCCAGCCCTGGATCGAGCACCTCCTGCGCCGCCAGGCTGAACCTCGGCAGGCCGAACTCTACACTGCCGACGGCGCCGCGGCCTCGGCGCTGCTCGATGCCCAGGGGAAAATCCTTTTCTCCAGCCCGGGCGCCCTGTCGTTATTGCACCTGGCGGCCGACACGGCCCACTCTGGCCCGCCTTTGCGCCGCAGCGCCCAGGGCGACGTCGATCACCTGCTGCGCCGCATCGCCCGCCCTCTCGCCGCCGCCCTGAACGGCCTGGCAGCGCTGCCGCCCGCGTTGACCATCAGCAACCGCTGGGGGCGCTTTCATCTGCGCGCCTACGCGATGAGCGCCTTCGAGGCCGGCACGCCCATGCAGATTTCCCTGCACATCGAGCGCCAGGTACCGCCGTCCCTGCGGGTATTCGGCTCTCCGCGCTTTCTCGCCCTGTCACCACGGGAGCGGGAAGTCTGCCTGCACGTCCTCGCCGGCCGCAGCCACAGCGAAATCGCCCGCGAAATGGCGATCAAGCCCTCCACCGTGATCTATTTCACCCGCCAGTTGTACCTGAAGCTCGGCATCACCCGTCAAGCGGAGCTGTTGCCGGCGCTTCTGTCCGAAACGCCATCGCCGATCGGCTGACTTTGCATCAAGCGGCGAAACGCTGCTCCCTTTGTTCGCACAATTTCGCCTATTTGAGCGCTCCCCCCAAATTTGGGGGGGAAGTGCGCGGCCCGTTTCCGGCATGCTGATCCCCTAGGGATTCTGTAGGACGTGTTTTCCTAGAGATTTTGTCTGGCTTGGGGTGGGCGCCTCTAGTCGCGGCGCGGACCGTACGCCGGAGAGTCCGTATAGGGCGCAATGCACTCACGGCATCCTTGCCGTTCGTCCTGCCGGGCGGCTTCGCCGTGCAAAACGGCCATCTTGCCGTTTTGTCGCGGAGGACCGCCACGCTGTTCCGCCCGGGCTAATGGTTAATAAAACAAAGTAATCCTCGGAGGAAAAAATGAGCGCCATAAAGCGGAAAGCGATTTCGTCTTCTTTGATGCTGCTGTTCACCGCCGGTATCGGGCTGCCGGCCAAAACCACCCTGGCGTCGCTCGTCTGTAAGCAGCCGGGTTTCGCGGAGCCTGTTGGACTCGCTGCAACGGGAACTGTACCCATCGCGGTCGCGCCGGGCGACTTCGACCTGGACGGCAAGCCCGACTTGGCGGTGGCAAATCAGACTAGCAACACCGTGGGCCTACTGTTCGGCGATGGCGCCGGAGAGTTTGCGGCGCTTGATCCCGGTCTTGGCGTATCCAATCCAGTCGCGGTCACGGTCGGTAATTTCGATGACAGCACCGAAGATGACGCGTCTAACCCTGATCCCAACAACGCTCCCGATGTAGCGGTCATGAGTGGGGATAGCACCCTGAGCCTGTTTTTCAGCCATGGCAACCGGGCTTTCTCGTCCAGAATAATAGGCAATCTCGACAACATGGCGGGCGGCAACATCGCCGGGGGAATGGCGCAAGGCGATTTCAATGGCGATGGCCATCTGGATCTGGCGGTGACCGTCGCTCCTAACACATTGCTACCGTCAGATCGGCAATTGCAAGGCGTGATGATCTTATCCGGCAATGGGCTAAAGGTTTTCACGCCGTCGTTTTATCGTACCGATTTTGTGCCTTTGCAGTTCGTGGCATCCAGATCGATCGGCGTGGGCGATTTCAACCAGGACGGACGTCCAGACCTGGCGATAGCGGGGACGGATGCGGCTCAGCAAGCTCTCGGCATACTGTTCAACGATGGGCAGGGGGGATTCAACGCCCAGAAAATCAATTTCAATTGGATAGAGGCCGTTACCGTCAATGATTTCAACGGCGACGGCTATCCCGACGTGGCGGTGGCAGGACATGATTACCAGGGGACATCGGAAGCGAGCGTGAGCATACTGCTCAATAACCAGAACCAAACCTTCGCGAGAAGCGATATCTCCGTGGCGGCATGGCGGAGCGCTCCTTTTACGATCATCTCGGCCGATTTCAACTTCGACCATAATCCCGATCTGGTTGTGGGCGGCACTGAAGTTACGGATCCATACGCCGGCAACCTCACCGTACTGCTCGGCGATGGCACGGGAAAGTTCGGCGACATTGCCTCAGTCCGGGCCGGGCTTAAGGCTTATTCGCTGGCGGTGGGCGACTTCAACGGGGATGGCCAGGCAGACGTGGTGGAAACGGATCGCAGCAGCCAAGTCACCCTGTTGCCCGGCGGCGGAGCCGTCGGCTTCAGGCTCAGCGATAATTTCAGCGTGGGCAGAAGTGGCTCGAATGCGGCTGATGAAACGCCCCAATCGATCGCATCGGGTGACCTCAATGGGGACGGCTATCTCGACTTGGTGACGGCGAACTCTCAATTTGACGACACGATCAGCGTGCTGCTCAACGATCTGTCCGGCAAATTCCCCATCCCACAACTCTATGGCGCCGGTAACGGGTTTGAACAACCGTTCTCGGTGGCTTTGAGCGATTTCAACCAGGATGGCGATCTTGACGTGGCGGCGTTGACCAAGGCAACCAACCAGGTGAAGGTCCTGCCAGGCGCTGGAATTTCGGGTCTCGGAACGGCTGTGGCTTTCTCCGTGGGAACTGCTCCTGTTTCCGAAGCGGTCGGCGATTTCAATGGGGATGGCCAATCCGATCTGGCGGTAGCCAATTCGGGTTCCGACAATGTCAGCGTACTGCTCGGCGATGGGACCGGCGGATTTGCCCCCAAAACCGACTTCATCACCGGAGTTTTTCCGAAGTCGGTTATCGCCGCCGATGTCAACGGCGACAATCATCTCGACTTGGCGGTGGCCAATTCGGGTTCCGACACGGTCAGCGTGCTGCTCGGCGACGGGGCCGGGAGCTTTGGCACCGCGGCAAATTTCGGCGTGGGGGATCAGCCATTCTCGCTGACGTCGGGCGATTTCAACGAGGATGGCAAGCTTGATCTTGCGACGGCGAACAGTGTCGGCACGGTGAGCCTATTGCAGGGCGATGGGACAGGCAGCTTTACCCCGGCGGAGAATTTGCCCGTTGGCATTGACCCCCGGTCGGTGCAAGCGGGCGACTTCGACATGGACGGCCATGCCGATCTGGCGGTAGCCAATTATGGCTCCGGCGATTTATTAGATGTTGTCTCCAACAATGTCGCGGTACTGCTCGGCGATGGGAAAGGCGGTTTTGCACAACCGGTGGACTTTGCCGTGGGAAACAACGCATCTGTCTCCCGCCCCGTCTCGATCACGGTGGGAGACTTCGACCGCACCGGCAGTCTCGACCTGGCGACCGCGCTTATTGGACAGCGGGCGGTCAGCGTGCTGTCCAACTGCGCCGCTTCCCCGGTGACTACCATTCATGCCGACCCGGCGGCCCCCAACCCGCAAGGTTGGTACACGAGCCCGGTGAAATTCCGCACCACTGCGGTCGACAGCACGGGCAACCCCGATGGCATCGCCGAAACCCGCTGCGCGATCATGGCGCCGCCCACGGGTGAAACCGTGACCTTCAACGCGCTGCCTCCGGGCAATAACTGCGCCAGCGGACTGACGACGGCCGCCGAGGGTAGCAATAGCTTCTATGCGGCGAGCCAGGACACCGGCGGCAACCAGGAAACGGTGCAGCAAGCGACGGTAAAGATCGACACGATTCCGCCCACCATCGCCGGCAGCAAAACCCCGGCGGCCAACGGCAGCGGCTGGAACAACAGCAACGTTACGGTGGATTTCACCTGTAACGACAGCACTTCGGGCATCGCGAGCTGCACGAAGAGCCGGACTTTGTTGGGGGAAGGCGCGAACCAGAGTGCTGACGGCGAGGCGACGGACAATGCCGGCAACAGCGCCACCACCACCGTCGGCGGTATCAGCATCGACAAAACCCCGCCCATGATCGCCGGCAATCCCAGCCCGGCGGCCAACGGCAACGGCTGGAACAACAGCGACGTTACGGTGAGTTTCACCTGTAGCGACAGCCTTTCGGGCATCGCGAGCTGCCCGACGGGCCAGACCTTCTCGGCGGAAGGCGCGAACCAGAGCGCTGCTCCCGGCGAGGCGACGGACAATGCCGGCAACAGCGCGACTACCACCGTCGGCGGTATCAGCATCGACAAAACCCCGCCCACGATCGCCGGCAATCCCAGCCCGGCGGCCAACGGCAACGGCTGGAACAACAGCAACGTTACAGTGAGTTTCAACTGTAGCGACAGCCTTTCGGGCATCGCGAGCTGCTCGCCGAACCGGACTTTCTTGGCGGAAGGCGCGAACCAGAGTATGTCCGGCGAGGCGACGGACAATGCCGGCAACAGCGCGCAAACCATCGTCAGCGGCATCAGCATCGACAAGACCGCTCCAACCACGGCCTGTTCCGTGGCGAGTCCCATGCCGATTCTTACGCTGGGCGGCGCTGGGACCGTGGAAGCGACAGTGACGGACGCGCTCTCGGGTCCCGTCGTCTCCCCGGCATCGGCCCCCGCGAACGTCGCCTCGGTCGGGAACAAAACGGTTTCGCTCATCGGCGCGGACCGGGCCGGCAACACGCAGCCGGCGACATGCCCTTATCGAGTGAAATATGGTTTTTCCGGCTTTCAAGGGATCAGTTCGACTTACAGGATTGGATCGACCATCCCCGTTGTTTTCAAGCTGACTTATGCCGACGGCTCACCGCTTCCGTCTACCGAAGCCGCGAGTCTGGCGGCCGGCTGCCTGGTCAAGGTCGGACTCGATGCCGCTAACGCTTGTGCGACTTACAAGAAGAAGGGCTTGTTTACGGCTAACATCAAGGTAGGGTTCCAATATCTCGGAACCCACCCGATCGTAGCGGATGTCTTCGCCCCCAATGGCAGTGGACTCGTCAACCACGAGACCACGCCTGTCAACATCACCAGATAAGAAACGAAGGGATCGAGTGGAATAGATTGGGCTGCCCGCCGTTTGGCAGCCCAATTTCATGATTTCCGAAATCGGGGTCTCGGTCTTTGCCTTCGGCAAAAAACCACTTGGCTCTCGGCATCCTTCGGGGAAACCCCATCAAAGGCCGACAAGTTTTTGAACGGTACCCCTATGGTAAGTTCCGTGTAAGTCCGGGGGAAGCACGGGCAAAAAACTCAGACCCCGCCCAGTGTGACGCGCGGATGGCCTTGCAGGTCGGCGTGGGTCACGACGGCACGAAAACCAGCCTCCGCGAGCAGATCCTGCACGGCCGCCCCCTGATCGTAGCCGTGCTCCAGCAACAGCGCTCCGCCCGGCGCGAGCCGGAACAGCGCCGCGGGGACGATGCGGCGGATGGCGTCCAGTCCGTCGGTTCCCGCAGCCAGGGCGGCTATCGGCTCGAAAGGCAGGCCGTTTTCCTGGAGATGCGGGTCTTCTGCGGCAACGTAAGGGGGGTTGGAGACGATCAGATCAAACTCCGTCTCCGGAATGGCGGAAAACCAGTCGCTCAGCACAAACCGCACGTTCGCGGCGCTCATTCGGAGCGCATTGCCGCGCGCGACTTCCAGTGCGCGGGGACAAGCATCCACGGCAGTTACTTCGGCCAACGGACGCTCCAGCGCCAGGGTCACGGCCAGCGCGCCGCTGCCGGTTCCCAGGTCGAGGACGCGAACCGGCCGCTCGACCGGGAGGCGCTCCAGCGCCAGGTCGACCAGCAGTTCGGTTTCCGGGCGCGGAATCAGCACCTCGCGCGTCACTCGGAACTCCCGCGACCAGAACTCCCGACTGCCGGTGAGATAGGCCGTGGGCTCGCCTCTCGCCCGGCGCTCAAGGAGCGCAAGGAAACGGACAGCCTGTTCGGATGACAGTTCCCTTTCCGGCCAGGCGCGCAAATGGGCGCGGTTCTTCTCCAGCACATGGGAGAGCAGCGCTTCGGCTTCGAATTGCGGCGGGTCGCAAACCGGGACGAGTTTTGCCGCCGCCTCGCGGAGCACCGCGGCGATGGTGAGGGGCGCGGTCATGTTTCAGTCGTGGCAGCAGGAACGGTGTTGCTGGATGGGCGGGCATTTTACGCTGCCGTAGGAGCAGAACACGCAGCAATCGCCGGGCTTGGGCCGGAGGAGCGTTCCGCAGCCTGTGCATTCGTAAAAGAACTGGCAGGCATCGGTCGGCATGATTTCCATTTTCGCATGGCCGCAGTGCGGGCAGGTGAGGACCGACTCCAGAATCGCGCTCATGGGCGTATCTCCCGCACGGCGGACGGATAGCCGGCGGACTTGGCCGCCTCGGTAAGCGTTTCGGCCGTGGCCGTCGCAGCATCGAATTCCACGGTCGCGGTTTTGCGCTCGAAATCGACCGCTACCTTGTGTACGCCGGGGACGCGCTCCAGAGCCTTCCTGACCGTGATGGGGCAGACGGGGCAGGTCATGTTGCGCACCTCGAGGACGACGGTGCGCGACGTGGCAAAAGCGGCACCCGCGACCAGGGAAAACGCCAGGAAAAATGAAAATTTTTGGGCGTTCATCGTCTTGGTTCTCAATAGAACAGGCGGGCATACCACGGAAAAGCCAGCAAGCCGAGCAGCGGGATCGCCGCCAGCCAGAAAATCCGCCGTCTGCGACGCTGGACATCTTCCTCGGCGCAAGGCTCGCCCGCCCGGCACGCCGGCGGGACGAGATAAAGAGCGCGGAAGGCCAGGGCGAGAAACAGCAGCGTCAGGCCCAGGAACAACGGGCGCAGCGGTGCGAAGACAGCGAGATTCGCCACCCAGGCACCGCCCAGGCCGAGGCTCAGCAAGGCCAGGGGTACAACGCAGCACAGGCTGGCGCCGATGCCGGCGAGGATGCCGGCGATGAGGGCGTGTTTGTCGTTCATGCCAGTGTCCGAAATGGAGGGATGCGGCTAGTCTATGTCCGTACCCGAGTACGGAGGCAAGCGCGATGAGTCATGGGCGTCTTACCATCGGCGCGCTGGCGAAACAGGCCGGCGTCAGCGTGGAGACCATCCGCTATTACCAGCGGCGCGGCCTGCTGGCGGAGCCGGAAAAGCCTTACGGCGGGATTCGCCGCTACGGGGAGAGGGAAGTGCGGCGGGTGCGCTTCGTCAAGGAAGGCCAGAAGCTCGGCTTTTCTCTGGACGAAATCGCCGAGCTTCTCAGCCTGGAAGACGGACCGCACTGCCGGGAGGCACGGAAAATCGCCTTGGGCAAGCTCGCCGCCATCCGCGAGCGCATCTGCGCCCTGCGGAACATGGAAAGAATCCTCGCGGACCTGACCGCTTCCTGTGCGGAAGACGATCAGGCGGCTTCCTGTCCCATCATCCGCGCCTTGTTGGGAGAAGAACCGGCTCAGAAATTGTAACCTTTCTCCTCATGCATGGCGATATCCAGCCCCTGCACCTCTTCTTCCTCGCTGACGCGCAAGCCCAGGGTTGCGTCCAGCAGTTTCAGGCTCCCCCAGGTCACGGCAGCGCTCCACAGCAAAGTGACGACGACGCCCTGGGCTTGCACCCACAATTGCGAGGAAATGCTCACGCCTTCCGGCAGTCCCATGCCGCCCAAAGCGGGGACGGCGAAGACCGCCGTCAGCAAGGTGCCCATGATGCCGCCGATGCCGTGCACGGGGAAAACGTCCAGGGAGTCGTCGATGTGCAGCGCGCGCTTGACGATCTGCGTGGCGTAGAAGCACACCCCGCCCGCCAGGGCGCCGATGGCCATCGCCCCCGCCGGGCCGACGAAACCGGATGCCGGCGTGATGGTACCCAGGCCCGCCACCATGCCGGTGACGATGCCCAGTGCGCTGGGCTTGCCGAACTTGCGCCATTCGATGGCCGTCCACACCAGCGCGCCGCTGGCTGCACCCAGATGGGTCACGAGCAGGGTCATGCCTGCCGCGCCGTTGGCCGCCAGGGCGCTGCCGGCATTGAAGCCGAACCAGCCGACCCAGAGCATGCCCGCGCCGGTCACGGTCATGGTCATGTTGTGCGGCGCCATGGCGACTTGCGGAAAACCCCTGCGCCGCCCCAGCACCAGCGCCGCAACCAGCGAGGCGACGCCGGCATTGACGTGCACCACCGTGCCGCCAGCGAAATCCATGAAACCCTTGTCCTGCAGCCAGCCGCCGCCCCAGGCCCAGTGGCACACCGGCACATAGGAAAACAACAGCCACAGGGCCGAGAAGCCCAGCATGGCGGAGAATTTCATGCGCTCGGCGAAAGCGCCGACGATCAACGCCGGGGTGATGATGGCGAAAGTCATCTGGTACATGGCGAACACGGTCTCCGGCAGCGTGCCGTTGAGACTGTCGCGGGTCACGCCGGCAAAAAAAGCTTTCGACCAGCCACCGATCCAGCCGTCGGCCACGCCACCCTCGGTGAAAGCCAGGCTGTAAGCACCCGCTGTCCACAGCAGGCTGACCACGCAGGTGATGGCGAAACATTGCATCAGCACCGACAGCACGTTCTTGCCGCGCACCAACCCGCCATAGAACAGCGACAGGCCGGGAATGTTCATGAACAACACCAGGGCGGTGGCGGTGAGCATCCAGGCGGTGTTGGCAGCGTCCAGGCCGTCGGCGAAAACCGCGCCGGGAAGCAGGGCCAGTCCCAGGGCGGTGATGGTGATTAGCCTCCGCTTGCGACAGGGGCTCTGGCGAAGGGTGTGTTCTTGCGGCGAAACGCTCATGGTTCTGCTCCAATATTGTGCAATAGCTGAAATCGGCGCCTTGGAGATGCAAGCACCGTTCCACTCGGTTTTTTGGGCCGATAGGGGGGCATTTCGCCCCGTAAATGCACGGGACATAGCAAACCAATCGGGATTCCCGGGGCGCGGCCGCTCCACTTGGCCTGGCTAGCGCTCTGAAATGAAGCGTGCGCACCGTGACGGTGCATGTCAGTCGCGGGTCGCGCGGTCGATGCTCTCGCCGGCGACGTCGGCGAGGAAACGGATTTCCTCGGGCGTAATGACATACGGCGGCATGAAATAAACCACATTGCCCAGGGGGCGCAGCAGCGCACCGCGCGACAGGGCATGGCGATACACGCGCAAACCGCGCCGCTCCTGCCAGGGATAAGGCTCCTTGGCCGCCTTGTCCTTGACCAACTCGACGGCCAGAATCATTCCCGTCTGCCGTACCTCGGCCACGCGGGGATGATCGGCGAGCGGGGCGGCGGCCTCGGCCATGCAGCGCGCCAGCGTCCGATTGTCGGCCAGGACGTCGGTGCGCTCGAACAGGTCGAGCGTCGCCAGGGCCGCGCGGCAGGCGAGCGGATTGCCGGTGTAGCTGTGGGAGTGCAGGAAGGCCTTGAGGGTGGCGTAATCGTCGTAAAAGGCCGCGTAGATTGCTTCCCGCGTCAACACCGCCGCCAGCGGCAGATAACCGCCCGTCAGCCCTTTGGACAAACAGAGAAGATCCGGCGTGATGCCCGCCTGTTCACAAGCGAACAGGGTGCCGGTGCGGCCGAAACCCACGGCGATCTCGTCGGCGATCAGGTGCACGCCGTAACGGTCGCAGGCTTCCCTAAGGAGACGCAGATAGATGGGGTCGTACATGCGCATGGAACCGGCGCACTGCACCAGAGGCTCGACGATGACGGCGCAAGTCTCGTGGGCATGGCGCTCCAGGGCCGATTCCATGTCGGCGAAGCGCCGCCGGGAGTGATCTGCCCAGCTCTCGCCCGCCTCGCGCCAGTAACAGTCCGGGCTGGGCACGGTGAACACGTCCATGAGCAAAGGACGGTAGGTTTCCTTGTACAGGGCCACGTCGCCCACCGCCAATGCGCCCAGCGTCTCGCCGTGGTAACTGTTCGACAGCGTGATGTAGCGGGTCTTGGCCGGCTGGGCGGAATTCTTCCAATAGTGGAAGCTCATTTTCAGCGCGATTTCCACCGCGCTGGAGCCGTTGTCGGCGTAAAAACAGCGGGTTAACCCCGGCGGCACCAGGCGGGTGAGACGCTCGGCCAGCTCGATGCCCGGCTGATGGCTGAAGCCGGCGAACAGAACATGCTCAAGCATTCCCAACTGGTCTTGCAGGGCCGCGTTGATGGACGGGTGGGAATGGCCGAAGAGGTTGACCCACCAGGAACTGACGGCGTCCAGGTAGCGTTTGCCGTCGAAGTCCTCCAGCCACACGCCTTGGCCGCGCCGGATGGGAATGAGCGGCAGATCCTCGTGATCCTTCATCTGCGTGCACGGGTGCCACAGCACCCTGAGGTCGCGTTCCGCCCAGGCGCGGTTGGTCACGGCAACGCGCCTTCTGCGTAAAGGCGATAGAGGACTGACTTAAGCCAGGGTGGCGGGAACCGGCCGCATGTAGGAAATCGGCAATTCCCGCTCGTCGTCGAAGGTGACCGACTCCCAGGCATCCTGATCCGCCAGCAGAGTGCGCAGCAGCAAATTGTTCAGCGCATGGCCGGATTTGTAACCGGTAAACGCGCCGATCAGGCTGTGGCCGAGCAGGTACAGATCGCCGATGGCGTCGAGGATCTTGTGCTTGACGAACTCGTCTCCATAGCGCAAGCCGTCATCGTTCAGCACCCGGTAGTTATCGACGACGATGGCGTTGTCCATGCTGCCGCCCAGCGCCAGCCGGCGCTTGCGCAAGGCCTCGATGTCGCGCATGAAGCCGAAAGTGCGCGCCCGGCTCACTTCCTTGACGAAGGAGGTGGAGGAGAAATCGACGCTGGCCGTCTTGGTGTCCTCGTGGAACACCGGATGGTCGAAATCGATGGTGAACGTCACCCGGAAGCCGTCGTAAGGCTCGAAGCTCGCCCATTTGTCGCCGTCCTCCACGCGCAGGGCGCGCTTGATGCGGATGAAACGCTTGGGCGCGTTCTGTTCCTCGACGCCGGCGGACTGGATGAGAAACACGAAAGGTCCGGCGCTGCCGTCCATGATCGGCACTTCCGCTGCGCTGACATCGACGTAAGCATTGTCGATTCCCAGGCCGGCGAAGGCGGAGAGGAGGTGCTCCACGGTGGAAACGCGCGCGTTGCCGTTGACCAGCGTGGTGGAGAGGGTGGTGTCGCCGACGTTTTCGGGCCGGGCGTCGATCACCACCGGCTCGTCCAGGTCGACGCGGCGGAATTTGATGCCGGTGTTCGGCACCGCGGGGCGCAACGTCAGGTAGACCTTTTCCCCGGTATGCAGGCCCACGCCGGTGGCGCGGATGGTATTTTTGAGCGTTCTTTGCCGAATCATGCGCCTCCCCGGCATCCTGTAGCGTTTATGGGCAGTCGGTCCTTGCGGAGATCCGCAAAGCAGTTCAGTCCGCTTGGCGACGCAGGAAAGCCGGGATGTCGAGATAATCCATATCCATTTCTCGCTTCGGTTCCGGCCGCGCTTCGCTGCTGGCTTGCCGTTGGTGGCGGATGTAGGTGGGCTGGCTGAGCTTTTCCATATTCAGGCCGCCGTCGGCCTTCTGCACCAGCTTGAGCGGCGCTTCATGCGCCTGCTCGCGGTTGCTCAGGCCGGTGGCAACCACCGTAACTTTCAGTTCTTCCGCAAGCTCGGGATCCAGCGAAGTGCCGATGATGACCGCGGCGTCGTCGGAAGCGAATTCCTTGACGATTTCGCCCACCTCGTGGAACTCGCCCATGGTCAGGTCCAGGCCGCTGGTGATGTTCACCAGCACGCCGCGCGCGCCATGCAGGTTGATGTCCTCCAGCAGCGGACTGTTGATGGCCTTTTCCGCCGCCTCGCGGGCCCGGTTGGTGCCACGGCCGCGGCCGGTGCCCATCATGGCGATGCCCATTTCCTGCATCACGGTGCGCACGTCGGCAAAATCCACGTTGATGAGGCCGGGGCGGGTGATCAGTTCGGAAATGCCCTGCACCGCGCCCTGCAACACGTCGTTGGCGGCAGCGAAGGCGCTCAGCAGGCTGGCGTCCTTGCCCAGCACCCGCAGGAGCTTGTCGTTGGGAATGGTGATGAGGGAATCGACGAACTCGCCCAACTCCTCGATGCCTTTTTCCGCGATTTCCCGGCGTTTCCTGCCTTCAAAGGGGAAAGGCTTGGTCACCACCGCCACGGTCAGGATGCCCGCCTCCTTGGCGATTTCGGCGATGACCGGCGCCGCGCCGGTCCCGGTGCCGCCACCCATGCCGGCGGTGATGAACACCATGTCGGCGCCCTCGATCACCTCCAGTATCCGCTCGCGGTCTTCCATCGCCGCCTGCCGTCCCACCTCGGGATTGAAGCCGGCGCCCAAACCCTTGGTCAGGTTCGAGCCGAGTTGGATGATGGTGCGGGCGCGGATGTTTTTCAGAGCCTGGGCGTCGGTATTTGCGCAGACGAATTCCACGCCTTCGATAAAACCGTCGACCATGTGATTGACGGCGTTGCCGCCGCCGCCGCCGACGCCGATGACCTTGATGATCGCATTCTGCGTGTAGGAATCCACCAGTTCGAATTTCATGTCCGTCCTCCCGCTAGGCAAGTGATGGTCATTATAGACCGATTACCCCTAAAAATTACCCTGGAACCAATTTTTCATCCGGGCCAGCAACGCCCTGAACCCGCCCCTCAGCGGCGCATGCCGTTCCCCGCCCCCCAGGCTGTGCTGCTTGCCGAACAGCAACAGGCCCACGCCCGTGGCGTAAATAGGGTTATTCACCACGTCGCCCGGACCGGTCACGTGGGTCGGCAGGCCGATGCGCACCGGCATGTGAAAGATTTCCTCGGCCAGGTCGGTCAGGCCTTCCACCTTGGAACTGCCGCCGCTGAGCACCACACCGCTGGCGATCAGGTCTTCGAAACCGCTGCGGCGCAACTCCTGGTGTACCAGCATCAGCAATTCCTCATAGCGCGGCTCGACGATTTCCGCCAGGTTCTGCCGCGAAATGCGCGTGGACGGCCGCCCGCTGATGCTCGGAACCTCGATGACCTCGTCCAGCCCGGCCAGTTGTTTCAGGGCGCAGGCGTACTTGATCTTGATTTCCTCGGCGCACTGGGTCGGCGTGCGCAGCGCGACGGCGATGTCGTTGGTCACCTGGTCGCCGGCGATGGGGATGACCGCCGTGTGGCGGATGGCGCCGTCGGTGTAGACGGCGATGTCGGTGGTGCCGCCGCCGATGTCCACCAGACACACGCCCAGTTCCTTCTCGTCCTCGCTCAGCACCGCGGTGCAGGAAGCCAGCTGTTCGAGGATGATGTCCTCCACCTCCAGCCCGCACTGGCGCACGCACTTGATGATGTTCTGCGCCGCGCTCACCGCGCCGGTGACGATGTGCACCTTGGCTTCCAGGCGGATGCCGGACATGCCGATGGGTTCCTTGATGCCGTCCTGCCGGTCGATGATGAATTCCTGGGGCAGGATGTGCAGGATTTTCAGGTCGGAGGGAATCGCCACCGCCCGCGCGGAATCGATGACCCGCTCCACGTCCTCCGCGGTCACTTCGCGGTCCTTGATGGCCACCACGCCGTCCGAATTCAAGCTGCCGATATGGCTGCCGGCAATGCCGGCGTACACCGAGCGGATCGGGCAGCCGGCCATCAGCTCCGCCGCCTGCACGGCGCGCTGGATGGACTGCACGGTGGCCTCCAGGTTGACGACCACGCCGCGCTTCAGGCCCTTGGAGGGATGCGTGCCTATACCGATGATCTCGATGTCGCCGTCGTCGTTGATCTCGCCGACGATGGCCGCGATCTTCGAAGTGCCGATGTCGAGTCCGACAATGAGATTCCGGTCGGTTTTCTTGCTCATGCCCGCATTATGAAAAGTGATGTTCGTGCCCGGCAATCCCTGCCCGACCCCCTTCGGGCCGCTTTGCGCTGCAAATCGGCCATCCTGCCGATATGTCGTAGCCGGCCGTTATCGGTTCTGTTTCCGGCGTCATTTTACCCAATTTCAGTTCGCCATCCGGCTTCATGCCGACCGCGAAACCGTTGGGGTAGCGCAGATCGACGCGCTGGATGGCCTGCATGCGCTCCGGCCCCAGCAATTGCGCGACCCGCAGGAAGCGTGCGAACGCACGCACGGGTTCCTGCCGCCCCAAGTGCACGATCAGGCCGTCGTCCAGCCGGAAGCTCCAGGCGCGCCGTTCACTGAGGTGCAAGGCCACGACACGCTTGCCCTGCTCCGCCAGCCGCTGGTTCATGCTTTTCAGCAGCGTGAGCATCTGCCGCTCCAGGCCGGCCGGCCCCGTGACCAGAGGCAGTCGCGCGAACGCCTCGTCTCCCGCCGCCTGGAAGCGTACGCCCTGCTCGCTCAGATATCCGCCGCCGCCCCAGCGCACGAACGGTTTCAACTCCTCGATCCGCAACACCAGCGTATCCGGCCAGGCGCGGCTGACGCCCGCTTCGCCCACCCAGCGGCAAGTCTCGGCCGCGTTTTCCAGGGCGGCCAGGTCCACCCACGGATACGCCTTATCCAGCAACGGCGCCAGAACCTGCTCCAGTTCCGCCGGGTCGACGTTTTGCACCGCCCCCTCCAGCCGCACGTAGCGGACCGGCATGAGGCGGGCGCCGTAATACAGCGCCGCGCCGGTTCCGCCCAGCAAAGCCACGCCGAGCAGCAGGCCGATCAGGGATCGGCCGTTCCCATGCCGCCCCATCAGGGACGCAGGCTGGTTTCCAGGATACGCCAGCACAACTCGTCGAATCCAAGCCCCGCTGCCTGGGCCGCCATCGGCACCAGGCTGTGGTCGGTCATGCCGGGGACAGTGTTGACCTCGATCAGCCACGGCCGTTCCTGGGCATCCAGCAACAGATCGACCCGCGCCCAACCGGTCACGCCCAGCAACCGGCAGGCATCCAGGGCCAGTCGGCGCAATTCTTTTTCCCGCGCCTCTTCCAGGCCGCAAGGACAGTGGTAGCGCGTGGTATCGGCCTGGTATTTGGCGTCGAAATCGTAAAACTGGTTCGGCGTTTCCAGGCGGATGAGCGGCAGGGCTTCGCCGCCCAGCACGCCCGCCGTGTATTCCCGGCCGTCGATCCAGCTCTCGGCGAACACGTCGCAGCCGAAACGCGCTGCTTCGCGCCAAGCGTTCGCCAGTTGCGCCGCGTCGGCGACGCGGCTGATGCCGAAGCTGGAACCCTCCAGAGACGGCTTGACCATCAGCGGAAAGCCCAGACTCTGCGCGCAGTCGGCCAGATCGGCTTCCTTTTCCAGCACGTGCCAGGCGGGGGTAGGCAACGCCGCACCTTTCCAGCACAGCTTGGTGCGCAGCTTGTCCATGCTCAGCGCCGACGCCAGCACGCCGCTGCCGGTGTAGGGCAGCCCCAGCGCTTCCAGCGCGCCTTGCAAAACGCCGTCTTCCCCTCCCCGGCCGTGCACGATGTTGAACACCCGCGCCGGGCGCCGGTTCAGCATGGCGGCCAGGCCGTCGTCGCGCCAGTCCAGCGCATAAGCGTCCACGCCTTGTCGCTGCAACGCGCCGAGCACCGCGCGGCCGCTGATCAGGGAAATGTCCCGCTCCGCCGCCGCGCCGCCCATGACCACTGCGACCCGGCCGAACGCGGCGGGATCGTCGATTCGTTTACCCACTCTCTTTCTCCTTAAGCGAAAGTTGCAGCAACTTTGTCCCCCTCTCCCAATGGGACCAATCCGCCGGGAGCGGATTGGCACGCGAAGCGCCCCATTGGGGGCCGGGCAGGACAGCCCGGCATGATTGGGCCGGGGTGAGGGAAACGATCATGGCGTTAGGCCTTTCATGTTCCGCAGAGGCCCGAGTCGCCGTGATCGTTACGTTCGCCGACCACGCGGACCTCGGTTTCCAAATGCACGCCATGGCGCTTTGCCACTTCGGCCTGGACGTGGCCGATCAGCGTCTCGATGTCCGCTGCCGTCGCCCCGCCGGTGTTGACGATGAAATTGGCGTGCTTTTCCGATACTTCGGCTCCGCCGATCTTGTAGCCCTTCAGCCCGCACGACTCGATGAGCCGCGCAGCGAAATCGCCCGGCGGATTGCGAAACACCGAGCCGCAACTGGGCTGGCTGACCGGCTGGCTGGCGTTGCGCCGTGCCAGGAGTTCGCGGATCGCGGCGCGGCTGTCCGCCCCGTCCGCTGCCGCCAGGCGCAGGTGGGCGGCGAGAAACCACTCCCCCGGCGCGCCACGCACGTGGCGATAGCCGATCTCGAACTCCGACCGCCCGCGCCGGCGCACCAAGCCGCGGCGATCCACCGTTTCCACGCCGGAAGCGATCGCCCAGGTTTCGCCGCCGAAGGCCCCGGCGTTCATGGCCAGCGCACCGCCCAGCGTGCCGGGAATCCCGGCGAAAAATTCCGCCCCGCTCAAACCGTGTTCGGCGCTAAAGCGTGCCACATGGGCGCACGGCACGCCGGCTTCGGCGTAAATCTCGCAAAGGTCTTCCGAATTCCTGCGCAGGGCGTTCAAGCCGCGGGTGTATATGACCGTGCCGCGCACCCCGCCGTCGCGTACCAACAGGTTGCTGCCGAGGCCCAGCCAGAGGAGCGGCTCGCCCTCCGGCAAACCC
>DATDOO010000333.1:0-12834 GCA_035293245.1 Methylococcaceae bacterium
GGGGGGGGGGGGGGGGTAAACTGAAGCGCCGACCTTCGTCCGATACCCCACGGATACTTGATCTTACGCATCGGGTAATGAAAGACCATTTATGAGATATAGCCTATATGCGCAATATAACCCTATTCGCCGATGGCACGCACAAATTCATCCTGCTCAATGAAACGGAAGGCGGAGAGGAGGAGGGTATTCACTCCAATCAATACTTGATTACCGATGGCGAGTGCGCCGTATTGATGGACCCAGGCGGATTCGGGGTCATGCCCCGCGTTCTGGCGGAATTACTGCGCCATACTACGCCCAAGAACATCAAGGCGATTATTTTGTCGCATCAGGATCCGGATATCGTCGGCGGATTAACCACCTGGCTGGAGATTACCGACTGTCCGGCCTATGTTTCCCGAATCTGGCTCAGGTTTTTACCCCACTATGGCATAGGGGGCATGAGCCGGTTTATAGGCGTACCCGACGAAGGCATGCCGCTGGATATTTCACCCGGCTTCAAGCTGCATTTGCTTCCCGCCCATTTCCTGCATTCGGAAGGCCAGATCAACGTCTACGATTCACGGGCGAAAATCCTTTTCAGCGGCGACATCGGCGCCGCCATGATGCCCGAGGACAAGGACTATGCCTTTGTCGACGATTTGGCTATCCACCTGCCGTATATCGAAGGCTTCCACCGCCGCTATATGAGCTGTAATCGCGCCGCTCGATTTTGGGTCGACACGGTTTCGGCGCTGGATATCCACATGATCGCCCCGCAACACGGTCCGGTGTATCGGGGACCAGCCGTAACCGACTTCCTGGCCTGGATGAAAGAACTCCAATGCGGCACGGATTTGATGATCGACGGCGGCCACTTCCAAACCGGGAATGCGTGATGGGCTATTCGTCCAAACAGATTTTGCAGCCCATTGACGAAGTCCGCGATCAGGTCGTGGAGGAAATCACCACGCTACTGGAAAACCAGACGCGGACCAATACCTTCGCCGCCACCATCAGCGCGCTGATTCAGGAAAAGCACCAGGACATTATGAGCGATATGCGCCGGAACCTTGCGCATATCCCGCTTCCCGCCATCGCCAGCGCCTTGCACGAGACCGAATCGCAATTCGGCCAGTTGGATCACTGCCTGCACGTGCTGTTCAACGAACGCAGCCGGCAATGGCGCAAAAACAGCAATTTCCTGTACAAGCTATTGGTGGATTTCGACCGGACGGCGCAATCGCTGGCGACGACGCTGGTCAACAAGGAACTGCTGGAGCGCCAAAGCCAGGTATTGGAAAAGATCATCCTGTCGCACGAGCGCATTTCCAAGTGGCAGGATTTCGTCCAGGATATTCTCAACGATTTCCACGAAATATTTCCTTTCCATTTCTTTTTCATCGCTTTTGCCGAGGAAGCGGGAGTCTCGCTGAATCTCTACCATATGGGAGAGTATTCGGACGAAATCAAAAGCTATGCGCGCCGCCACTTCAGCAAAACGGTGCTGGGACAGTTGAATCTGCCCGAGGACGCGGAACCCGACATCAATGAATACCAAGTGCTGGATATCGAGAAGCCCTGTACAGTCATGGACGTGCAGATGATCGCCGTGCCGGTTCCCGAACATGCGCCCAAGCTCGCCGGGCTTCTGGGCGTCGCGTTTGCTTCGGCCGCGCCGCTCACGGCGCAGGAAACCAGCATCATCCGCGCTATTCTCTCCGTGATGGTCATGGTCGTCGGCTCCAGCAAAGTATTGAGCCGCACCCTAATGGAACTGGAGTATTACTCGGTTCACGACCCTTTGACCGGCTTATATAACCGGCGCCATTTCAACGAACTGGTCGAATACGAACTGGCACGTTCCGAACGCCATCAGCATGAGTTTTCGGTTCTCCTCCTGGACCTGGACAATTTCAAGGACATCAACGATTCATACGGCCATCCGTGCGGCGATGCGGTATTACGGAAAATCGGCGAGCTTCTGCGCGGTTTCGTGCGCAAAGGCGATACCCCTACCCGACTGGGCGGAGACGAATTCGCGGTTCTTTTGCCGGAGACGTCTTCGGCGGGCGGACAAAAGGTTGCGGAAACCTTGCGGGAAGCACTGGTCAATACCTTTTTCGAATCGCCGGAAGGCAAGCCATTCAGGATAACCACATCCATCGGCGTCATCACCAGCCCCACGGATGCCAATAGTTTCACGGACCTGATGACCGGCGTCGATATCGCGTTATATAGCGCCAAAAAGCACGGCAAAAACAGCGTGCGCACACTTGATGCGGGTGAAAAGCGCATCCAGGAAAACCGGGATACCCGCGCCCACGCCGAAAAGCTGCGCATCGCCCTGGAAGAAAGCCGGATCATGCCGTATTTCCAGCCCATTGTCTGCTGCAGAAACGGCGAAGTCAGCGCTTATGAAACCCTGGCCAGGCTGCGTGAACCGGACGGCGAGATTGTTTCCGCCGGCGCCTTCATGGACGCGGTGGAAAAATACGGCTTGGCCCTGGACTTGGATCGGTCGATTATCTTCAACGCGCTGGAGGCCAAAAAAGCGCAAGCAAAGATTCCCGGCAAAAAAAGTCCACTCCTGTTTATCAACCTATCCGCCGAGGAAATTCAGGGGCGGGGCATGCTCGGCTTTGCCGAGGAAATGTGTAAGCAGTTCGATGTCGCTCCCAGCGAAATTGTTTTTGAAATCACCGAGCGCGACGCCATCAGCGACATGAGCGGTATGCGCCGCTTTCTCAGCAACCTGAGACAAAAGGGATTTGCCTTTGCCCTGGACGATTTCGGCAGCGGTTACAATTCATTCCATTATCTTAGAGAGTTGCGTTTCGAGTATGTCAAAGTGGACGGCGCTTTCGTGCGCAATATCCTTAATTCCCAAGTGGACTATGCGCTGGTCGAAAACCTTTGCCGGCTCTGCAAGGATCTGGGCATAAAAACCGTGGCGGAATTCGTCGAATCCGAAGCACTTTGGCAGGCGATCCGGAATATGGGTATAGATTATGCACAGGGTTTTCACGTCGGATTGCCGTTGCCGCAAATGCCAACGGAGGAAATAGATAACTACGGCACCCACTAACCTGGAGTTGCAACAAATTTTACCGGGTTAATTCAGAATTCTTATTCTCGTGTTTATTTCCGCAGATTTTAAATATGCCCGGCTATATTCAACCGCGTACCTTGCTGCTCGTCGACGACGAACCCTACGTTCGATCCTCTCTGGTACGTTTACTACGTCGCAGCGGCCATGAGTATCGGGTGTTTACCGCGGCGAGCGGCCAGGAAGGCCTGGAACTGCTTTCCCAGCATGAAATCGGCGTCATTCTCTCGGATCAACGCATGCCGGAAATGACCGGAGTTGAGTTTCTACGGCGCGTCAAGACGCTGCATCCAAAAACGATACGCATCGTTTTGTCCGGTTACACCGACCTCCAATCGGTAACCGACGCCATCAACGAAGGCGCCATCTATAAATTCCTGACCAAACCCTGGGACGACGTTTTGTTGTGCGCCAACATCGAGGAAGCTTTCGAGCGCCATGAAACCGTGCTGGAAAACGAAAGGCTCCAAGCCGAATTGACGCGCGTCAATTCCAGGCTGGAAAGCGACAATCTGGACCTGGAGCGCCGTGTCGCCGAAAAGACGCGGGAAATCGTCAACAACATCAACGTTCTTCAGGTTTCCCAGGAAATCCTGGAGTATCTGCCCCTGGCGGTGATCGGGGCGGATGCCGACGGTCTAATCGTCGTCGTGAATCGCCAGGCGGACGAACTATTCGCCGCACCTCCCGAGTCCACGCTTTTGGGCAGTTACGCGGCGGAGCGCCTACCCAAAACACTGCTGGATCGCATCAGCGAGACCGCCGGATCGTCGTGTAAAACACGGGTTAATTTCCAGTTGCCCGATGGCCGGCACGCGGAACTGTGGTGGCACCGCATGGGCGCGCATTGCAAATCGGCGGGAATCGTCTTGGTCGTCTCACCCTGGGAAGAAAGCGATGACGGCGCGCGGTGAAACATGCCATTCGCCGCAGGCCATGGCGTTTCTCGACGGCGTGAATCACTTGCCTGCGCCGTCGGGGCCGGTGGCGGAGATTTTGTCCAGCCTTAGACAAGAAAACGTCAACATTCCCGGCCTGGTGCGAAACGTGGGTCAAACCCCCGCCGTGGCGGCGCGCATCATGCGCGTGGCCAATTCGCCGTTTTTCGGCTGTTCCGGCAGGATCGGCTCCCTGCGCGAGGCGATTACCCTGCTCGGCATCAATCAGGTGCGCACGCTGGTGACGGCGGCTGCGCTGATGGATGTTTTCCCACGCGGCAAGAGCCCGTTGAACTGGAGGGATTTCTGGAGCCACGCTTTCGGCACCGGCTGCGGCAGCCGTTTGCTGGCCGGCAAGGTGGGACTCGACGAGGACGTCGCCTTTACCGCCGGCCTGTTGCACGACATGGGCCGCCTGGTAATGGCGGTTTACGCGGGCGATGCATTCCGCCGCGTCGAGGAATCCATGCGCGGCGAACCCCGCTCGCTGCTGGACGCGGAACGCGCGGTGCTCGGCGTCACCCATCCCGAGATCGGGGCGGAACTTGCACGCCGCTGGAAATTCCCGCCGGACATCCAATGTGCCATTTTCCAGCACCACGGCCCAGCGGAAAGCTGTCGGCTCCCCCTGGCAAATGTCGTCTACATCGCCAACATGTTGTGCCTGGAGGTCAAGCGCCAGAAAGGCGCCGCGACGCTGGAAGTGTCTGCGTTTATCGCCTCCGCAGCGGACTGCTGCCTGGGTATCTCGGCGGACGCGCTTCAGAAGACGACCGTCGAATTGGAAGCGCTGGGCGCCACCACCCACCTGCTGGTCGGAGCCTAGCCCTATGCCGCTACAGCGCGCGCGTCAGCTTGAGTGGCTTTACGAGCTGTACCGACTCGGACAGTCGCACGTCTTCCGTGAACAGCCCGCGGAAGGTTACCGGCATATCCTCAAGCACGTCGTCGCGGGCTTCGACGGCGCGACCGGATCGCTGGCGTTGCGCCGCGATGCGGAGGCGCTCGTCATCGTCGCGTGTGTCGGCCTGCCTGAGGAAGTCGTCGGCAGCGTGATCCCCAAGGGATACGGCATCCTGGGCCGCGTGGCCGAGGACGGCGCGGAAATGCTGCTCAACGGCGACCTGTCCGGCGATGCGCGCTTTTCCTCGCAAGGAACACGAACAAGCGTGACCAGACCCTCATCGGCCATGTGCTGGCCGCTCAAGATGGAAGGCGGCGTGATCGGGGCGATTTCCATCAACCGGCTTGCCGGCACGCCGCCGTTCACCCCGCAGGAACTGGAACACGGCACGGCACCGGTGAGCCTCATTTCCATCGTCGTCGAAAACGCCCGGCTGCATCTGGAACAACAGCGGCAAATCCACGAACTGGAGCAGGCCTATCGCCGCTTGCAGGATATGCAGGGACAATTGCTGCAATCGGAAAAAATGGCGTCCATCGGCCAACTGGCGGCGGGCGTGGCGCACGAGATCAACAACCCCATCGGCTATGTCAGTTCCAATCTCGGCACTTTGCAAAAATACATAGAGGACATCTTCGCCCTGCTCGACGCCTACGCGGCGACGGAGGGCAGCGTGGCGGACGAAAGCCTCCTGAAGCCGGTGCGGGAACTCAAGGCGCGCATCGATCTCCCCTTTGTCCGGGAGGACGTGGGCGCGCTGATGCACGAATCCCAGGACGGCATCGGACGCGTCAAGCGCATCGTGCAGGATCTCAAGGATTTCTCCCACGCGGGCTCGGAAGAAGACTGGCAATGGGCCGACCTGCGCAAGGGCATCGACTCGACCCTCAACATCGTCTGGAACGAGATCAAGTACAAGGCGGAAGTCGTCAAGGAATATGGGGAGCTACCGGATGTCGAATGCCTGCCTTCGCAGATCAATCAGGTCTTCATGAATCTGCTGGTGAACGCCTCGCACGCCATCGCCGAGCAAGGGGTGATCACGATCCGCACGGGCATGAAAGGCGATCAGGCCTGCGTGGAAATCGCCGATACCGGCGCGGGCATTGCCCCCGAGCATCTGGCACGGATTTTCGACCCCTTTTTCACCACCAAACCCGTAGGCAAAGGCACGGGGCTTGGCTTGTCCCTGTCCTACAGCATCGTGCAAAAGCACGGCGGCAAGATCGAGGTGGAAAGCGAGGTCGGAAAAGGCACGACGTTTCGCATTTTGTTGCCGGTGAAACCGCCGGATGCCGGATGAGGGAAATCGTCAACCTCGACGGTAAGCGCTTGACCGGGGAACCGCGAATTATTCATGAAGCTGCATAAGCGACCTGGAGGTCGTTGAAATAGCGCTTCACGTGCTCCGGCGACTTTAAACCAGGCTCCGGTGCCGGGTCTTGCATTGCCACCTCCGTCCGGCCGCGGCCATCTCGGTTTGAATTTCCTAGGCGCCCAATAGTCCAATTTGTAAAAAACAAACGGCGGCTCATGGAGTAAGGAGGTGTGAAATGCAACAGCGAGGATTGCTTATCGTCCTGATGGCGGCGGTGACATGGAGCCTGTCGGTTGCGGCGGACACCGTGGCAACTCGGTTGGAGCCGGCATCCTACCCTTATCCGTACGACGATCCCTACGTGGCCACGACGACCGTTGCCATCATGAAGGGCCGCGAGTCCTTGCTGGCGGGCGACATATTGGACCGCCGGCTAATCATCCTGACCGGCCGCGACGACACCCATCTTTTGGAAGGAATGGGCGCACTGCGCTATCGGTTTTACCGGCAGCGCGGACCGGCGCCGCTGATATTCATCGTTCCGGGCGTGGGCAGTACGGCTTACGCCGGTTCCGCGGCGTATATGGCGGAACTGCTGGCCGGACACGGTTTTCATGTCGTTGTCCTGCCGTCGCCATTTAGCTGGAATTTCGCGCTCGCGGCCAGCGCCGCGGGCTTTCCCGGACTCGTCCGGGAGGACAGCAAAGACCTTTATGCGGCGATGCAGCGGGTATTGGGCGACATCAAGGCGCACTACCAAGCCAAAATCCGCGGCATAGGAATGCTGGGCCTGAGCCAGGGCGCACTCTATGCCGCTCATATCAGCCAGATCGATTCGTTGCAGCGCAGCATCGGCCTCGATACCTACCTGCTGGTCAACCCGCCTGTCGACGTGCTCGCCACAATCGGCAAAATCGATGAAATGGCGGATCTTGGAAGGGATTTCAAAGCCGGGCAAAAAAGGAATCTCGAAGATTACGCCTTCGGCACGGCCGCAAAAGCCATGCGGCAGGATACCGAAGCCCCAGGCTATTTCGCCGACTGGGACAAACGGCTGCAGCTCACCCCCAAACAGATGAAATACCTGATCGGAAAGGCATTTCGCAGCGCGGTCGGGGATACGCTGTACGTGATCGAACAGGCATACCGTCCGGGCCTGCTGAAAACTCCCGTCAGTTGGGGATACCGCAGCGGCCGCCTGGAGGAAGCCCGCGAGCATCCGGTGATGCGCTATGTCACCACCGGACTCATTCCCCGGTTAAGGCAATTTGGCGACAGCTCCATGAGCGTGGAGGCACTCAATGAAAATAGCTCGCTGAAATACGTCGGAACCGCACTGGCCGGCAACAGCAAGGTTTTCCTCATGCACAACCGGGATGACTTTCTGGTTTCCGCCGAAGACCTCGAATATCTCGAGGGGATATTCCGCGAACGGGCCAAAATCTATCCCCGCGGCGGCCATCTCGGCAACCTTTGGTATTCGGTCAACAGGCAGGACATCGTCGGCGTTTTCCGGCACATGCAGGGATCCCGGTAAACGGCATCAGCCGGACGCCAACGCCGGTCAGGGGTTGAAAACCACTCCGGGAATTTCCCGCGCCGCGCCGGCTATCCGCTAACCGCCCGCCCGCTTGACGACCCAGCCCCGTTTCTTGAGTTCCTCCATCACCAGGTCGCAATGGTCGCCCTGGATCTCGATGCTCCCGTCTTTTACCGTCCCGCCGGAACCGCATGTTTGCTTGAGGCGTTTGGCCAATTCCGCCAAGCCGGCCGAATCCAGCGGCACGCCCATGATTACGGTCACACCCTTGCCGGCGCGGCCTTTGGTTTCACGGCGCACCCGCACCGGGCCCGCCGCCGGCACGGCCGCTTGACGGCAGGTGCACTGGGCCACGGGCTTGCGGCACGCCGGACACATGCGGCCGTGCGCTGTGGAATAAACGAGGCCGCCGGCCCCTCGCGTTGTCTTCGCTTTCATCATCGCCGCCTTGGTGTTTATCGAGGCGCTCGCCGCGTCGTTCTTGCCCGCACGAGCCCATTACCCCCCAGCGCACATTATCCACGGGCCGCCCGTGGGCCGGAGACCGACTGAGCGGCGCCATAGCGCTTTCGCCTGTTGCGCCTTACGAGGGCTGGAATCTCCTTGTGGCCTCCTTACTGGAGCTTTTCTCGTCGACGAGAAAAATGCCCTTTGCTTTTGCGC
The DNA here is from genome assembly GCA_035293245.1 of Methylococcaceae bacterium. GTDB lineage: Bacteria > Pseudomonadota > Gammaproteobacteria > Methylococcales > Methylococcaceae > DATDOO01. The sequence continues at coordinate 8,455 of DATDOO010000333.1, forward strand.
GGATTTGCTCCATACTAAAAATGTGGTTTTTATAAGAAATTGATAATTAACCCATCACAACATCTGGCATGTCTTCCGAGCTTTTCCTGGAACCGATTCACGAAGGCGAAATGTCACCGGAACCGATGCCGTTGTGGGAAGGCGAGAGGGAGGAATGGGCATTCCGCGTCGACGGTATGCGTGCCCTCCGGCCCGTCGGCCTCTCCGAAGCGCCGGAACTGTCGGACTACCTGGAGCAGCGCATCGCCGCCGAACCGTCCCATCTTCTGCACCACATCCGGCGCATCGCTCTCGCATACCAGCTTGATCGCCCCGAATCCCTGTACGGCGCTTTGATCGATCTATTCCTGGTATTGGGCACCGACGGCCGCGCCTTGCGGCGGCGCATGACGGAAGGCGCGCGCGCGCGCCTCCTGCCGGAACACCACGCCCACCTCACCCGCTGGCTGCAAGACTCGACGCTCAGCGCGGAAAGCGTCCCGCCGCTCCGCTCCTCCCTGTTCGGGCTGGGCATGGGAGAAATGCTGCACCTCGTCGAGACGCGGGAAATATCCGACCCCGATACCCGGGACCCGCTCGTCGAGGCGCGCGAATGCATCGAATACAGCCAGATCGACGAGGCCCGACAGATTCTTGAAAGCGCCCTCGCCGCCCAACCGGAGCGCGCCGACCTGCAATGGGAATTGCTGGATCTGTATCGGGCACAACGGGACGCCAGCCATTTCCTCAAGCTGTATACGACATTCGCCACGGATGAAAATCCCCTTGCCGAGGATTGGCGCGCCACAGCCCGTTTTCTGAAAATGGACAAAATCCAATGAGTTCATCCAAATCCCTCATGAAACTGGCCCTGGTTGGCCTCGACGAGAAAAGCGCGAACCTGTTCCGCGTCTTCCTGAACAGCGCTTACAAAGGCCGTGCAGAGGTGACGGGCGAGGCGGAGGCCGATGCGGTCATCCTCGACATGGACACGCGCCAGTCCGCGGAGCTTTGCGCGAATCTGCGCCAACGCCATCCGGACCGGCTCATCATTGCCCTTTCGCTCCATGACGACAAACGCCAACCCGACGCGCTGTTCGTGAAAAAGCCCGCCAAGGCGCAGGAGATGCTGGCCGCGCTGGACGAGGCCAAGAAGCGTGTGGAATGGCGACGCGCCCACCCCCACGCCGCCCGCACGGCGAAGAGCGAACCCAAAACCGAGGTCAAAGTCGTCCAGGCGCGGGAAAATACCGGCGCAGCCTTGCGGGAAATAGGCACGCTGCTGGACGAGCAGAGCTTTCTATCCTATTTCGGCTACCGCACGGACATTGACCTCAACGACATCAAGCAGCAACGGGAAGCCACCTATGACCCCTTGATGCATTTGCAGGGACTTCTCCAGTCTGCGTATCGCCAAGCGTTGCTTCTGGGCCGGCCCATGCGGGTCAGGAACACCTGGGCGCCGATCTGCATTTTCCCGGAAGAACGGAAAATCTGGGTGGACGCCGACGAAGCCCAATTGCGCGCCGCCTGTTCGCTGCAGTTGCGCAACATGTTAGGCACGGGCCTTACCGCCGAGGGCGCGGCCAGTTCGAAAACCCTGGAGCCGCTGAGCGCCGAAGAAGCGGCGGCTGTCATGGAATCCAAACCGGAACGGCTGGCGCCCATCGACGCGTTCCTGTGGAAAACCGCCATCTGGACGTCCAAAGGGCGCGTGCCTCAAGGGATGTCCTTCCGGCAACACGTCACCATCCGCCATTGGCCCAACCTGACGCGCTTCCTGATCACGCCGCACAGCCTGCGCATCGCAGCGCTGCTGCACAACCAGCCGCATACGCCCTGCGAAGCGGCACGGGTATTAGGCATTTCCCAGCAGTATGTCTTCGCCTTTCTCAGCGCCGCTCACACGCTGGGCCTGGTGGAAGTCACTCAATCCGCCATTCCTGCAACGCCGCCCGCCGCCGCGCCGCCTCCGGCGGAGCGCGCCTCGTTTTTCCGCAAGGTGCTGGGTCGCCTGCGCCTGGCATGATTTAGAAACTAGGGATTTTCATGGCTCTATACAACAAAATCATCTTCACCGGCCCCGTGGGAGCGGGCAAAACCACCGCCATTGCCGCCCTCAGCGACGTGCCGCCGGTAAAAACCGACGAACTGGCCACCGACATGACCAAGGAGCGCAAGGCCGCCACCACGGTCGCGCTCGATTACGGCATCATGAACCTGGCCGGGGGCGAGAAATTGCACCTGTACGGCACTCCAGGGCAGGAGCGCTTCGACTTCATGTGGGACATCCTCACCACCGGCGGCATCGGCCTGGTGCTGCTGATCGACAACACGCGCAGCGACCCGTTCAAGGACTTGGCCTTTTTTCTGGGAAAGTTCAAGTCCTATATCGAATCCACCAGCATGGTGATCGGCGTCACGCAAATGGATCGCAGCGCGGCGCCTACCATTGCCGACTACAACAGCCATTTGAAAAGCCTGGGATATAACCCGCCGGTCTTCGAGGTCGACGCGCGGCGCGAGGCGGATGTCACCGTCCTGATCCAGTCCCTGCTCTTTTCCATCGATCCGGGCCTGGAGAGGAGGGCCGAGTGAAACAGTTGACCCTGGCTGAAAACGTCCATGTCCACCCCACGCCGGCGGGAGCCTATCACGCCGTCGCCACGACGGAAGCGACGCCGGCTCGGCAACTGCTGAGAAATCTGCTGCTCCAGGAATCCAGTCCGCCCCTGACCCTGCAGAACCTGTTCGCCTGGAGCGCCATGGCGGAGGAAGACAAGGCGCTGGACCTGTTGCACCACGCCCAGCAGGTTAAGTGGGTGCAAGGGCTGGCGACGCCCCTGCACTGCCCGAACCTGCCCTTCGAACAAATCCTGCCCGACCTGCTGGCGGGCTTGAGCAACAAGGGCAAGGCGCTGCTCGCCGACAGCGAGGGCTTTTATCTCGCCACCAGCGGCTTTCCGCACGAAGTGGCGGAAGAACTTTCGGCTCTCGGCGCGGAACTGGCCATCCTGCACGACCGGCGTTCCGGGCTGCTCGCCCGCAACATGGGGCTCAACTCCAGCGCCTGGTCCATCGTGGACGCGGCGGGGGTGAGCAAGGTGGGCTTCTGGCCCCTGTACGTGGGCAAGGAACGCTTCATGCTGGTGGTCGCCGGCCTGCCACGCTTCAACCAGCCGGATTTCACCACCCTGGCCTGGCTGCTGAACCGGCGTTACGCAGGCGCCTATTAACCCTGCCTTTCAATAACGAGAACCCACGAGGAACGACACTCATGCGCGCAGACATGCTCACCTCCATCCTGACGGAACTGAACAGCACTTCCGCCGACATCGAAGCATCAGGGGTCATCTCCACCGACGGCCTGATGATGGCCGCGGTGCTGCCCCACAACCTGGACGAAGACCGCGTGGGCGCCATGAGCGCCGCCATGCTTTCCCTCGGCGACCGCACCGCCCACGAACTGGCGCGCGGCGGACTGGAGCAGGTGCTCATCAAGGGGGATCGCGGCTACGTGCTGATGATTTACGCCGGCAGGGAAGCGGTGCTGACCGTCATGGCCAAACCCAACGCCAAGCTCGGCCTCATCTTCCTGGATGTCAAACGCGCGGCGGAGAGCATTTCCGCGCTGCTCTGACCGCTCCCGCGACACCATCCACATCCGGCTTCAGGAGGCACCGGCCATGCAAGACATGAATCCCGCCGATATCGTCGGCGACTACACCGAGCACACGCTACACTTTTTCGACGGCACGACGCGCCGCGTTCTGGTCACCGACATCGAAACGCCTTTCCCGGAAGGCCGGCTGATCGTTTCCCGCACCGACACCCAAGGCGTCATCACCCACGCCAACCAGTCCTTCGTGGACATGTCGGGTTACACGCTGGACGAATTGATCGGCGCGCCGCATTACATCCTGCGCCATCCGGACATCCCGCCCGCCGCCTTCAAGGACCTGTGGGAAACCATCAACCGGGGCGAAAAATGGCAGGGCTACGTCAAGAACCTGCGCAAAGACGGCGGCTATTATTGGGTCAAGGCGACCGTCATCCCCAACATCCGTAACGGCCAGATCACGGGCTACACCTCCGTGCGCCGCAAGCCCGCCCGCGCGCGCGTCGAGGAATGCATCAAGCTGTATCCCACCCTGTTCTGACCCTAACGGACATGGCGCTCGCGTCTCTCCGGAATCGAAAGACGCGCTCGCCATGTCCGTTTCCCTCACCCCGGCCCTCTCCCAGAGGGAGAGGGTGAGCAAAGTTGCCGCAACTTTCACGTTAAGGAATCGCGCCATGTCACATCTGTTCACCGTCAGCCCGGACTTCACCCCCGACCACCTTTCCGGCTGGTTCATTTTCAACACCTGGCTGCAACGCGCCTCCGACCTGCCCATCCAC
>DATDOO010000334.1:0-13931 GCA_035293245.1 Methylococcaceae bacterium
CCAGCAGGCACGCCAAGCCGGTCAAACGCCGCATCACGGCGCCCTGCCCTTTTCCACGGTTACGGCCTTGCCAGGCGCCGGGGCCTTACCCCGGCACATGCCGATCAGGCGCAGAAACCACGGCTTGGCGAGCAGGCGGACCATGCGATCGCCCGCCTGAGCGGACAAAGCATCGCCCCACAACAATAAATTGGGCTGCCAGGGGATCACCACGCGGGGCTGCTTCTTACGCACCGCCTTCATGATCTTCCCGGCCACGTAATCGGCCGCCATGGGCCGCATGTGATGGAAAGGCGCGGGGACGGCGCCCGCAGCGACCGCTTCGAAAAACGCCGAGCGGGTCAGGGCCGGATGGAGGGTGGACACGCCGATCCCGCTGCCGGCGAGTTCCTGGCGGAGCGCATCGGAAAAAGCCGCGACGGCGTGCATGGCCGCCGAATAGGCGCCGAAGCCGGGAAACGCCTTTCGCCCCACCACGGAGGAGATATTGACGATGTGGCCGCTGCCCTGCCTGCGCATGATCGGCAGCACCGCCTGAACGCAGAACACCTTGCCGGAAAAGCTGGTCGCCATGATGGCCTGGAAATCATCCAGGAAACTTTCCTGTTCGGCCGTGCCCGCCGCGCCGCCGCCGGCGTTGTTGACCAGGACGTCGATCCTGCCGAATTCCTTATCAACCTCCCCGACCAAGGCTTGCACCTCTTCTCGCCGCGACACGTCGGCCGGCATGGCGCGTACATCTGGATGGACACAGCGTATTTCGTCGGCGGCGCCTTCGAGTGTGTCCCGGGAGCGGGCCACCAGAATCGTCGTGGCTCCCGCCCTTGCGAAAGCCAGCGCCGTAGCGCGGCCAATGCCGCTGGAAGCGCCGGTGACGATGACTACCTGTCCTTTCCAGTCGGGTTTCCTGAACATAACGCCTCCTCTGTGTAGCTACACATAAGCAAAATATTTTCAGCGTGCCTGCGTGACTTTGACCAGATTCGCCAATCCTTCCATCAGCGTTTGCAGGCGCTCTTCGCTCAGGGAATCCTTGATGTGGGCCTGCGCCTGTTCCCACAGGGGATACGCCTTCGCCAGCACGGCACGCCCCTCGTCCGAAAGGGTCGCCAGGCGCGTGCGGCGGTCCTGGCCCGCGGCTACCCGGATCAATCCCTGTTTTTGCAACACCTCCAGGTTGCGGGTCAGAGTCGTCCGGTCCATGACTGCGATCTCGGCGAGTTGCGTCACGGAAACGGGCCCGGCCATCCGGATGGCGACCAGCAGGGAGAACTGGGTGCCGCGGATGCCCGCCTGGCGCAGCATGTCGTCGTACAACTGGCTCACGGATCGCATGGTCTTGCGCAGATTGAATCCGGTGCAGTCCATGCAGCAGCCGTAATCCGGCTCCCTGATCGGCGATTCGGCGGAATGATGCATCGGACGTTGACCCAAGTGGCGTCGGCTTAAAAGGAGTATATACACATATATGGACGCGTCAAGAACGAACGAATTCCTTCTTTCCATGGCTTGGCGGCCCGTCGGCGCACCGACACTCTAGGCACGCCGGCGGACGGCCGGATGCGGCCCCTGGGGGCCGCGACGCTTTCCCTGCTGGACGACGGCGGAATGCGGCTGGCCGACGTGGAGTTCGATGCCCGCGGGACCATGGGCATCCGGCAAGGGCAGGTCGCGGACTGCCCGCCGTCGGACTCCCAGGCATCGGTGTCCGCGGCGGCTCGCAGCGCGTGGCAGGCCTGCATCCGCCGCCAGTCGGCGTGGACCATGACCTGGGCCGAGCGGGTGCGCGCCGCCGATCTCCGCTTCGGCGCCTGCGACATTCGGCGCATCCCCGTCGTTCTGGCGAAATCCGGGGACGCATGGTGGCTGTGGCGGGCGCCCTTGCCCCACGTGGGCGGCGATCCCTACACCGTGATCGCCATCCTGCCGGGACTCTCCCTCTTCCGCGCCTGGGCGGGGCATCGCCTGCAAGACAATGGGGTGCGGAAAATCACCGGGGCGAAGCTGTCAGCGGCGAGCGGCTGGATCGAATCCCCGGCTTTCGACGTCGAGATTCGCTCGCCGGCTGCGAGCCGTCCACGGAAAGGCTGGACGAGTTCGTTTTCTACGACGGGCCACGCTTCAAGCCCAAGGTGGTGCGCTATTACGAACGCTATCCGCTGCACTTCAAATGTGCCTTTCGACGCTTGCGGCAAGTTCCAAAGCTGGCGCCCCACGAGCTTGCCGGCCGAACCGATCGCGCCGGCGGAAAAACCCGATTACTGCGCCCCCACGGGCAAAGCCGATTGCCGCCATTACGATTTTCCGGGAGACCGCGCCCCGAACTTCAAGGCGATTCAGTCCAACGGGCACGGGACCGTTTCCGTCCTGGCACGCTCCAGTGCGTTCAGGGATGACCAGGCGGTGCGGGTGCAAAGCATCGACTATGGCAAAACCTGGACATTTGCCGTCGAACAGCGATGACGACAACCGATCGGGATAGCGGTGCCCGGACCGTCAAGCGGCTCTCGTTCCTGGCGCTGCTGGGGGCAATGGCGATCACCCTGGCCATGGTCAGGGTGCTGCAACCCGTGACTGTGAAGGCGGGCCTCCTTTTTTCCGGCTGGCTGTTGCTGCCCTATGTCCTGCTCGCGGGCATCGTGGCGCTACGGTCGCGGGACCGCGCCTCTGTGCTCGCCAATCTCGCAGCGATTTTGCTTGTGGCCGGTGCCGGTCTGAAGTTGCTGGCTGACGTGATTTTCGTCCACCCCGATCCGCAAGGCCCCATCGCCCTGCTGGTGGCGCCGATGCTACAGCTCGCCGGTATCGTGCTCGCCTTGCCGCTGCTGCATTGGGCCTTACGCCGGCCTTCCACACGCCGGGGCGCTCGGGATGAGCGTCGACCTTGCCGAACGGATCGCTTGGGATCCGGGAACGTCGCCGCCTCCTGCGTTTCGGCCTGCCCGTCTTCACCGTGCGGGTTGTGGCCGGCGTGGGGCGTGCGGGCTTCGGCAGAGCAGAAACTTTTCATCGCAGAAACGCAGTCGAATGGCTTATTTCGGCGATGTCTCTTTCGGCGGCAGGGCGGACACGTAGCGCAATGCCAGTCCGAGACCGGCGCTGAAGTCACCGTTGCCGCTCAGCCCCTCGGCGGCAATCACGACGAAGCCGGGCATCTTGTGCCTTGCACCGTCGCAGGGTTGCGCATGGGGGAGCCGCAGCGCCTCCGGTTCCGCGTCCTTGCCCACCCGGACCATCAAACCCTGTTTCGAGGCGCAGCACAGCATGTTGCCGTCGAGCATGAAGGTGATGCCGCCGAACATGCGCTTCTCGGTGACCGCCATCCCGGCCAGTGCGGCGCGCACCCGCTCGGCCAGACGTTGTATGTCGTCTCGCGTGCTCATGTCATGCTCCTTGGCGGATTTCAGCGATCCATTCCGAAACCAGCTCTGCGACCCGTTCCGGGCGCTCTTCCGCCAGAAAATGGTGCCCCGGCCCGAACTGCCGGATGACCATGTGCGGGAGCAGCGCCTGCACTTCGCTGAGCCGCTTCCGCTGGGGCGGATAGTCGTCCGAGGGCACGACGCCGGGGGTAGCCTTGATCCATAGCACCGGGGTCTGGAACGACTTCAGCCCTTCCTGCAACTCCAGGAAGAAATCGTGGCTGGCTTTCGGCTTGCCACCGACGGGGAGCAGTTTCGGGAAACTGCCGATGGCCTTGCGCGAAGCGACGGTCGGGCAACTCTCGATGTAATGGTTTAGGGCCTCCGGGGAAATCGGGCAATTCTCGGGAATGAGCTTCTTGATCATGATGTTGAAAACCTGGGTAAAAAGGTAACCCAGGGGCGAACGCATGAGTTTGAAGGGAACGCGGAATTTGGGTTCGAAGTCGTCCTCCCAGGTCATGGGCCACAGGAACGATTCCATCAAAGCCAGGCCCTGAACATCGTCCCGATGTCGTAGCGCATAGTTGGCGGCCAGCGGGCCGCCCCAATCGTCGCCGACCAGGATCAATCTCTTCAGGCCGAGACGCCGGATGAATCCTGCGACGATTTCGGCGTGGAGCTTCAGTGTGTACTGGACAGCGGGCTTGTCCGACTTGCCGAACCCCAGCAGATCGAAGGCGATCACGCGCCGCGAGGTCGCTTCTGCCACCGGACCGATGACGTTGCGCCACAGGTAGGAGGAAGTGGGGTTTCCGTGGAAAAACAGGACCGGCTCTCCTTCGCCGACCTCGAGGTAATGAATCCTGAAGCCGTCGACTTTCACATAGCGGCTTTCGAAGGGGAAGGCGGACGGCGGCGACGGCAACTGAAATTTTCCTTCTGTGCTCATACGAATCTCTCCCTTGAACGGATGGACGGTCGCGAATGCACCTCGCTTGCGTATTGCAAGTATTCACGTTTAGCTTGCGATATGCAAGCGTCTTGCGTACGCTCGCCGCATGAGCGACAAAGAGCTTGCCGGGCGGCGTTCCGGCTGCCCCATCAACATCACGCTGGAAGCCCTGGGAGACACCTGGTCGCTGCTGATCGTGCGCGACCTGATGTTCTTCGGTCGCAAGACCTACAACGAATTTCTGAATGGGGGGGAAAAGATCGCCACCAACATCCTGTCGGACCGGCTGCAGCGGCTGGAATCCTCCGGCATCATCGCCAAGCAGCGCGACCCCGCCGATGCCCGGCGCCACCTATACAGCCTTACGGAGAAAGGCATCGACCTTGCCCCGGTGCTGGTGGAGATGATTCTTTGGGCGGCCCGCCACGAACGAACGGCCGCCCCGGCCGACGTTATCCGGGAAATGACGGAGAGCCGGGAGTCCTTTATCGCTCGAGTGCGCGAGCGCTGGCGGATGGAGGCAGCCACTTGAGAACCGGCGGCCGGCGCGGGGATGAGGCGCGGTCAGGTTACTTTTTCCGCCAACTTTCGGTTTTCCTGGCCGGCGCGGCACCGCTTGCGTATCGGGCCATCCGCCGATATTTCACGCGCCGCAGCACACGCTGTTCCCATAACCATAAAACGGCAAATACATTATGTCATTTTCGATGCATCTTACCCATATTCTACTGGACGTCGCGTACCGCATAAGCTGATCCGCAAACGACATCACGGCGGCCTTTTCGCAGTGTGTAAGAAACTTCTTACGCAAAAAAGATCATATTTCCCTCGCCGAACGAACAATACCGATTTTAAAATCTGGTCCGCCAGTACAGATATCGTGACCCTAGTGACATGCTAATTCACTTTGGCTAGGGTAGATATGCACAGCTTCTGGTTTCAGGAAAGCGCAACCAGCGCTTTTTGCGCGTTCAATGGATATTTATTCGGGAACCGTTACAACTAGTCTGCCAACGGGCATATCTGTCGACCACGGACAAATTCTGCTGCATCCCGGTTTGGCAGAAATACGAGCGGAATAGTCTGGAGTGACTTTTAAATGGCTCTTTCGGGTCACATGAGGTGATATACAAATGACGAATACATCAAGACGAGGCGTGCTCAAGTTGGGTCTTGTCGCCGCTGGAGCAGGCATGGCCGCATCCAAACATGCGTTCGGAGTCGGCGATCTAGTAGGAGGTTTATGCACGCCGGATAACCTGACGCTAGACCAGGACGACCCAGGTTCGCACGATTTCAACCTCAGCCCTTTCGTGGACCCGTTACCGATCATGCCGGTAGCACAAGCTGTCAACATTCCCCTCGCACCTCCAATTGATCCATCCAGGCATCAACGCTATAGCGAGTTCACTCCGCAGAAGATTTATATTCAGGTTCTCCGCGAATTCGATCACCGATATCACAGGGATCTGCCGGAAACCAAAGTATGGGGGTTTAACGGCAACGTGCCGGGCGAAACATTCCATGCGCGTTATGGGGAGCCGGTATTGATCAGGAGGTATAACCAGCTACCCGCAAATCATGTCGGCTTCGCCCTTCCATCCGTTACAACCCATTTGCACAATCTTCATCAGGCATCAGAAAGTGATGGATTGCCTTGGGACCCCGTCGATCCCGGTTATTTCTGGGATTATCACCACCCGAATTATCCCGCTGGCGGTGACCCATTGGAGAAGCAGACGACCCAGTGGTATCACGACCACCGCATGGACTTTACCGCGACCAACGTCTATATGGGGTTGACTGGTTTTTACCTGTTGTTCGACGATAAGGACACCGGCGATGAGAACGACCCAAGCCCACAGGCGTTCGGGCTTCCCAGCGGAAAGTACGATGTGCCCTTGATTCTCCACGATATCAGCTTTGATCCAGCGGGCCAGCTATATCTTAGCCAGAACATCAATGGGTTCCTTGGGAAATACTTTACCGTAAACCGCAAAGTCACGCCCTACATGGAAGTAGAGCCACGCAAGTATCGCTTTCGTATTCTCAACGGCGGGCCTTCGCGTTTCTATGAACTGGGACTGCGCTCCGATCAGAAATTCATCGTGATTGGCAATGACGGCAATTTGCTCCCGGCCCCTGTAATAGCCGATACCCTCAAGCTATCGGTTGCTCAACGTCACGACGTCATTGTCGATTTTTCCACGTTTCAGCCGGGCAGCAACATTGTTCTGGAGAACCTGTTGGAGCAGGTGCGCGGCGAAGGTCCGAGTGGACGGCGCTTTGACAAAGGCGCCGGCGACAGCGTAATGCAGTTCCGCGTGGTTCCTCTGACCGGGCCCGATCGCAGCCGGATCCCCAAAAAACTGAGGGCGTTATCCAAAGTCAATTTGAAAAAGGTAAAAAAACACCGGCTATTCAAATTCGACTATATCGGCGGTATCTGGACCGTGAACGGCAACGGGTTCGACATGGACCGCATTGACGCGGAAATCGAGCAGGGCAGCGCGGAAATCTGGACTATCCGCAATGGTGGAACCCGGTGGGAGCACCCGGTTCACATTCACTTCGAGGAGTTCCAGATTCTGGAATTCAACGGCAAGCCACTTAAAAAAGGCGATGTAAATATTTCTCGCAAGGACGTTCTCACATTGGGACCCGGCGACGAAGTGAAATTGCTTTTCCATTTCCGCGATTTCCTCGGATGCCACGTCATGCATTGCCACAACGTCGTTCACGAGGATCATTCCATGATGATTCGCTGGTGCATCGTGCCCCCCACGCATGGCCCCGCGCTGGGCGAGATTATCGAGCCTCGACCTGTGATGCGTCTTGGCAATCCCCCCATCGGGTTTTAATTCGGAGAGGACTAGACAATGAAAAGTAGAAGAGAATTTCTTGCCGCCGGCGCAGCTGTACTGCCCGCGTTGGCATTGTCCGCATATGCCAGTGGTGGCTCGGGAGAACTGGTAAGCGCTTCCGCCGATAATCTTTCGGCCAATGCATGCAAGAAGCTGGGCGGTGCTTCGGCAAAATACTTTCCCAATCCGATTGTTATGACCCATGAAGGCCGCAAGGCATGGTTTTACGACGACTTGATTAAAGGCAAGATCGTCGGCATCAACTTCATGTCCGTGCAGAAGGAAGATAAGTTTCCCGTTACCCGTAACCTGGCATCAACTCAGGAACTATTGGGTGACAAGCTGGGGCGCGACGTATTTCTAGTATCGGTCACCACCGATCCCGATCGCGACACGCCCCTTGTGCTGGAGAAATTCGCCAAGGCGCATGGTGCAAAAGAGGGTTGGATATTTGTGACTGGAAAGTCGTCGGATATGCAGGCGCTTTATCACAAGCTGGGGTCTCACCACGGACATGGCGCAATGGCAAACCACCACATATGGCGTTACGGTAACGAGCCGTATGCACGTTGGGCGACGTCCCATGCCTTGGCCAGACCTCACCAACTCGCCCAGCGCTTGTCTTGGGTGGAGGTTCGCGAAAACCCTTCCAGCCCCACGGCACAGCTTTAATTAAGGACGCTGTCATGACGAAAGGCTCATCAATCAAAACATTTACCGGTACGCTTACTTTGTTAACCATCGGTATAGGCGCCGCTTTCGCTGCGCCAAGCCCAATTTTACCGACAGGACCCGGTCAATGCGTCCCGACGAGCAATGGCATGGGTGGAATAATTTATGTTGGCCACCCCTGTCCTAATGCTCGTCCTGCAGCCCCTCAGCAAACATTGCAGCCCGATGGAGTAACCACCGAAGTCATTACCGGAACTTCAATATTTCCAGAAAAGGACCCTTTCATCGATCCGGTAAACGCTACCAATCTTTTGCCTAATTTCAACGGCAACCTTTTTGATGGCAACGGTGTGGAAATGGAGAACACCCTTCCATCCAGCAATGAACATCCCTATAACCTGCACGAGCCCCCCGCCGTAAGCGGCATCCTCGAGACCTCGCCCACGGATGATCTACTCCATATATTCAAGCTGCTGAAAGATGCGGACGATGAAGAAGATGACAAACACGAGAAACTCGCTCCGGAAGAAGAACATTTGGGTAAAGCGGGGCTGATCCAGCGCGGCCTGGATATTCTGGAGGGCAATCCAGTTCCTGCCCGCGTATACAGCGGCATACCGATCTTGCACTACACGGGACCGGAAAAGGTTAAAAAGGTGGACCCCGTCACCCGGAATGTGAACGTCCACCAAATCTGGTTCGATAGCCATATCGAATCCGATGCGGCTTTCATCGACGTCAGCGAAGTTAACGATGTTCCTTACACGATTACCTATACGGTAGATGTTTTGAACCGCGGCGAGGACGATTTCGCACCCATGGTGATGTATTTCGATGACCCTGCGCTCAGCCCGCCAGGAATGCCCCCCATGCCGCATACCAGCATGGACACCACTTTTTTTCCCATGACCGACGGCACCCGCAATGTGTTCACGATGAAAATGCCTCCGGGCAAATATTACAACCTCACCTATACGTGGGGCTGGCGCGAACACCCGCCTCGGGTGCAGGTCACGGAAAACGCCGGTAAGAAACTCGTGAATCCCGAGGGTCAGCAGAGGACCCTGGTGGAGTGGGAGCAGGACGTTTTCGGCGCGGCGCCTTCCGCAAGTCTTCAAAACAAGCTCGCAGCCATCGCCAAGATCGGCGAGCTCGCACCGGAAAAGCGCATGTGGCATGCGCTGCGCGAAGCGGCCGGCTACGCGAACGACTCCGCTACGATGCCGGGTGCACCGAAATCGGATGAGGAAGTCGAGGAGCTGATGGAGGAAGCCATGGCAGCCTTGGGCGACTGGGGTCATCGCACGCGATTGCCGCGCGGGGTGGAACCTGACTCGGACGCCGATGTCACCTTGTTTTATGCCAACAATACGATCTATGGCCAGAGGAAAGGCGGCGGTTTGGCCGATCTGGACCAATGGAGACTGCGCGGCCAAAATCTGAAAATCACTCTGCTGAACGGCGACCATTTTCTGCACAGTTACATGAGTGCGGATTTCGGCGGCGCTCGCGGCTGGGAAAACCAGTTCCAGTCAACCAAGGATATCGGCGGCTCCGGTTGCTGGTTCACTTTCGGCCGTTTTCAGTGGTGGGTTAATGCCGGTGGGCCGTTTGGCATGATCAATATTCCTCCGGCAGCTTCCAATGGTGCTCCGGCGCTTCACAAGGTCGATTTCACGATGAATTTCGAACCCTCGCGGCGGTTGCGTCTGTATCAGTTCGATCCAGCGCATCATGAATCGGCGATCTTTTCTTTGCACTGAGGCGACATGATCCGTCCCGGCGGATGTTTCACCGACGCCTGAGTCATCACTCCGCTGTGCCTAGCGACTAGGCACAGCGGAATCGCCCTGCACTGACGCCGCTCCCCTCCCGACGAAATTCGCCGTATATCGGTCAAGGTAACCGAACCCGATGCTGTTGCGAGATGGGGGTGTGGTCGCTACCCCCGCGATTTCCCAGCCAAAGACCGACCGCCAAAGGAATCACTGCCGGACACGCCCACGATCAGGCCGTCCGCGACCCAGCGGTGCAGCAGGTTCGCGGCGGTGGCGGCGGCATCCGTCGCGCCGTCCGGCATGCGGCTCAAACCCTCGCACCAGTCGGCAAACACCGTGTCGTTGCCAGCGGCATCCAAAGCCCACGCTTCCCCCTCGCCAAGGGGCCGGTAATAAATTGCCAGCCCACGGCGCCAGACCAGCCAGTCTTTTGCCTCGGCTTCCTCCGCCAGCGAAGGACTGGGCTCCCCTTCCCGAATGGCGCGCCACAGTTCAGCCGCGCTGTAGTTCAGCACAATGGAACGCAACGACGGATGAAATGACAGCCGCAATTTGGGCCACTGCTCTACCGGCAGGGTGCTCAAGGCTGCGGCATCCAGCGGCGTCGCGTCTTTTGCATCGAAGGCTTCGCTCAGCGCCCATTCGAACCTGGCCAGATCGGCCAAGTCCGCCCGATCGCCCAGGAATTCCGCCAGCCCCGCGCCGGCCCAGCGGATGGAGTAATGCCGGGACGGACGGGATTCGGCGTAGGCACAGGCCAGGTCGGCGAATGCTTTCGCGCCGAGCAAAACCTGCAGGGCCGGATAGTCGGCCGCCAAGGCTTCGGCCAGGCGCAGCCGGTAAGCATCCCGGTAAATGCGGAAGCGCAATTCCGCGTCGTTCGCCGAAGCGGCGGCCACAAATTCGGGAGCGGTTCCGGCGCCGGAGAGAATGGCCGTCTGGAAACGCCGTTGCAGTTCGGCCAAAGACGTTGCGGTGTTCAGGCGCATGGCGTTTCACCCGGCAACGCCTTTGCGGCGGCGTCCCTGGCCCGTTGCAACTCGTCGAGCAGTTCGGCCAGGGGCGGTATGGCGTCGTCGCGCTCGATCATGGTGGATACCGGCCCGCAGCGGCGAATTGCGGCTTCGTAAAGGTCCCACACCGGGTCGGCTACCGGGTGGTCATGGGTATCGATGACGTAGCTCCCGTAGTCGGAATGGCCGGCGAGATGTATCTGCCAGACACGCTTGGCCGGTATGTGCGCCAGGTATTCGCAGGGGTCGAAACCGTGGTTGCGGGCGCTGACGTAAACGTTGTTCACGTCCAGAAGCAGCAGGCAGTCGGCCTGTTCCGCCATGGCATCGAGGAATTCCCACTCGGGGACGCCCGAATGGTTGTAGGCGAGGTAGCTGGACGGATTCTCCATGAGGATGCGCCGACCCAGGAAATCCTGCACCCGCCGGATGCGCTCCACCACGTGGCGCAAGGTGTCTTCCGTATAAGGCAACGGCAACAGGTCGTGCAGGTTGACGCCGTCCACGCCGGTCCAACACAGATGATCGGAAATCCAGGCGGCCTCCACCCGTTGCGCCAGCGCCTTGAGCTTTTTCAGGTATTCGAAATCCAGGGGATCGGTGCCGCCAATCGATAGGGAAACGCCGTGCATCGCCAGGGGATAGTCGGCACGAATGCGTTCCAGGTAATACAGAGGCTTGCCCCCATCCACCAGGTAGTTTTCGCTGATGATCTCGAACCACTCGATCGGCGGTTTTTCCGCCAGGATGGTTTCGTAATGCTCCTTGCGCAGCCCCAGGCCGAAGCCCAGGAAAGGACGTTCGTCGCGTTGCGGCACGGTATTCTCCATGGTGATGAAACAGCCGATACCGGGGCCGGCCAGGCCGGCCCCGGATTTCGGATCAGGGTTTCAGCACCTCCCCGCCCTTGGCTTTGCACTCCTCGGCGGATGCCGTCGGCACCCAGCCCTGGCCCTTGCAGGAATTCTGTCCCTTGCAGGCATTGGCGGCGGTTTTGCAGGCGGACTGCCCCTTGCATGCGTTGAGGCCGCCGCATTGGACTTTGGCTTCCTGGGCATCGGCCTGCTCGGCAGCCATCGCCGCGCCGCTGGCGAACAGGGCGGCCGCTGCGGTGGCCAGCAACAGGCCGGAACGGTAAGGTAAATTTCTCATGGGTTTTCTCCTCGAAGGATCGATGGGGTTGTTTAAAGGCGCGCCGGTCATTCCGGCCCGAGAGTCCTGAAGACTCGTACCTTGGTCGTGGGCATACCCGGTTCCTTACAGGACCGCTCAACGCAAGCGCACGGGCGGGGAACGCCGGCGGCAAACCCAGTAATCCAGGCTCACGTAGCGCCCGCCGCCGAAGAAAAACAACGCCAGGAGCATGACGAAATAGGTGACGGCGAACTCGACACCGTTGTTGAGCATAGCGAGGTTGCCGTATTCGGTGAGCCAGCCGTAATCGCCGTGTTGCTGGAGAATTTCCTTGGCGACCTGCAGTCGCTCGATCGCCGCCCGCGTGCGTTCGTTGGCAAAAGGACCGTCCCCGGCGGCGATGGCCAGCCAGCCGTTCTGCCCGTGGACGGCCATCGCCGCCACCGCCATGGTTGCGAGGAGCGGGATGGAAATCCAGCGCACCGCCAAGCCGAGCGGAAGCAGCACTGCGCCGAGCAACTCGGCCGCGGTGGCCAGCCAGGCCAGCAGATAGGGAGCCGGGAGACCCAGTCCCCAGTCCGGGTTGCCGAACCAGGCGACGGTCGCTTCGAAACCGGCGATTTTGTGACTGCCCGCCATCCAGAACACCGGCGCCAAATAAAACCGGATTGCCAGGGGCGCCAGAAAGTCGGCGCGAAGGGCAACTCTCTCCCATGCCCCGCAGCGCGAGGTCATGGTGCGGAGACGACGAATGCAGACGGCCATCGGATTACCGTCCGGCCGTGCGCAAAGGGGGGTGTGATCGGGCTCGTGCATGGGAATCTCCTGGTGGGATGATCCGCCCCGCGGCGGACATTTCCTTGGTCGTTTCCCCGTGCTTGTCCTTACAATGGGGCATCCGATTCCATCGCTGCAGGCCGTCATGACCGTGGACGCTCTCCTCGAATTCGAACCCGCGATCCGGCTGGGATTTTTCCTCGGTGTGTTCGGCGTCATGGCGCTGTGGGAAGCGCTTGCGCCGCGCCGGCCGCGCGGCTTCAGCCGCTGGGTGCGCTGGCCCAGCAACCTCGCCGTCGTCGGGCTCAATAACCTGTTGCTAAGGGTGGCGTTGCCGACCACCGCGGTCGGCCTGGCGCTGACGGGCGGCGAGAAAGGCTGGGGGCTGCTGAACCAGATCGATTTGCCTTATTGGGCAGCGCTCGCCTTGTCGGTGATCGCGCTCGACCTCGTCATCTACCTGCAGCACGTCATGTTCCACGCGGTCCCCGCCCTGTGGCGCCTGCACCGAATGCACCATGCTGACCTCGATTTGGACGTGACCAGCGGCTCGCGCTTCCATCCCATCGAGATATTCCTGTCCATGGGCATCAAGTTCACCGTCATCGTCGCGCTGGGCGCACCGGCCGTGTCGGTACTGATCTTCGAAGTCCTGCTCAACGCCACCGCCATGTTCAACCACAGCAACGTGCGCATGCCCGGCGCCGTCGACCGGGTGCTGCGCCTGGTTGTAGTCACGCCCGACATGCACCGGGTGCATCACTCGATCCTGCCCCACGAAACCAACAGCAACTTCGGCTTCAATGTGCCCTGGTGGGACCGCCTGTTCGGCACTTACGCCGACCAGCCCGCCCAAGGCCACGCGGGCATGACCATCGGCCTCGGCCAGTTCCGCACCGCGCGCGATTTGTGGCTCGACCGGCTGCTGTGGCAGCCGTTCCGGAAGGAGACGGGGAGGTACACCATCAATCGGCGCTGATTGGCGTCCGTGCGGAGGGTCGGGAAACTCCCGTTCAGCCGCGCCGAGCACCGGCGAAAGCGAGGAGCGCAGGAAGAAGCGGCTGTCGGGTGGCCTTTTCTTTGAGTACTTTCTTTTGCGTGGCCAAAAGAAAGTACTTCGGCCGTGGATCCGAGAACCCACATTAAAAAGTCCATCGCGTAGCGATTTCCCATTTTGCCCACGTACTTGGCAAAGTGGAGAGCTGCTTACTCGCCCTCCCCCAACCCCTCCCGGAGGCAATGCCGTTAAGTTAAGCCCTCACTTGTACTGCCGTCGAGGTTTGGGGTTGACTCGGGATTTGGGTCTTGGAGCGGATCGTCCGGGTCGTTTGCGTTCCAGGGTTCGGGCATAGAGGTCCAGCAAGGTGAGGACGTCC
>DATDOO010000335.1:0-3327 GCA_035293245.1 Methylococcaceae bacterium
GTCGCCGAACTCCGCCACCACGATCAGCAAAAACGTCGACACGAAGACGCTGCCATGGGAACGGGCCGCGGCGCGCCGACTGTCCTCGTCGTCTTCGTCGTGCTTCAGGAAGGCCAGGAAGCCGAAGGCGCCGAACAACACCGCCACGACGCCGGCAACCACCTGTTCCGGCACCCAGGCCGCCAGCGCGGCGCCGAACAGCACGGCCAGAACATTCAGCAGGGCGAAGGCGCTCAGCGCGCCGGCGAGCACCGGCAAGCCCCGGTAGCGGGCCGCCAGCGCCATGCACACCAACTGGCTCTTGTCGCCGATTTCCGCCGCCCCAATGAGCAAAAACGTCGCGCCGACCGTGCCCAACGCGCGGTACGTATCTTCCGGCAGGAGCGACACCGCGCGTCCGGCCCATTCCGCCACATGCTCCAACGCCACTCCCGGCTCAGCGAATGGCGTTGTCGAGTATCGTCATGATCAGGAAACCGGCCATGATGCCAAAGGTCGCGGCGCGCGGATTACGGCCCGCATGCGTTTCGGGAATGATGCCGTCGCAGATCACGAACAGCATCGCGCCCGCGGCGAAGCCCATGCCCAACGGCAGCAGCGGCGAGAACAGCGTGACGGCGCTGATGCCGAGCAAACCGCCCACCGGCTCGACCAGGCCCGTCAGGGTGGCAATCCCCACCGCCTTGCCGCGCGAATACCCCAGCCCCGCCAGCGGCAGCGCTACGGCCAGTCCCTCGGGAATGTTCTGCAAGCCGATGGCGATGGCCAGCACGATGCCATTGCGCCAGTCCTCGCCGCCGAAGCTGACGCCGACCGACAAGCCTTCCGGAAAATTGTGCAGGGTGATGGCGAGCACAAACAGCCAGATCTTGCGCGAGGATTTGCGCTCTCCGCGCGGAACATGAAAGAAGTCGTGTTCGTGGGGCAGCCAGCGCTCCGCGTAGTGCAGAAACACCACGCCGAGCGCCAGCCCGAGCGCCACCGCGTACACCCCCTTGCCCGGCCAGAGCTGGTTGCCATGTTCGACGCCCGGCACGATCAGCGAAAACGCCGTCGCGGCCAGCATCACCCCCGCCGCACCACCGAGCATGACGTTGAGCACGTCTTCGGAAATACGCCGGAAAAACAGCGTCGGCAAGGCGCCCATGCCCGTGGCCAGCCCCGCCAGCAAACTGGCGAGCAACCCGTATATGACGATGCGGCTGACCAAGGCGTAAACCAGCCCCAGCAACGAAAGGGCAACCACGGCCAGCACACCGATCAGCAACAGCCGGCGCTGTTCCGGCGGCAGGGCGCGCCCGATGGGCAATTTTTCCAGCGCCCGCAACAACCGGTTGAAAATATCGCTTGCGGCTTCTTCGATGGATGGCAATGACATGGATTTCCTCAATTCCTGCAAGGCGGAAGGTTGCGGTGAAACACGGCGAATTGCCTTAGCTTTCCGGGTTGAACATTTCGTGCCTGATCTTGTGGCGGTTGGCGATGAGCTGCTCCAGATCGGCCTCATCGTGAATGGCGCGTTGCAGCGCCAATTTGGCCGCTTCGTAATTGGTGCGGTACAGATCTTTTTTGTCCAAGCGCGGCTCGCCGGCGCAGGCCGGGTCCAGCCAGACCAGAAAAATGCAGCACAAGCTATTGGCCTGCTCCTTGGGGATAACTCCCTCGATCACGCTGTCCAGCACCGCGTCGCCGACCGCCGGCTGCACCACGCCGCCGTACAGATCGACGAAAGCCTTGTTGCGCATGACGACCTTGGAGACCGTCACGGTCGCCGGCCGTACCATCTGGTTGCAGGCGCGGACGGCAAACAGGCGCGTATAGCCTTCCGCCCGGCCCATCATGTGGTCGAAGGAGGTGAAGGACAATCCCGGTTCGGCGTAGATGTAGCCGATGTTGCGGCCCAACATGCTGCCGAAGGCGCTGCCTACGGGCCCGGAAACGTCGCCGATCAGCACCTCGGTGATGGCGCCGGTGAACTGCCCCTGTTTGGCGAGCACGGTGGCCTCGCCGGTCTTGAAGACGATTTTGTCGCTCATGGTGAACCTCCCGTGCAGGAAAGCCGGATGTTACCCGGCCCGCGGCGGCGCTGGCAAACGCTTAATCCAGTTCCCGCGCCAGCCGGGCGCGCCGCGCCGCCGCGACGGGCAGCGATTCCCAGGAGTCGACACGCTTGAGGCGCGGCAGCAAGCCGGCCCGGTTGGCCAACTGGATGGCGAGGCCGGGACGGGCGTTGATCTCCATGAGCAGCGGGCCGCGCGTCCGGTCGAGCACGATGTCCACGCCGATATACTCCAGACCGGTCAGGTCGTGGCACTGCGCTGCCAGTTCCAGCATCCGCTCCCAATGGGGAACAGACAGCCCGGAGAGGGGCCGTTCGGTGTCGGGGTGGACATCGATCCAGCGTTCGTGCCGGATGGCGCTGCCGGTACGCCCGCCGGAAAGGGACACGCCCACGCCGATCGCGCCCCGGTGCAGGTTGGATTTGCCGTCCGACTGGCCGGTGGGCAGGCGCAGCATGGCCATGACCGGTACGCCGCGATAGACGAGGATGCGGATGTCCGCCACGCCGCAAGGGGCGATACCCTCGAACAGCGGATCGGAATGGGCCCGGTATTCGATCAGCGCCCGGTCCGGTTGCCCGCCCAGGCTGTACAGGCCGGCGAGAATGTTGGAAAGATGGTGCTCCACCGCCCCTTGCTCCAGCAGCGCGCCGCTGGCCTTGCGATAACGGCCCTCGCGCATCCCGTCGATGACCAGCACACCCAGGCCGCCGCTGCCGTGCGCCGGCTTGATCACGAATTCGCCGCGCGACGGCAAGAGGGAAGCCTGCGCATGAATCTGCCGCTCGGTTTCGACGACGGCGTACAGTTCGGGCACGGCCATGCCCGCCGCTTGCGCCAATTGTTTGGTGACGAGCTTGTCGTCCACCAGCGGGTAGCGGCCCCGGGGATTGCCGGGCGCCAGATAATCGCCGTTGCGCCGGTTCATGCCCAGGAACCCTGCCGCCTCCAGCCGCCGCCACGGCGACTCGCGCCACCACCCCATACCGCCTAGTCCCGCCAGACGGCGCGGAACCGCCACAACTCGGTCAGGCGGTAGCCGGTGTAGCGGCCCAGCAGCAGCACCGCTGCCAGCACCAACAGCAGCGACTCCGGGAAGACGAACACCAGATGATTCAGCCAAATGCTGCTCATCACCCCGTAACCCAGCACCGCCACCACGAGGCTCCCCGCCGCCTGGCGCAGAGCCTCGGCGGCGCCCAGCTCCTCCCAGGTTAGCGCCATGCGCTCCACGGTCAGGGTAAGAATAACCATCGGGAACAGTGCC
>DATDOO010000336.1:0-4392 GCA_035293245.1 Methylococcaceae bacterium
GTGCTCGGCCATGTGCCGGCGGTGGTGTACATGAAGGACACGGAGGGGCGGTATCTCTTCATCAACCGCCGGTTCGAGGAACTGTTCCAGGCCGGCAACGACGCCATGGCCGGCAAAACCGACCACGCCTTGTTTCCGGCGGCGTTGGCCGAGTCCTTTCGCGCCAACGACAAGCGGGTTCTGGAAGCCCGCCGGCCCATTGAATTCGAGGAAATCGTCGACCGGAACGGCGCACCACTAATTTACGAATCGCTCAAATTCCCGCTGCTGGATGCCGACGGGATTCCCCATGCGGTGTGCGGCGTCTCCAGCGACGTGACCCTCCAGCGCAAGAACGAAGAAGAAATGCGCCTCTTGCGCCTGAGCATCTGGCACGCGGACCGGGTGGAACGGACCGGCGCCATCACCTCCTCCCTGGCCCACGAACTCAACCAGCCCCTCGCGGCGATCCTCAGCAATGCCCAGGCGGGCCTGCGCTTCCTCGACCGCGAACCGCCGGAAGCGAACGAACTGCACGCGATCCTGGAAGACATCGTGCGCGACGACAAGCGCGCCAGCGCGGTCATCACTGGGCTGCGCGCCATGCTGAAGCGCCAGGACACACACCGGGAGCGCATCGACCTCGGCCGTTCCGTGGACGAAGTGGTGAAGCTCATGCACAGCGAATTCCTCACCCGCGGCGTCGAAATCCATTGCGATCTGGCGGCGGACTGCCGGGTGCGCGCCGACAAGGCGCAAATCCAGCAGGTGATGCTCAATCTGGCCATGAACGCCATCGAGGCCATGGCGGAACAGCCCGCCGGCACCCGTCACCTGTGGCTGTCGGTTGCAGCGGCGACCGAAGGCAAAGTCAAGGCCGCGGTGCGCGATGCTGGCGTGGGCATTCCTCCGGAATTGCTGGGAAAAGTGTTCGACGGCTTCTTCACCACCAAAAGCCAGGGGCTGGGCATCGGTCTCGCCGTGTGCCGTTCCATCCTCGAATCCCACGGCGGCCGCATCTGGGCCGAAAACAACGAGGATCGGGGAGCCACGTTTTACCTTACTTTGCCGTTGGCGCGAGAGGTTGGCGGGGCTGGACCGAAAAGCGCTTGAAATTCTGTAGATTGGATTAGGCGTCCTCGCACACAAATCCGCCGGGAGCGGATTTGCACGCGAAGCGCCCGCAGGGTGCCGGGCAGGATTGCCCGGCATGAGACCCAACATCGGCGCCATTCGTTGGGTTATGCGAAGAACCGCTAACCCAACCTACGCAAAAACTGCCGGCTCCAGGGCTTCGCTCAATGCTCCTGCGCTTCGCCATCCGCCGTCACCCAGGCGATGGCATCAAGCAAAGCCTGATCATCCACCGGCTTGCGGAAGAAGAACCTGGCGCCCAGTTCACGGGCCAGATGGCGGATTTCGTCTTCGTCGCGGGCGGAAACGACGATGACCGGGATTTCCGCGCCGATTGCCCGGAGCCGGGACTGCACTTCCGTTCCCGACAGCCGTGGCATGGCGATGTCGAGGAGGAGGCAGGCGGGGACAGACCTCTCGAACGCGTCGGCGAGGAAGTGCTCCGGGGAATCGTAATCTTTCGGCACAAAGCCGGCGGCGCGCATCAGCCGGCACAGCCCCCGCCGCACGGATTCGTCGTCGTCGACGATGTACACACGCGTGGTGTCCACGGCTCGCCTTTCCCCTTGAATTGAAACGCTCACGATAGACAGGATGCCGTCCGCGCGACATTGGACCTTGGTCCTATGCGGCGCGCGAAAAAAGTCAGGAAGAAGCCGACCCTCCGCCCATCCGCCGCGGCGCGACGCCGGCCAGTTCGCACAAGTGCACAAGTTCGGCCAGGGACGCCGCCCGCATCTTCTCCATGGCATGGCCGCGGTGGACCTTGACGGTCTTTTCCGCGATGGCCAGTTCCGCGGCGATTTGTTTGTTCAGACAGCCGCCGACCACGTATTCCAGAACCTCCCGCTCCCGCAGCGAAAGCCGCTCCAGACAGGCATGGATTTCCCGCTGCGTTTGTTCCCGTTGCCTTTCCGCCCGACACTTCGCCACGGCGTGCCGCACCGCCTGCAACAGCAGCTCGCCGTCCACGGGCTTGAGGAGAAAATCCACGGCGCCCCGTTTCATGGCCTGCACACCGGTGGGCACATCGCCGTCCCCGGTCAGGAAGATCACGGGTAAGGCAATTCCTCGTTCGATCAACCGCTCGTGCAATTCCGGCCCGCTCATCCCCGGCATGCGCACGTCCAAAACCACGCAGCCCACCTCCGGAAAACGCTCCTGTTCCAGGAAATCCAGCGCCGAGGCACACGCCTCGATTTCCCAGCCCGCGGAACGCAACAGCCGCCCCAAGCCCTGGCGCACGCCGGGGTCGTCGTCGATCACGGAAATCCGGCAGTCGTCCGAACTCATGGGCAGGAATCGCTCCGCGCTAGGGCTTGCCGCTCGCGGGAGAGTCGGCCTGAACCCCGGGCGGGGTCTTCTGCCAGGGATACCCGTTCCGGGCCTGCCGATAGCCGTAGTCGAACAGGGCGCGCATGTAGGCGTTGTCGAACTCTTCCTTGTGCGGCGCGTTGAAGTCCGCGCCGATATAGGCCAGGTTGAAATCCAGCCCGTCCCTGAGCGCCGTTAAGTAGATGCGGTACAAATCGCCCACGCCCTGGGAATGGATGAGGGAATTGATCGCTCGTCCCGCAATGTTCATGGTGCTGCGCTCCACCGCCTGCCAGTCGGGGTCGAGGCGGGCGTTGCGGATCAGGTAGGCGTGCCGTTCGCGCTCGGGGATTTTGATGCCGTTGGCGCGCGCGGTAGCCAGCAGGCGCGGCGGATAGAGAAACAGTTGGGCCATGGCGCCGCCGTCCACGTGCAGTTCCTGGTGGGGTTTGCCGTCCACCTCCACGTCGAACAGGACCGGCGGGAAAGCGCCCGGAATGGCCGCCGAAGCCAGCATGACGCGGCGGAACAGGTCAGGCGCCTTGGGATGGCCGCTGGCGGCGATGGCGCCCATGTTCCAGATCACCGGCCGGCGGGCGTCCAGGTTGGTGGTGGCCATGAGCAGGATGCGTCCTTTTTCCGTGTATTCGCGGCCGATTTTCGCCAGCATCTCCGCATCCACATAGCGGGGCAGCAATTCCCACAAGGGGCGGTTGTCCGCCAGCGCGTCGCTGGTGATGGCGGCCAGGAAGCTGCGCGGCTCGACGACATCCTTGGGCGAGATGGAGGTGTAAACCGCCTTGAGCTTCTCGTCGTACTCGCGGCCGAGGAACGCGAACGGCGCGATCAAGGCTCCGGTGCTGATGCCGGTGACCCCCTTGAACTCGGGGCGGGTGCCGGCCTGGCTCCAGCCCACCAGGAGTCCCGCGCCGAAGGCGCCGTTGTCGCCGCCGCCGGAGATGGCCAAAAAATTGACCGGCGGCAGCGGACCCGAGTGTCCCGACCGTTCCAGATAAGCCTTTTCGCGTCCGACCGACGCCATCATGTCGTGCATGAACGGCTCCAGTTCCTTGTCCACCCAGAAGCGCGCGTTGGGAATGCCCGGAATCACGGCTTGGGTGGTCTTTTCCGCCGGAACCGCCTCCAGCCGCTTCAAGGGGCCGCAGCCTTGCAACAGAAAAAGCAATACGGGCAGGATCGCCCAGACGAAAAAGTTTCTGGTCATGATTGTCGTTCGTCCTGGAGTAAGGACCCAAAGCTTAGCACCGCACCCGCCGGAAACCCCTCCTTCCGGGAGAGGCTCCGGCCGACACAGATAGCTGTAACAGCCGGTCGCAATCAGAATGGCCGCAGCGTAAACGGCGTCGGATCGTTCACGATCTCGCCGGGCTTGCGGTTGGCCACCTGCACGAACTGCTTGGCCCAGCGGTCCATGATGCCCTTGGCGGGACCGTACCAGGTCAGGCGGGTCAGATCGAGCGGGCCGACGTCCGCCATGTCGCGGTCGGCGAAAGTTGCCACGATTTCATTGGTCTTTACATCGCGCAGACGGCCTTCGAAGGCGGCACGGCGCTGGTTGATCGCACCGGCGGCGGTGCCGGTACCCGGAGGGCCCGCCCAGCTCATGGCGTGCAAAACAGGCTGCGACGGATCGATCTCGACCAGCGCCAGTTCCAGCCGCAACAGCGGAAGCTTGGTATGGCTGGGGCTCTGTACTACCAGGAACTTATGATGGGGATCGTTGCGAAACTCGGTTTCCACCTGGTCATGGAAGTACTGGGCCAGTTCGGCCGTATCCTTCTTGACATCGCTGACCCAGTTGGCCGAACTCATCTTGTGCAGCCAGTCCATTTCCAGCATGTAGCGGGTATCCACCGGGGCGACGATCAGCGCCTTGTAGTTGTTCTTGTCGAAGCCGGGCTTCATCCAGACTTTCTGGAACGGCAGGCCGGCGTGCTCGGTCTG
>DATDOO010000337.1:0-22511 GCA_035293245.1 Methylococcaceae bacterium
GGGACCGGGTGCAGCAAGGCCAGGTCTTGGTTCAGCTCGACGACCACGACTTGAAGGTGGAGCAGGCGCGCTGGGCCAGCGAGCGCGACCAATACGACAACAAGCAGCGTGAGGCCATGGCCGGCCACGACCTGACCTCGGTGCAGGTGGTCGGTGCCCAGCTCAAGGAGGCCGAAGCCCAGTTGGCTCTGGTGACGGAAAAAATCCGCCGCGCCCAGGTGACTGCACCGTACGACGGCGTCGTGGTTTCCGGGGACCTTAGCCAGAAGATCGGCTCGCCCGTGGAGGCGGGCGAGAAACTGTTCGAGATCGCGCCCTTGGAAAGTTACCGAGTGATCCTGCAGGTGGACGAGCGCGACATCCGCCATGTGCACGAAGGGCAGGGCGGGCAGATGGTCATCACCGGTATCGCCGGCGACCCGTTGCCGTTGACGGTGGCGAGGGTGACGCCCGTGGCCACGGCGCAGGACGGCGAGAACTTTTTCCGGGTGGAGGCGCGGCTTGCGCACGCCCCGGAGCGCTTGCGTCCGGGCATGGAAGGGGTGGGCAAAATCGAGGTGGGCAAGCAGCGCCTGTGGTGGATTTTGACCCACGGGTTCGGCGACTGGCTGACCTTGACCCTGTGGACCTGGCTACCGTAGATCTTTATGGCCCGCAGCATCTTCAGCCCTTCCTGGCACAGCGTCGCGGAACTGAAGCCCCGGCTGATCCCCCAGGCCCGCATCCACCGCCACGTGTACCGAAAGGAGGTGTGGTACGTGGTGCAGGACCAATCGGGTGGCCGCTACTACCGCCTGTCGCCCGGCGCCTATGCCCTGGTGGCCGGCATGGACGGTTCGCAATCCGTGCAGGCGCTGTGGGAGCGCGCCAACGCAGCGTCCAGCGGGGACTTGCGCACCCAGAACGAGGTCGTGGAGCTTTTGGTGCAATTGCATGGCGCCGATCTGCTGCAAGCCGACGCCATGCCCGATTCAGCGCTGCTGTTCGAGCGTTTCCGTAAGAAGCGCCGCGCGACCTGGAAACAATGGCTGCTCAATCCCACCAGCCTGAAAGTGCCTCTCCTCAATCCGGATGCGTTTTTGACCCGCTGGTCGCCCGGTGTGTCCTGGTGTTTCGGCCGGCTGGGGGCTGCACTTTGGGTGGCGGCGGTGCTGCCGGCCCTGGTTCTGGCGGCGCTGCATTGGGGGGAACTGACGGAAAATCTTTCCGACCGCGTCCTGTCGTCGGGCAGCCTCCTGGTCATGGCCCTGGTGTTTCCCCTGGTCAAACTGTTGCACGAACTGGGGCACGCCTTCGCCGCCAAGGTCTGGGGCGGGTCGGTGCACGAAATGGGGCTGATGTTTTTGGTGTTCATGCCCGTGCCTTACGTGGACGCCTCGTCGGCTTCCTCGTTTTCCGGCAAATACCGCCGGGCCGTGGTCGGCGCCGCCGGGATGCTGGCCGAACTGCTGTTCGCCGCCTTTGCCCTGTATGTCTGGCTGCTGGCCGAGCCGGGGGTGGTGCGCGCCGTCGCTTACAACGTCCTGGTGATCGCCGGCGTATCGACGCTGATCGTCAACGGCAATCCGCTGCTGCGTTACGACGGCTATTACATCCTGGCGGATCTGATCGAGATGCCCAACCTGGCGCAGCGCGGGCAAAAATATTGGACCTATTGCTGGGATCGCTACCTGTTCGGGGCGCATGACGCCGAGCCGCCCCGGGAGAGCCCGGCGGAAAAGCGCTGGCTTGTCTGTTATACGCCGCTGGCCTGGTGTTACCGGGTGTTCGTGTCGGTGGGCATCATCCTGTTCGTCGCCAAAGAGTTTTTCGTCTTCGGCGTCGTCATCGCCTTGTGGAGTGCTTTCAGCCTGTTCTGCCTGCCATTGTGGAAGGCCTATAAGCACGTTGCTGCCAGTCCGACGTTACGCCGGCGCCGTTCCCAGGCGATGACGATTTCCCTGGGTTTAACGACGGGGATGCTGTTGTTCGCCTTCGTTGTGCCGATGCCGTTGCGCACGCAGGCGGAAGGGGTGGTCTGGCTGCCCGATCAGTCCATCCTGCACGCCGGGGAAAACGGCTTTTTCCAGCGTTGGCTGGTGCAGCCCGGCGCCGCGGTTCGCCGGGGCGAGGCGCTCTATGTGTTGGAGGATGCGGAACTGGCCACGGAAGTGGAAGTCGGTCGCGCCAAGGTCGCGCAAGCGGAGGCGAGATTCCGTTCCGAGCAATTCACCGACCCGGTGAAGGCCGCCCTGAGCCAGCGCCAACTGAGGCAGGAGCGGGAAGCGCTGAACCGGCTGGAGGAGCGTGCCGGCAGGTTGGTGGGCTACGCCGAAGCGGATGGCGTCCTCGCCAGCGCCAAGCCCCAGGACATGCCCGGGCAGCATTTCAAGAAGGGCGACCTGATCGGCTACGTCCTCGAAGCCGACCGGCTTGTGGCCCGCGTCGTCGTGGCCCAGGACGACATCGACCTGGTGCGCACCCGGCTGGCGTCCGCCGACTTGCGGCTGGCCGAACGCCTGGAATCGACCCATCGTGCGGTTTTGGCGCGGGCGGTGGCGGGCGGCGTGGGCGAATTGCCCACCGCCGCGTTGGGTTTGCCGGGAGGCGGCAAGATTCCGACCCTGCCCGACGACCACGAGGGCGTGAAAACCATCGAACGGGTATTCCTGGTCGACCTGCGTTTGGCGCCGGAAGCCTTGCCCCCGGCTTTCGGCGAGCGCGTGTACGTGCGTTTCGACTTGGGGTGGGAACCGATGGCCCTGCAAGGGCTGCGTCGGCTGCGCCAACTGTTCCTGAGCCGCTTCGTTGTCTGACGTACGCGCTCTTCTGGCGGGCCGGGATGTCGAGGTCGGCGACGGCGCCTGCCTGGAGCGCGTCGAACAGCCTCCGGCGCCGCTGGAGGAATGGCTGCGCGCCTTGAGCGTACGCGCAGCCTTTGGCGGTCAGCGGCGCGTGCGAGCTTTTCTGGAACGTGCGAACGGCCTGGAAGCCATGATGCGGAAGAACAGCGACGCGGCGCTCAGGGAGACGTTGCTGGGTTTGGCCAGGCCCTTGCGGAAATGCGGTTTCCGCGACGACTTGACTGCCCAGGCGTTCGCCGTCGTCCGCGAGGCTTCGCACCGTGCGTTGGGCTTGCGGCACCACGATGTCCAGTTGCTGGCGGCTCGCGCCCTGTTGCGGGGAAAAATTGCCGAAATGGCGACAGGAGAAGGCAAAACCCTGGCGGCGACCCTGGCCGCATGCGCCGCCGCTGCGGCGGGCGCGGCGGTGCACGTGGTGACCGTCAACGATTACCTGGCCGAGCGCGACGCGGAGGAAAACTCGGCTCTCTATAAGTTTTTCGGTTTCAGCGTGGGTCTCGTCAAGCAGAATATGCCTCTGCCGGAGCGACGGGCGCAGTATGCCTGCAACATCGCGTACGTTTCGAACAAGGAATTGGCCTTCGATTATCTCAAGGACCGCATCGCTCTGGGTTCCTCGCACCAGGCGCACCTCAAGCTCCGCCGGCTGCACGGCGGCGGGGGAAAGCCCGCTTCAGTGCTTCGGGGCTTGCATTTCGCCATCGTCGACGAGGCGGACAGCGTGCTCGTCGATGAAGCCAGGACGCCGCTCATCATCTCCGAAACCCTGCCCGACGATCTGGATCCCGCGGTTTACGGCCAGGGCATTGCTATTGCTCGCGGCTTGGCGGCGGGTTCCGATTTCGTGCTCGGCAAGGACAGGGATATTTGGTTGACGGCAGGCGGTTTGGGCGAGGTACAGGCGGCGGCCGCGGATTACGGCGGCGTGTGGAAGTCGCCCCTGTGGCAAAAAGAGTTGGCGCAGAAAGCCTTGTTGGCGTTGTACGCCTATCATCGGGACCACCATTACATCGTCGCCGAAAACAAGGTGCAGATCGTCGATGAATTCACCGGCCGCGTCATGCCGGACCGCACCTGGGAGCGTGGCCTGCACCAAATGATCGAGGCCAAGGAAGGCTGCGAAATTACCGGCCAGCGCAAGACCCTGTCGCAAATCACCTACCAGCGTTTTTTCGGCCGCTACCTGCTGCTGGGCGGCATGACCGGCACCGCACGCGAGGTGGGAGCGGAACTGAAACGTATCTACGATCTCTCCGTCGAACGCATTCCCACGCACAAACCGGTTCGGCGCGCGCGGTTGGCGGATCGGGTGTTTTGTACATCCGGTGAGAGGTGGCGAGAGGTAGTCCGACGTGCGCGCGAAGTGGCGGAGGAAGGCCGTGCCGTCCTTATCGGTACGCGCTCGGTGGAGGCTTCCGAACTGTTGAGCCGGCTACTGGAAGAGCAGGGCGTGAACCATACCGTGCTCAACGCGCGCCAGGACAAGGCGGAGGCCGAGGCTGTTTCCCTCGCCGGCCGGCCGGGCCGCATCACTGTCGCCACCAACATGGCCGGGCGGGGTACCGATATCAAGCCGGCGCCGGAAGTGTCCGCCAAGGGCGGATTGCACGTGATCTTGACCGAATTTCACGAAAGCGCCCGCGTGGACCGGCAGCTCTTCGGCCGCGCCGCCCGTCAGGGCGATCCCGGCAGCGTGGAAGCGATCGTATGTCTGCAGGACGAGCTGTTCAGCCGCTACGCGCCTTATCTGAACCGTATCGGCGCGGGGTTGGGGCTGATCTCGCCCCGCTGGCTCGGCTGGCTGGTTGCTCACGCCCAGTCCAAGGCAGAGCGTTTCCATCGGAAAATCCGGTTGGACACGGTCAAACGCGACCGTAAATGGCAGAGGGCTCTGGCCTTCGTTGGCTCGCATAAGCGGTAGGCGAACCGGGAATCGCGGTGTGCCAGCCGGGGAAAGCATCCGATTTCCCTGCTTTCTCGCACAGGCCCCGCCTCCGCGCCGGCCCGGTCACGCACCGTTGGACAACGCTTGAGTTTTACATTTGGAGCGTTTTTATTTATCATTTTGCTGCTCAAGGCGGGATAAGCGATCAGGATTCCTGGGAATCCTTCCCCCGCGACCAATTCACAAGAACAAGAATGGGCCACTGGCCCATTTTTTGTGGGCGCGAGATTTACGTAGTGAGGCGATGAGACAGGTTTCAGATCGCTTGAAAAATTTGGTCGAGCCCGTAGTCACCGGCATGGGCTACGAGGCGGTCGGGATGGAGTTCGACGCGCGCGTCCATACGCTGCGGGTCTATATCGACCGTCCGGAAGGCATCACGCTGGAGGACTGCGAAGCGGTCAGCCATCAGTTGAGCGGCCTGCTGGACGTGGAAAACGCGATCGCTGGGAAGTACAGCCTGGAAATTTCGTCTCCGGGACTGGATCGTCCGCTATTCACCCCGGAGCAGTTCCAGCGCTTCGTCGGTCAGGAGGCTCGGCTACAGACGCGGCTCCCTTTGGATGGGCGGCGCAATTTCAGAGGACGCATCCTGGCGGCGGATGGCGAGAAGGTGCGCCTGGACGTGGAAGGCGCAGAATTTGAGATTCCCTACGGCGGAATCGACGTGGCGCGGCTGGTACCGGAATTGGCCGGTTACCGGCCGCGGAAGAAAGGAAAGTAAAAGAGATGGCGAACAAAGAAATTTTGCTGGTGGTGGAAGCGATGTCCAATGAAAAGGACATCGAGAAGGACGTGATTTTCCAGGCGATCGAGGCGGCGCTGGCGGCAGCGACGGCCAAGCGTCACGACGACCGCATCGATGCCCGTGTGTCGATCGACCGCAAGAGCGGCGACCATTCGACTTTTCGCCGCTGGAAAGTGGTGGAGCGCAACGACGAGTTTCCCGAGGGCCGCGAATTTCCCGACCTGGAAATGTTCCTCGAAGACGCCCGCAACATCGATCCGAAAGCGGAGGTGGGCGGCTACGTGGAGCAACCCATCGAATCCATCGAATTCGGCCGCATCGCCGCACAGACCGCCAAGCAGGTCATCGTGCAGAAAGTGCGCGAAGCCGAGCGCCTCAAAGTGGCGGAAGCCTACCGCGACCGGGTCGGCGAACTGCTCACCGGTGTGGTGAAGCGCATCGAGCGCGGCTCCGTCTATCTCGACTTGGGCGGCAACGCCGAGGCGATCGTCCCGCGGGAGGAAATGATTCCCCGCGAAGCGGTGCACCTGGGCGACCGGATGCGCGGCTATCTGAAAGCGGTGCAGACCGAAGCGCGTGGACCCATGCTGCTGGTGAGCCGCACCGCGCCGGAATTGCTGGTCGCGCTGTTCCGCCTGGAAGTGCCGGAAGTCAGCGAAGGCGTCATCGAAATCAAGGGCGCGGCGCGCGATCCCGGTGTGCGCGCCAAGATCTCGGTCAAGAGCAATGATCCGCGCCTCGATCCCGTCGGCGCCTGCATCGGCATGCGCGGCTCGCGCGTGCAGGCCGTGACCAACGAACTGGCCGGCGAGCGGGTGGACATCATTCTCTGGAACGAAAACGACGCCCAGTACGTCATCAACGCCATGTCCCCCGCGGAGATCGTCTCCATCGTCGTCGACGAGGACACGCATAGCATGGACATCGCCGTGGCCGACGAAAATCTTTCCCTGGCCATCGGGCGCGGCGGACAGAACGTCCGCCTGGCGTCCGAACTGACCGGCTGGGAACTGAACGTCATCGGCGCTTCCCAGGCCGAGGAGAAAAGCGAAGCCGAGGGCCAGGCGCTCAAGGACTCTTTCATGCACGATCTGAGTGTGGACGAGGATGTCGCCGAAATCCTGGTGCGCGAAGGGTTCTCCAGCGTGGAGGAACTGGCGTACGTGCCGGCGAAGGAAATGCTGGAGATCGAGGAGTTCGACGAGGAACTGGTGGAAGAATTGCGCAATCGCGCCAAGGACGCCCTGCTGATCAAGGCCATCGCCAGCGAGGAGAAACTGGAAAAGAAAGCGACGACGACGACGGATCTGCTGGACATCGAGGGAATGGATGCCGAATTGGCCGGGGCGCTCGCGGAACAGGGAATTTTCAGCATGGAAGATCTGGCCGAGCAGTCGGTGGACGATTTGATGGTGATCGACGGAATGGACGAAGAGCGGGCGGGACGGCTCATCATGGCGGCGCGCGCGCCGTGGTTTGCAGGCCAGGCGTAAGCGGACAACGGGGGGAGCGATGAGTGAGGTCACAGTACGGCAGTTGGCGGAGGTCGTGGGAATTCCGCTGGATCGCCTGATGGCGCAATTGGAAGGGGCGGGTCTGAGCGTGGACGGGCCGGATCGGGTGCTGAACGACGCCGAAAAGGTGAAGTTGCTTACCCATCTGCGCCAAAGCCACGGCAAGGAGCAGACCAGCGTCGCCGAGCCGCGCCGGGTCACGCTCAAGCGCCGTACGGTCAGCGAACTGAAGCAGGGTTCCGCGCCGGGCCAGGGTGCGAAAACCATCTCCGTCGAGGTGCGCAAGCGCCACACCTACGTCAAGCGCAGCGAACTGCCGGACCAGGACGAGCGCCGCGCCGAACTGGAAAGGGCCAAGCAGGCGCTGGAGGAACAGCAGCGGCTGATGCAGGACCGCGATGTGCAACTTCAGCGCGAGCGCGAGGAAACCGTGCGCCGCCAGGCGGAGGAAGCCGCGCGCCGCGCGGAGCAGGAGCGCCGCCAGCGCGAGGAGGCCGCACGCCACGCCGTCGAGACTGAAAAGAAGGTTCAGGAGCAACCGAAACAGCCTCCGGTCCAACCGCCGGTCGAAGCCAAACCGAAGCCCGCCGAGGCGGCACCGCCCAAACGTCCCGAAGTCGCCAAGCGGGAGATGGTCGGCTTGCGCGACAGCGAGCAGGCGAAGCGCAAAGCCGCGGGCGGCAAGCCCTCCCGCCCCGTGGTTCGGGGCGGTTTCGTCGGCGATGAAACCCGGGGCGGCAAAAGAAAGAAAAAGGGCGGCGAAGCGGAAAGCCGTCACGGCTTCGAAAAGCCCACGGCGCCCATGGTCCACGAGGTCAACATTCCGGAGGTCATCACCGTTTCCGAACTGGCGCAGCGCATGTCGGTCAAGGGCGCGGAAGTCGTCAAGGTGCTGTTCAAGATGGGCGTGATGGTCACCATCAACCAGACCGTCGACCAGGAAACCGCCGCCCTCGTCGTGGAAGAGATGGGGCATATCCCCAAGCTGCAGAGCGAACTGGACATCGAGGCGGAGATTTTTTCCGGCGCGGACGAGGCGGAGGCCGAGCAGCACCCGCGCGCGCCGGTGGTGACCATCATGGGGCACGTCGATCACGGCAAGACCTCGCTCCTCGATTACATCCGCAAAAGCCGCGTGGCGGCGGGCGAGGCCGGCGGTATCACCCAGCACATCGGCGCCTATCAGGTGAAAACCGACCATGGCAACGTCACGTTCCTCGATACGCCCGGACACGCGGCTTTTACCGCCATGCGCGCCCGCGGCGCCCGGGTCACCGACATCGTGGTGCTGGTGGTGGCGGCGGACGACGGCGTGATGCCCCAGACCAAGGAAGCGGTCGATCACTCCCGCGCGGCGGGGGTGCCGCTGGTGGTGGCGGTCAACAAGGTCGACAAGCCGTCCGCCGATCCGGAGCGGGTCAAGCACGAGCTGGTGGCGATCGGCGTGGTTCCCGAGGAATGGGGTGGCGACACCCAGTTCACCAGCGTATCCGCCAAGACCGGCCAGGGCGTGGACAGTCTGATCGAGTCCATCCTGCTGCAGGCCGAGGTGCTGGAACTCAAGTCGCCCGTGGAAATTCCCGCAGCCGGCGTGGTGCTCGAGGCCAAGCTGGAAAAGGGCCGCGGCCCGGTGGCCGACATCCTGGTGCAGAAAGGTGTGCTGCGCAAGGGCGACTTCCTCCTCTGCGGCAAGGAATTCGGCCGTGTGCGCGCCATGTTCAACGAGAACGGCAAGTCCATCAAGGAAGCGGGCCCGTCCATGCCGGTGGAAGTGCTGGGCCTGTCCAGCGCGCCCAACGCGGGCGACGATTTCATTGTCGTCGCCGACGAGCGCAAGGCGCGCGAAATCGCCATGCACCGCGAGGAAAAGCAGCGCGCCACCACCCTGGCGGAAGCGCAGAAGCACTTCAAGCTGGACGACGTCTTCAAGCGCATGGAGGCCGGCGAGAGCATCGATCTCAACCTGATCGTCAAGGCCGACGTGCAGGGCAGCCTCGAAGCCTTGCGCGGCGCGCTCACGGATCTGTCCAGCGACAAGGTTCGCGTGCGGGTCATTTCCGGCGGCGTGGGCGGCATCAGCGAGACCGACGCCAACCTGGCGCTGGCTTCCAATGCCATCCTCATCGGTTTCAACGTGCGCGCCGACGCGACCGCCCGCAAGCTGATCGAGGAGAAGGAAGTCGATCTGCACTATTACAGCGTCATCTACAACGCCATCGACGAGGTCAAGAAGGCCATCAACGGCATGCTGGCTCCGGAGATCCGCGAGCAGATCGTCGGCATTGCCGAGGTGCGCCAGGTGTTCCGCCATCCCAAGTTCGGCGCCATCGCCGGCTGCATGGTGACCGAGGGCTTTGTGAAGCGCAATCTGCCCATCCGCGTGCTGCGCGACAACGTGGTGATTTTCGAGGGCCAGCTCGAATCCTTGCGCCGCTTCAAGGACGACGTCGGCGAGGTCAAGGCCGGCATGGATTGCGGCATCGGCGTCAAGAGTTACAACGACGTACGCGAGAAGGACCAGATCGAAGTCTTCGAGCGCACCGAAGTGCGCCCGACCCTGTAGCGCGATGCCCAGAGAGTTCAGCCGCGGCGACCGGGTGGCCGCGCAATTGCAGCGGGAGTTGGCCGATCTGCTCCGCAACGAGTTGAAGGATCCGCGTATCGGTTGGGTTACGGTGCACGCCGTCGAAGTCAGTCGCGATCTGGCGGTCGCCAAGGTTTTTCTCGGGTTTCTCGAGGAGGGCGACGCCACGCGCGAAAGCCTGGCGGCGCTCAAGCACTCCGCGCCGTTTCTGCGCCGGGAGTTGGGACGGCGCATGAAGATGCGCGTCGTGCCGGAGTTGCGTTTCGTGCGCGACGAGTCGTTCGAGCGGGGCATGCGCATCAGCCAGTTGTTGCATGAAATTCAGCAGGCGGAAGAGCCGCCGGCCGCCGGCGACGACGAACCGGGAGTCCGGCCATGAGGGCGCGGCGCATGCGCGGCCGGGAACTGGACGGTGTCTTGCTGCTCGACAAGCGGCCCGGATTGACTTCCAACGCCGCCTTGCAGGAAGTGAAGCGCTTGTTCAATGCGCGCAAGGCCGGCCACACCGGCAGCCTCGATCCCCTGGCGTCGGGCCTGCTGCCGATCTGTCTCGGCGAGGCGACCAAGTTGTCCGGCTTTCTGCTTAATACCGACAAGCGTTACCGCGTCGTGATGCAATTGGGCGTGCGTACCGCCACGGGCGATGCCGAGGGCGAGATCCTCGAGCGCCTGGCCGTCCCGTCCCTGGACGAAAACATGCTGGAAACCGTTCTGGCGCGTTTCCGGGGCGAGATTTCCCAGATTCCGCCCATGTATTCCGCGCTCAAGCACCAGGGCCAGCGCCTGTACGATCTGGCCCGGCAAGGCGTGGAAGTACCGCGCGAGCCGCGGCAAATCACCATCCACGAACTGCGGCTCCTCAGCCGCGAAGCGGAGCGCCTGTCCGTCGACGTGCATTGTTCCAAAGGAACGTATATCCGCACGCTGGCCGAGGATATCGGCGCGGCGCTGGGTTGCGGCGCACACGTCGTCGAGTTGCGGCGCACCGGGGTCGGCGCGTTCGATCTGGCCGGGGCGCACACCATCGAACGTTTGAGCGAACTGGACGAAACGGCGCGCGACGCCTGCCTGCTGCCGCCGGAGGCCATCCTCGACGCCCTGCCCGCGCTGACCCTGGGCGATAGCCTGTGTTTCTACCTGCGCCAGGGGCAGGCGGTGTTCGTGCCGCATGCCCCCACATCCGGTTGGGTGCGCGTGCACGACAAGGGTGGAATGCTGATCGGCGTCGGCGAAATCCAGGACGACGGCAAGGTTGCTCCGCGCCGTATGTTCAAGCCGCATTCAGGAAAGGGAGGGGCGGATACGGTTTTCCTTGTTCCGTCCGCCGCTGAAAGTTAAAATGCAACGTTAATTTATCAATTCCCGGATTTAATCTAGTTAACTGGAGAGTTCACCGATGGCCTATACCGCCGAAGACAAAAGCGCAGTGATGAAGCAGTATCAACTCGCCGCCAACGATACCGGTTCCCCGGAAGTGCAGGTCGCTCTGCTCACCGCGCGCATCGTGCACCTCACGCCGCATTTTGCCGCCAACAAGAAGGACCACCACTCCCGTCAGGGCTTGCTGCGCATGGTCAACAAACGGCGCAAGCTGCTGGACTACCTCAAGGGCAAGGATCTGGGCCGCTACCGCGCGCTCATCGAAAGCCTCGGCCTGAAAAGATAATTCCAACGTAGCCAGTCCCGCTTGACCCTTATTTAAGGAACCCCTTGTGAATCCGATACGGAAAAGCTTTCAGTACGGCGAGCATCTCGTCACCATGGAAACCGGCGAGATCGCGCGGCAGGCCAGCGGCGCCATCATGATCGACATGGCCGGCACGGTGGTGCTGGTCACGGTGGTCGGACGCAAGGAAGTGGCTCCCGGCACCGATTTTTTCCCGCTGACCGTCGATTACCAGGAAAAATTCTATGCCGCGGGACGTATTCCCGGCGGCTTCTTCAAGCGCGAGGGACGGCCTTCCGAAAAGGAAACCCTCACCTGCCGCCTGATCGACCGGCCGATCCGCCCGTTGTTTCCGGAGGGTTTTCGCCACGAAGTGCAGATCGTCGCCACGGTGCTGTCGCTCAATCCGGAAGTGGACGCCGACATTCCCGCGCTGATCGGCGCCTCGGCGGCTCTGTCCATCTCCGGCCTGCCGTTCAAGGGACCGGTCGGTGCGGCCAAGGTGGGCTACAAGGACGGCAAGTATCTGCTGAATCCCACCGCTACACAGTTGGAAACCTCGCAACTGGAACTGGTGGTCGCCGGCACCGAAAAGGCCGTGCTGATGGTGGAGTCGGAAGCCCACGAATTGCCGGAAGACGTGATGCTCGGCGCCGTCCTGTTCGGCCACGAACAGTTGCAGGCCGCCATCCGCGCCATCCATGAGCTGACGCAGTTGGTCAACCCCGAACCCTGGAAACTGACGCTGCCCAGCGAGTTGCCGGAATTGGCCCAGGCGGTGAAGGACCAGGCGGGCGCAGCCATCGCCGCCGCCTACCAGGAGCCGCAGAAGCAACTCCGCCAGCAGAAGCTCAAGGACGCCCGTGCCGCCGCCGTCGAAGCCCTCACACGGGACGGCGCCTTCGAAGAGAAGGCGGTGGGCGCTGCGCTGGATGTTCTGGAGGAAAGGACCGTCCGCGACAACATCCTGCACCATCGCCGCCGCATCGACGGCCGCGACCTGGCCACCGTCCGCCCCATCACCGTCCGCGTCGGCGTGCTGCCGCGCACCCACGGCTCCGCCCTGTTCACCCGCGGCGAAACCCAGGCCCTGGTGGTTGCCACCCTCGGCTCGGGCCGGGACGCGCAGATCATCGACGCCAT
Organism: Methylococcaceae bacterium; assembly: GCA_035293245.1. Classification (GTDB taxonomy): domain Bacteria; phylum Pseudomonadota; class Gammaproteobacteria; order Methylococcales; family Methylococcaceae; genus DATDOO01. Next base: position 12,444 of record DATDOO010000337.1, read on the forward strand.
CGAGGGCGAATACCGCGAAGGCTTCATGTTCCAGTACAATTTCCCGCCTTACTGCGTGGGGGAAACCGGCCGCATCGGCTCGCCCAAGCGCCGGGAAATCGGCCACGGCCGTCTTGCCAAGCGCGGCATCCAGGCGGTCGTTCCCAAGGACGACACATTCCCGTACGTCCTGCGCGTGGTGTCGGAAATCACCGAGTCCAACGGCTCCAGTTCCATGGCTTCCGTGTGCGGCTCCAGCCTGGCGCTGATGGACGCCGGCGTGCCGACCAAGGGCGCGGTGGCGGGCATCGCCATGGGCCTGATCAAGGAAGGCGACGAATACGCCATCCTTTCCGACATCATGGGCGACGAGGACCACCTCGGCGACATGGATTTCAAGGTGGCCGGCACGGCCAAGGGCCTTACCGCCCTGCAGATGGACATCAAGATCGACGGCATCACGCCGGAAATCATGCGCGTCGCCCTGGCCCAGGCCAAGGACGGGCGCCTGCACATCCTCGGCAAGATGAACGAAGTGCTGGCCGCGCCGCGCTCGGAAATGTCCGAATACGCGCCGCGCATCATCACCTTCAGCATCGATCCGGCCAAGATCCGCGACGTGATCGGCAAGGGCGGGGCGACGATTCGCAGCCTCACCGAGGAAACCGGCACGACCATCGACATCACCGACGACGGCGTGATCAAGATCGCCTCCGTGGACAAGGCGGCCGGCGAAGAAGCGCGCCGCCGCGTCGAACTCATCACCGCCGACGTGGAAGTCGGCAGGACCTACGAAGGCCGGGTGGCCCGGTTGATGGATTTCGGCGCCTTCGTCACCATCCTGCCCGGCAAGGACGGTCTGGTGCACATCTCGCAGATTTCCGACGAGCATGTGGAGAGAGTCAGCGACAAGCTGGCGGAAGGCGATGTGGTCAAGGTCAAGGTGCTGGAAATCGACCGTCAGGGCCGCGTCCGTCTGAGCATGAAGGCCGTGGACTAGCCGCCGCCCGAGAGAGAGCCGCTTAAAAAAGGGCGATGGGGAATTCCCCATCGCCCTTTTTTTCGTCCGGGAGAAAAGGCGTTTAGCCGAAGTGGCAAACGTAATCCAGCAACTCCAGGATCTCGATGTCAAAGCGCGTGTCACCCGGCACGTTGAAGGAATCGCCGGCCCCGCAGGTTGTCCATTCGCTTGCATCGCCCACCTTCACCCGGCATTTGCCGGCGGTGATCTCCATGATTTCCGGCGCGCCGACGTTGAACGTCAGGGTCGAGGGAAACATGACGCCCAGCGTCTTGCGCGTCCCGTCCGGAAAAAGCACGGAGTGGCTGACGCACTTGCCGTCATGAAATACATTGGCTTTTTTGACCACGCTGACTTGATCGAACTGACTCATGCGATAAACCTTAACAATAGGTGAAAGGGGGGCGGTAAAACCCGAGCGGCGATACAATTTGAAATTTTCCGATTCGAGAGGGTGAGGCGATCATGGCGCAAGAGCAGTCCCTGCAAACTTTCCTTGACGATCTGGCCAGCAAATCGCCCACACCGGGCGGCGGCGGCGCGGCGGCCCTGATGGGCGCGACCGGCGCAGCGTTGATAAGTATGGTCTGCAATCTTACCATCGGCAAGAAGAACTACGAGGCGGTGGACGCAGACCTGCGCGTCGTGCTGGCACAGGCCGAGCGCCTGCGCGGCGAGCTGACCGCCATGATCCAGGCCGACATCGACGTGTTCAACCAGGTCATGGGCGCCTACGGTCTGCCGAAGGAAACGGAGGCGGAAAAGTCCGCGCGCAGCACGCGCATCCAGGAAGTCATGAAGCGGGCCACCGACGTGCCCCTGGCCTGCGCCCGCCTGTGCCTGGAGGTGATCACCTTAAGCCGCGAAGCCGCCGAAAAAGGCAACCGCAACGTGGTCAGCGATGGGGGCGTGGCGGTAATGGCCGCTTACGCCGGATTCAAATCCGCCGCGCTGAACGTGTACGTCAACGCCGGGAGCATCAAGGACCGGGAATTCGCCCGCACGCGCCTCGCCGAGATGGAAAAGTTGGCAGTGGATGCCGAGCGGCAGTCGCGGGAAATTTACCAGTGCGTGGTTGGGGCGCTCATCCGGGAGTGAGTCCTGGTGTTTCCCGCTCCGGCCGTTTTTTCCCGGCCGGTTTGCAGCCCGGAAGAGTTTCTTCTCCGCCCGCTTCCCCGCAAGCCTGAAGCCCGCCTTTCGCACCGAGTATCGAACAGGCGCCGGTTACCTGGTTCCGCCCGTGCTGCTTGGCGTGGTAGAGGGCCGTGTCGGCGTCGTTGAGCAGTTTGCCGAAGGCTTTGCCGCTCAGGCACGAGGCGCTGACGCCGATGCTGACCGTGCAATGGAGGATGTCCCCGCCGGCAAGCAGAATCGGGGTGTCGGCAAAGGCCAGGCGCAAACGTTCTGCCAGTAAGCGGGCATCGTCTTCGCCGCTATGGGGCATCAGGATGCAGAATTCCTCGCCGCCGTAGCGGCCGAAATAATCGCTGGCGCGGACGGCGTCGCGCACCACGTTGGCGAAGACCCGCAGCACCTGGTCGCCGGCGGCGTGGCCGTGGCGGTCGTTGACCGATTTGAAGTGGTCGATATCCAGCATCATCACCGCCCAGCATGCGTCGATGCGGGAGAACTGCGCCTGCAGGCGCACGGCGGCGTCTTCCAGTCCCCGTCGGGTGAGGGCGCCGGTCAGCCCGTCCATGGAAGCCACTTTCCGAAGCGTTTCCGCCATGCGGGAATGCAGCATCAGCACGAAGCCGAAGGCGGTGCACAATTGAGTCAGGCCGACAAAGACGAAGGTGGCGGAACTGCCCATCGATCCGGAGTACAGCGCCACCGCATCCAGCGGCCCGAACACCGCCAACAGGGTGCGTGCCGCCATGCCGGCGGCGAACAGCGCGAACACAGTGCCGGTGAACAGCGCGGCGATGTCGCGTGGGGAGCCGTCACGCGTCAGCAAGGCTTTCGCGCACAGGGCGTTGATAAGCAGGGTGAGCAAAGAATTGAGGGCGATCCGTGCGGCCGGGTGGGGCATGACTACGGCGAACAGCAGGTTCTGGAGGAGTGCGGCGGCGGCCAGCGCCCAGGGGGTACGCCGATCGGCCGGCTTGTCCTGGAAGGCGCGTATTCCCACATACAGCAGCCCCTCGCCGAAGAGGACCAGGGTGGAGCCGAACACCAGGGCCCAGTGGTCGGGAATGGGAAGCCTGAGTCCGAAGGCCAGCCCCAAGCCTACGAGCAGATTTCCGGCGGCCCATTCGCGCACGCCACGGATGCCCTCCACCTGCCGCCCGGCCAGCGCCAGCAGGCCGGCGAGCATCAATGACAGTAGGACGCACATGAAAAACAGCGTCCGCACATCGAGATTCATGGGTGCGTCCAAGGGTAATACTCCCTTACCTTACGCTGATTTCGGCGGTGCCGGTTACCCGGCCGGACGATTCTTCTCGATCATCCGTACCCTCTGGGTGACGCCGCACAGAAGTTCATAGGGGATCGTAGCGGCGCAACGGGCGACGGTTTCCACCGGCAAACCCTCGCCCCACAGCGTCACCGGGTCGCCCGGCGCGCAAGGCGGGAGATCGGTCAGGTCCACGCTGATCATGTCCATGGACACCCGCCCGGCCACGGGTGCGCGCCAGCCGTTCACCAGCACGGGGGTGCCGCTGCCGGCGTGGCGCGGGTAGCCGTCGCCGTAGCCGATGGCGGCGACGCCGAGCCGGGTGGGGCGGTGGCATACCCAATCGCCGCCGTAACCGACCGCGTCGCCGGGGCGGAGATTCTTGACGGCGATCAGGCGCGTCCTCAGCGTCATGACGGGCTGCAGCCCCAGTTCCGCGCCGCTTTTCTCGGCGAAGGGCGAGACACCGTACAGCATGATCCCGGGGCGCACCCAGTCCTGGATGGAGTCGCTCCAGCCCAGGAGGCCGGCGGAGTTGGCCAGGCTGCGCGCGCTGTCAAGGGAAGCTGCGCTGTCGCGGAACAGCTCCATCTGGCGCGGCGTGGCGGTGTGGGCCAGATCGTCGGCGCAGGCGAGGTGGGAAAGCACCTGGAAAGGCTGGCGCACCGCCGGGCAGGCACGCAAGCGGCGCGCCGCGTCGCGGAACTCCTCCGGTTCCAGCCCCAGGCGGTGCATGCCGCTGTCCAGCTTGAGCCAGATATTCAAATCCTTGATCGGACTGCCTTCCAGCAACTCCACCTGCAACAGCGAATGCACCACCGGTTCCAGCCGATAGCGCGCGTGCAGTTGCAATTCCTCGGTCCGGCAGAAGCCTTGCAGCACGGCGATGCGCTGGGTGATGCCCGCCTCGCGCAAGGCGATGCCCTCGTCCACCCGCGCCACCGCGAAAGCGTCGGCTTCGGCGAGCGCCCGCGCCACCCGCAACGCGCCGTGGCCGTAGCCGTTGGCCTTGATGACCGCCATGACGCGCGCGTCGCCGGCACGCCGCTTGGCTTCGCGGAAATTATGGCGCAGGGCGTCGCGGTCGATTTCGGCGTAGGGAGTGGGAATCACGGTTGAGCCAGAATTAAAGAGGCGTTATCGAACGGAATGCTCCCTGTCGGACTCGGACGGGCTGTCGAAGCGGGCATTGACGTTGACGGCGATTCGATCGAAGCGCCAACTCTTCCAGCCCGGTTTCAAACCTCCCAAACGCTTACCTCCGGCGCAATCCCGGCTTCCCGTGCGGCTTTGCAGAATTTGCGGTCCAACGTATGCAGCGTCGCAGTTGCGCTGCTTGCCAGGTGCAAGGCATCGGCGAAGTCACTGCCGGCCTCATACCAGTCGATGGCCTTGGCAATTTGTTCGGGATTCTCGATCACGGTGTTCCATGGCTCGAATATCTGCCGGAAAAACCAGGCAATGCGTTGACGATCAAAGCGGTAACTGTGCCGCAAGACCCATTCCGATTCCAGCAGCACGGTTTTGCTGACGAAAACCCGGTTGTCGCGCACCAACCGTTCCGCAATGTCGCTTTGTGCAGGATTGTCATCGACCATCAAACGAATCAAGAGATTGGTATCCAGCGCGATCATTTCCGGTATTCCCGACATTCCTCGTCGGTAAGCTCGACCGGTTTGCAAAGCTCTTCGGTGGAAATGGGAGGGCCGTCGTACTTCAATATGCCGCGCAAGTCGGCCAGGTTGAGTTTGCCGCTCGGCGTTTTGGCGCGCAGCGTGAGTCCTGTGGGTGTGGAAATCAGTTCAAGCTCGGCGCCGGCCTTCCAATGCAGTTCGTCGCGAATTTCCTTGGGAATGACGATTTGCCCCTTGCTGGACAGCGTGATGGTTGCAATGGACATGGCTGGCCTCCTTGAATGTAAGACGAAAAGTAAGTTGGATTGTCGGCTGGTTACAAGGGGATGGCAAGCCGACAATGCCTCTGCCCTTCTCCACGGGCTTTTACGCTAATGGCATTGGTGGTCGGGCCGGATCAGGGAAGAAGCGAGGGATTGCTGAGCAGGGCTTCGAACTGTTCGCCAGGCATGGGTTTCGCGAACAAATACCCTTGGCCGAAATCGCAACCGGCGGCGCTCAGCAAGTCCCGTTGTTCCGGCGTTTCCACCCCCTCTGCGATCACTTTCAGCCCCAGCTTGTGCGCCATCACGATGATAGCTTCCGACAAGGCCCTATTGGCGGGGTCGGTTTCGAGGTGGCGGACGAAGGACTGATCGATCTTCAAATAATCGATGTGCAGTTTTTTGAGATAGGAGAGCGACGAATAGCCGGTGCCAAAGTCGTCGATCGCCACCTGGATGCCGGCATCCCGGAACTTGAGCAGTTTGTCCATGACTGCCGAATCCGCATTCAGCAGCAGGCCCTCGGTAATTTCGACGATGAGGTTTTGGCCTGGAATATCAAGTTTTTCCAGATTCTCGCACCAGGTTTCATGGTGGTTTCCATCGGCCAGAAATTGCACCGGCGATTTGTTGACGCTGATCTTGAAGTCTTTCGGGCACAGGTCGATCCACTGTTTCAGCCAGCGCACCGCTTCCTGCAACACCCAGTTGCCGATCGGGTTGATCAGGCCCGTTTCCTCTGCAAGGGGAATGAACTCCGCCGGACTGACCATGCCACGCAGCGGATGCCGCCAGCGCAGCAAGGCTTCTGCCTTGGCGATGCGCCCCGATGCAAATTCCATGATCGGCTGAAAATGCACGCTGAATTGGCCGGTTTCCAATGCGACGCGCAGGTCCTTCACCAACTGCTGCCGGGCCACGGCTTTTTCCTGCAAGCCATTGGTAAAACGGCTGAAGCGGTTACGGCCCTCGCTCTTGGCGACATACATGGCTTGGTCGGCGTTTTTCAGCAGGCCTTCGACGTTGGTGGCGTCCTCCGGGTAGAAAGTGATGCCCATGCTGGCCGATACGTAAACGGTTTCATCGTCCAACTGGAAAGGATCGCTCAAGGTCTGGATGACGGCTTCGGCCACGCGCTGGACACGTTGCGCCTCGGCCACATCGTTTAGAATCAGGATGAATTCGTCGCCGCCCAGACGGGCCACCGTGTCCGAGTCGCGCACACAGGCCACGATGCGGCGACCGGCCTCCGCCAGCAGCTTATCGCCCATGTCGTGGCCGAGGGTGTCGTTGACTTCCTTGAAACGATCGAGATCGATGAACAGCACCGCGAAACTGACATTGCCGCGATGGGCTTTCTTGATTTCCTGTTCCAGCCGGTCGTAAAACAGGCGGCGATTGGGTAGCTGGGTAAGCGGGTCGAAGTTCGCCTGGCGCCAGACGATGTCTTCGGCCCGCTTTTGATCGGTGATGTCGGAAAACATGGCGACGTGGCCCAGCACGCCGCCGTTCTCGGCGTAGATGGTGCTGATGGACAACCATTCGGGATATTCGTCGCCGTTCTTGCGCCGGTTCCAGATTTCTCCCTGCCATTGGCCAGCGGTGTTCAGCGAATGCCACATCCCTTGGTAAAACTCCCGGCTGTTCCGGCCCGATTTCAACAGCTTGGTGGTTTGGCCGATCGCCTCCTGCTCCGTGTAGCCCGTGAGCCGCGTGAATACCGGATTGATGGCGATGATGCGGTTGTCCGCATCCGCCACCATGACCGCCTCGCCGATGGCGCGGTAAACCAGGGACGCCAATTGCAATTTGGCCTGCACGTGCCAGTGCTCGATGGCGATGCGCGCCAGCTCTATTGCCAGCCGGATAAGTTCATTCTGGTGGTTTTCCGGTTCGGCCCAATTTTGTTTCCGGTAGATGAGAAATACACCGAGAATTTCGCCGCTGGACGCAGGTAGCGGCTCGCTCTGACAGAATCCCGGGCCGGAATCGTAGGCCAATTTAAGGCAATTCCTGCAGCAATCGTGAGGCAGGACGATGTCCTGTTCTTCCATGCGCTTGCCGCGATTCGTCGGCTTCGCCTTCCTCATGGAGGGCACGCCCACGCCGATCTCCGCGATGTCGGAGGCCATGATGTGGAGACTCAGGGGATTTTTTGCGGCCAGCGGTTTCAGGGGCTTGCCTGACTTGCCCATCAGGACGACGGAGCAGAGCAGATCGGGAAAATATCGCTCCAGGCGCTCCGAGATTACCGCGAGTATCTCATGCAGCGGCGTCTCTTTGGCCAGCAGGTCCAAAACGGCGGAGCGCAGACGCTCACGACGTTCGCTCCATCTCAACCGGTCCTTCATGCCCTCCAGGGACTGAACTTCGGCGCAACGCGCCGATTCGCGGGGTTTCGTTTTCAGTTTCATTTTTCGGTTTCATGCGTCGGGTTTAAGGCCATGGCCGCCTAAAACAGCGTCACTTCCGACGACGCCTGGGTGAAGGATTCGTAGCGCTGTTTTTCCGCGACGAGGTTGTCGATGACAGCGATCATGTCGTCGCAATGCTTCTCCGCCGCGCCGAAAGCCTCCAGAATCCGCCGATGGGCGGAAGGATCGTAATTCCAGCTTTTCCTGAGCAATTCGAGCACCTCGGATACATGCCGGTGCGTTTGTTCGTGGGGGTCGTGCAAATCGGAGTAGGACGGCAAATGGCCGTAATGCTGCTGGCCGGAAGCGTGCAGCCATTGGCCGAAGCGGCAGCTATGGGTATCGACCGAGACCATCCTGGCTTCCTGCGAATCCGGGCCGGTTTCCATGGCGCGGTAGGCGTTTTGCAGGAAGATCATCAGGTCCAGCTTGGCCGTCGAGGTGTAACTGACCATTTGCGCGAAATTGATGGTCTGGTAAGTCTCGATCGAGCTTTGCTCGACCTGGCCGATGCTGTCGGCAAACCGGGATATGGCCGTTCTGGACGAATCCGCCACGCCGACCATCCGCTCGGTCTCCTCGGCCAGCGTGTGAGTGACCCGGCTGAAACGCCGGATCGTCTCGCCGATCCGTTCCGTGGCCGATTTGGTGGTTTCGGCCAGTTTCCTAACCTCGTCGGCCACCACCGCGAAGCCGCGCCCGTAGTCGCCGGCACGGGCCGCTTCGATGGCGGCGTTGAGGGCCAGCAAATTGGTCTGGTCGGCAATGTTGGCGATCAGCGTCGTCACCTCGGCAATGGCTTTGCTGCTGACGCCGATTTCGCCGGAGGTTTCGCGCAGGGCGCCGATCATGGCGAGCAGCTGGTTCAGGTCTTGCAATACCGTATCGACCGAGCTTTTGCTTTGCACGGCGATGTCCGCGGAGCGTTTCGCGAATTCGTCCACGGAATTCATCTGCCCGTTGATCGAATTCAGGTCCGCCTGGGTTCTGTGCAGGTGTGCCAGCAGGTTTTTCGCTTTCATTTGGCCCAGGGTGGCAAACAGGGACGCCTTGATTTCGTCCTGATAGCTTTTGCGCATGAAATCCTGGGTTGCGTCGATATTGCGCAGCGTGGAGGCGAACAGGCCGTGCAAACCGGTGGGGAGCGTCTTGCGGTAATACCGGCGGCGCTCGCTGCACTCGAACACGGTGGCGACCTCGCGCATGAACGTCTCGATCTGATCCATGGTCTCGTTCAGCCGCCAAGCGGTCTCGGCGAGGCTGGCTTTGGGCGGAATGTGGGTAATGCGGTATTCCAGCCGCCCGGCAATGATCTCCTGGGTCATTTCGTCGATGGAACGCCGCACGCGATTTTCCCGCTTCAGGGAGCGGAAGAATTGCCAGTTCAACAGCGCGGCGCCGAGGACGGGGATGAGCGCCAGCGCCGGAAATTCGCGGCTGGTCAGGGAAAAGCCCAGGCTCAGCAGCAACAGCCCGGTGAGGGCCGCGACGGTGAATGTCGGGCTAAAGGCTGAGAATGAATTCACGGTAGTCCAAGCCTCCCTGTGCCTCGGTGAGAATTCCGGCGGACTTGGCCAGGGCAGCTCGGCCGTTGCCGCCGGCTTCTTCCGCAAGCATGCGCCGGTAAATCGGCTCGACCAGCGCGATTTTTTGCCGGTCCGGTTTGCGCCGGACGGAAAAATAGCCCAGCGGATTTTTGTCCTTGTCCAGGCTGGGCGTCACATTGGCGAAGGTCCAGTAGAACGACCCGTTTTTCGCCATGTTCTTGACGTAACCGAGAAACTCGTTGCCCGCCGCGATCTGCTCCCACATCAGCTTGAAGACGGCCTTGGGCATGTCGGGGTGGCGGATAATGTTGTGGGGGCTGCCCAGCAACTCTTCTTCGCTGTATCCCGAGTATTCGACGAATATGCGGTTGCAGTACGTGATGCGGCCTTTCAGGTCGGTCTTGGAGACGATGAAATCGTCCTCGCGCAGGACCGCTTCCACGTCCGTGGCTTCGACGCGATTTTTCCCGTGATGGCTTCGGCCGGGATTTGTTTCCGGCGCATACGGCCAATCGAGGGCAATCAAGTCCCCGCGAGGCAAAGTTGAGAAGTTGTGTGGGTATTGGGCCATGAACCCAATGCTAGCGGGAAATCCGCAAGGAACAATTGGGGGGAGTAAGTAAAACGATTACCCGGAAATGGGTATGGCCGTATGGCCGAAAAACAGATTCAGGCGGAGATCATCCCTTCACGGATGGCGTAACGAATCAGTTCGGCGATGGATTTGATGTCGAGCTTGCGTTTGATGTTGCGGCGATGAACTTCGGCGGTGGCGGTCGAGATATTGAGCACGCCGGCAATCTCGGCGGAAC
>DATDOO010000338.1:0-4744 GCA_035293245.1 Methylococcaceae bacterium
CGCCGCCAGATTCGCAAGGCGGTGGCGGACGCGGTGAGCAAGCGCTCGGTGACGGACATCGACCGCGGCGACCACATTCAAATTCCCGCCAAGGACATTACCGAACCCGCCTTCCGCCACGGACCGGGCGGCCGCCGCGAAGTCGTCCAGCCCGGCAACCGGGAGTTCGTCGCCGGCGACAAGGTCCCGCGGCCGGAAGAGGATGCGGGCGCTGGCGGCAGCCAGGCCAGCGATTCCGGGGAGGGGATGGACGATTTCGTCTTCGAACTGTCGCGGGACGAGTTCCTGGAATTCCTGTTCGAAGACCTGGAATTGCCCAACCTGGTAAAGCAGCAGCTCGCCCAGGACGCCGCCCAGCGGAGCCAGCCGGCCGGGTTCAGCAGCGACGGTTCGCCGTCCAACCTGCATGTGGTGCGCTCCATGCGTGAAGCCCTCGCCCGGCGCACCGCCCTGAGAGCGCCGTCCAGCGACCGCAAACGCGAGTTGGAGAAGGAGTTGGTGGAACTGCTGCGCGCCGAATCTCCGGACCCAGCGCGGATCGAAGCCTTGAAGGAAGAGATCGCCGGCCTGGAGCAAAAAATCGCGGCGGTGCCGTTCATCGACACCTTCGATCTCAGGTTCCGCAACCGTATCCAGGTGCCCAAGCCGAGCACGCGCGCGGTGATGTTTTGCCTGATGGACGTGTCGGGTTCCATGGACGAGACCCGGAAAAATCTCGCCAAGCGCTTTTTCCTGCTGCTCTACCTGTTCCTGACCCGCAGCTACGAGAAGACCGACGTGGTGTTCATCCGCCACCACATCGTGGCCACGGAAGTGGACGAAGAGGAATTCTTCTATTCCCGCGAAAGCGGCGGCACCGTGGTGTCCAGCGCGCTGGAACTCATGCGGGACATCATCCGCGAGCGCTATTCCTCCCGTGAATGGAACATCTACGGCGCCCAAGCCTCCGACGGCGACAACTATCCCGAGGATTCGCCCCACTGCCGCCGGCTGTTGCTGGAGGACATCCTGCCCCGCGTGCAGTATTACGCCTATATCGAGATCAACAGCCGCGAAGTCCAGAGCCTGTGGCTGGAATACGAGAAGGTCGCCGAGCAGTGGAGTAATTTCGCTTTGCAGGCCATCGCCGGCGCCGCGGACATTTATCCGGTGTTCCGCGAGCTTTTCAAGAAGCAGCCCGCATGACCCGCCAACCGCTTTCGGAAGGTTCCGACTGGACTTTCGAACTCCTGCAAATCTACGACGGGGAAATTCGCCGCATCGCGTCCGACTTCGGCCTGGACACTTACCCCAACCAGATCGAGGTCATCACCTCGGAACAGATGATGGATTGCTACTCCAGCACCGGCATGCCGGTGTTCTACCCGCACTGGTCGTTCGGCAAGCAGTTCCTGTCGGTGGAGCAAAAGTACCGGCGCGGCCACATGGGGCTGGCCTATGAACTGGTCATCAATTCCAATCCCTGCATCGCCTATCTCATGGAAGAGAACAGCATGGCCATGCAAGCCCTGGTGATCGCCCACGCCTGCTATGGCCACAATTCCTTCTTCAAGAACAATTACCTGTTCAAGACCTGGACCAGCGCCGACGCCATCGTCGATTACCTGCTGTTCGCACGCAATTACCTCGCCGAGTGCGAAGAGCGCCACGGGGTTGCGGCGGTGGAGGAACTGCTGGATTCCTGCCATGCGTTGATGAACTATGGCGTCGACCGTTACCGCCGCGCGCCGCCGCTGTCCCTGGCCGAGGAAAAGCTCCGGCAGAAGGAGCGGGAAGCCTATCTGCAATCCCAAGTCAACGACCTGTGGCGACGCACGGTGCCGAAAAAAGGCCAGGCAGCCGGAGGAGACGCCGGCAACTTTCCGCCGGAACCCGAAGAGAATCTGCTGTATTTCTTCGAGAAGCACGCGCCGCTGCTGGAGTCCTGGCAGCGCGAAGTGATCCGCATCGTGCGCAAGATCGCCCAGTACCTGTATCCCCAGCGCCAGACCAAGGTGATGAACGAAGGCTGGGCCACCTTCTGGCACTACACCCTCCTCAACCGTCTGTACGACGAGGGCCTGGTAACGGAAGGCTTCATGCTCGAGTTCCTGCAGTCTCATACCAACGTGACCTATCAGCCGCCCTTCTCCAGCAAGCATTACGCGGGTATCAACCCCTATGCCCTGGGGTTTGCCATGATGAGCGACATCCGCCGCATCTGCGAAAAGCCGACCGACGAGGACCGCCGCTGGTTCCCGGAGCTGGCCGGCAGCGACTGGATCAAGACCCTGGATTTCGCCATGCGCAATTTCAAGGACGAGAGTTTTATCGCCCAGTACCTTTCGCCCAAGGTGATGCGGGATTTCAAGCTGTTCAGCGTGCTGGACGATGACGAGGAAGAGGAACTGGAAATCACCCACATCCACGACGAGGAAGGCTACCGCAACCTGCGCCATACGCTGTCGGAACAGTACAACCTGGGCAACCTGGAGCCCACTATCCAGGTGTACCGGGTAGACACCCGCGGCGACCGCTCCCTGACCCTGCGCCACTACCAGCACGACCGTCGGCCGTTGGGGGACAGTACCGAGGAAATGCTCAAGCACGTGCGCCGGCTGTGGGGCTTCCCGGTCCGGCTGGAAGCGGTGGACGATGTCGCTCAGGTCGTCGACGCGTACCAGAGCGAATGATGCCGTCCGGTTTCACCGGACCGGTTGGCGCAGGCAACAAAAAACCCGCATACCTTAGGGACGCGGGTTTCAGGATGTGATCGGGTGTTCCCGAATCTTGATTGGTACCGAGGGCCGGAGTCGAACCGGCACGGGTGTTACCCCACCAGATTTTGAGTCTGGCGCGTCTACCAGTTTCGCCACCCCGGCAGTAAGGCGTGAATTATAAGCAAACTCCAAGGAAATGGGGCGGTTTTTGCGCGGCGATCGTCGTGGAAGCGCCGCCGTTCAGCAGTCGTTCACGCGTATGGCGTCGAAGGACAGAACGGTCGGGTGGCCGGTCTGCAACGCCGGTTCCCCTTCGCGTGTCAGCCAGCAAGTGGCCAGGCCGGCGGCGCGGGCGGCATCCAGTTCGGCCAGGATGTCGGACAGGAACAGGATGTTTTCCGGCGGCAGGTCGATTGCACCAGCGATGCGGCGGTAGGATTCGCTTTCCTGCTTGGCGCCGCTGCGGGTGTCGAAGTAGCCGGAAAACAGCGGTGTCAGGTCGCCGTACGCCGTGTGGCGGAACAGCAGCTTCTGCGCGTGCACCGAGCCGGAGGAATAGACATACAAACGCAGGCCCCTCTCGTGCCAGACGCGCAGCTTGCGCGCTGCGTCTTCATATATGTGGCCGCGCAACGCGCCTTCGTGGTAGCCCGCTTCCCAGATCAGTCCTTGCAGGGCCTTGAGCGGGGTGTATTTGCGGTCTTCGTCGCTCCAGCGGACCAGGAGGGCGATGGCGCTGTCCTCGTCCAGTTCCTCGCCGGCTTGATGAGAGGTTTCTTCCAGGATGCGCACCACGTCCGGGTCGCTGCGCCGGGCGCGCACGAACTCCGCCAGCTTGTTCCGCGCATAGGGAAACAGTTCGTCCTTGACGAAAGACAGGGACGAAGTGGTGCCTTCAATGTCGGTGACGATGGCTTCGATCATGCCTGCTCCGCGACGAAGCGCTCGAAGGTGGCGAAGCCGGCGGAAACGCCGCTGCCGGTGAATTCCGCCACCCAGCCTTCCGGGGCGGTGAAAAAGCGGACGCACTTGAAGTCGGGATTCTCGCCCATGTCGAACCAGTGCTTCACGCCCGCCGGGACGCTGATGAGATCGCCCGCCTCGCACAGCAGGGCGTAGACCTTGTCGTTGGGGTGCAGGTAGAACAGTCCCCGGCCGGCGACGAAAAAGCGCGCCTCGAAGTCGGCGTGGGTGTGCTCGGAAAGGAATTTGCCGCGCAGGGCCGCTCTGTCGGGATGGTCGGGACCGAGGGCGACCACGTCCACCGAGCGGAAGCCGTATTCCTTGTTCAATTTTTCCACCGGCTCCCGGTAAGCGGCCAGCACCTCTTCCTGGCCGGCGTCCGCCGCCAGGGGCGCGTCGGCCTGCCAACGCTCGAAGCGCACGCCGATGGCGGCGAGTTCGGCGGCGATGGCGGGGAAGGCGGTGAACTTCGCTTCCGCGGTTTGCGGTTGGGTGTCGGAATGGATGGTCAGCACGCTCATGGTTTTTTCGCTCCGTGCAAACGGATTTCGAGATCGAACAGAAATTCCAGCGCTTCCACGTGGCGCAAGGCGTCGTTCACCGAGTTTCCCCACGTGTAGAAGCCGTGCCCGGCGATGATATAGGCATGGGTGTCCGGCTCGCGGTCGAGGTAGCCATCCACCACCGTCGCCAGGCGGGGGATGAGCTGGTCGTTGGCGAAGATGGGCACGCGGATTTGGGCTTCGTGGCTGCGGATGCCGTTCAGGGCTTTGAGCAGTTCGTGATTCTCCAGCACCAGGGCGTCCTTGAACAACCGCGACACCAGGATCGCCCCCGGCGAGTGGGGATGCAAGACGGAGCTCACATTGGGAAAGCGGCGGTACAAAGCGACGTGCAGTTGGGTCTCGGCGGAAGGCTTGCGCCCGTCGAGGGAGTGTCCCTCCGCATCGCTGCGCAGGATGTCGCCGCGGTTCAGGCGGCCCTTGTGGCGGCCGGAAACGGTGATGGCGATGCTGCCGTCGGACAGGCGCGCCGAGAAGTTGCCGCTGGTGGCCGGCACCCAGCCGCGTTCGTGGATGTAG
>DATDOO010000339.1:0-6251 GCA_035293245.1 Methylococcaceae bacterium
GGTTTTCTTGCCGGCGATGGCGCCGCTGCCGGCGAGCCGGGCGACGCCGGCGGCGGCGGTGGTATTGCTGCCGTTGCTGTCCAGCATCACGGAAACGCGGAAATCGGCGAAAAACTTCTTGCGCACTGCGCGGAGCAGTTCCTGGCCAGCGGCGAGATCGCTGCCGCCGATGAACAAGGCAGTATTTTTCTTGTCCTTGGGGGCGCGAGTGAAAATCGCCCCTTCGACCAGCGGCGTCACATTCTCCGGGGACACGGCGCCGTGCCCGATGACGTGATCCGCCCCGCCGTCGTAGGCCACCACGGTGTCGAATACGGAGGGATGCGGATCGGTGTCCAGTTGGAACAGGAGTTTTTTCATGATCAGAAGCGAAAATGGCTGTTCGTTGCGGAAAGCGCGTCTATTTGTGACACAATTTGCGCACAAATTAAAATAATCCCCCCAATTGTTGCTTGGAGAGGCACTCATTCATGCGCATCATGCTGCTCGGCAGCCCGGGTTCCGGCAAGGGTACCCAGGCCCAGTTCATCACCGGGAAATACCGCATCCCGCAGATTTCCACCGGCGACATGCTGCGCGCCGCCGTGCGCGCCGGGACGCCGCTGGGTTTGGAGGCGAAGAAGATCATGGACTCCGGCGGCCTGGTGTCGGATGGCATCATTCTGGGGCTGATCCGCGAGCGCATTGCCCAGGAAGACTGCGCCAGCGGCTTTTTGCTCGACGGTTTTCCCCGTACCCTCGCCCAGGCCGACGGTCTGGCGGAACTGGGCGTCCGGTTGGACTGGGTGGTGGAGATCGTGGTGGAGGATGAGGAAATCGTCCGCCGCATGAGTGGCCGGCGCGTGCATCCGGCTTCCGGGCGCACCTACCACGTGCTGTTCAACCCGCCCAAGGTCGCGGACAAGGACGACGAAACCGGCGAGCCCCTGATCCAGCGCGACGACGACCAGGAGGCGACGGTGCGCAAGCGTCTGGCGGTTTACCACGAACAGACCAAGCCGCTGGTGGCGTATTACCGCAAAGCGGCGGAGGAGGGGAAAACCCGTTTCGCCAGCCTGCCGGGCTTGGGGACGGTCGAGGAGATCCGCGAGCGGATTTTCACCGCCCTCGAATGACCGGCATGGATTGAGGCACGGGCCTCGTGGTCAGTAGAATTGCAGTCATTCCCTTGTTGCGAGCCGGCTTACGGTTCATTCCCGATTGAGAATATGCCAAGAACCCTTTACGACAAACTTTGGGACGCGCACGTGGTGCGCACGGAGTCGGACGGCTCCGCCCTGTTGTACATTGACCGCCAGTTGCTGCACGAAGTCACCTCGCCGCAAGCCTTCGAGGGCTTACGCCTGGCCGGGCGCAAACCCTGGCGCGTGTCCGCCAGTCTGGCGGTGGCCGACCACAACGTGCCGACCGCCGGACGCGGGGAGGGCATCGCCGACCCGGTATCGCGCCTGCAAGTGGAAACTTTGGAGGCCAATTGCGCCGAGTTCGGCATCACCGAGTTCCGTATGGACGACCCGCGCCAGGGCATCGTCCACGTCATCGGGCCGGAGCAGGGTGCGGTGCTGCCGGGCATGACCATCGTCTGCGGCGACTCCCACACCGCCACACACGGCGCCTTCGGCGCGCTGGCGTTCGGCATCGGCACCTCGGAAGTGGAGCACGTGCTGGCCACCCAGTGCCTGGCGCAAAACAAGTCCCGCAACATGCTGGTCAAGGTGGAAGGCGCGCTGGGTCTCGGCGTGACCGCCAAGGACATCGCCCTGGCCGTGATCGGCCGCATCGGCACGGCGGGCGGGACGGGCCACACCATCGAATTCGCCGGTTCCGCGATTCGTGCCCTGTCCATGGAAGGGCGCATGACCTTGTGCAACATGGCTATCGAGGCCGGCGCGCGCGCCGGACTGGTGGCGGCGGACGAGACGACCGCCGCGTACGTGAAAGGCCGTCCCTATGCGCCGCGAGGCGAGGACTGGAATAGGGCCGTCGTGGCCTGGAGCGAGCTGCACAGCGACGCCGACGCCGCTTTCGACCGGGTCGTCGAACTGGACGCCGCGGAGATCAAGCCGCAGGTCACCTGGGGCACCTCGCCGGAAATGGTCGTGCCGGTGGACGCCGCGGTGCCCGATCCGGCCAAAGAGTCCGATCCGGTGAAGCGGGAAGGCATGAAGCGCGCGCTGGATTACATGGGCCTGCAAGCGGGAACCCCCATTACGGCCATTGCGCTGGACAAGGTGTTCATCGGTTCCTGCACCAATTCGCGCATCGAAGACCTGCGCGCCGCCGCCGGCATCGTGCGGGGGCATACAGTTGCCGCCAGCCTGAAGCTGGCGCTGGTGGTGCCCGGTTCCGGCCTGGTCAAGGAGCAGGCGGAGCGCGAAGGGCTGGACAGGATTTTCGTGGACGCCGGTTTCGAGTGGCGCGATCCGGGCTGCTCCATGTGCCTGGCCATGAATGCCGACCGTCTGGAGCCGGGCGAGCGCTGCGCGTCCACCTCCAACCGCAATTTCGAAGGAAGGCAGGGGCCGGGAGGCCGCACCCATCTGGTCAGTCCGGAAATGGCCGCCGCGGCCGCCATCGCCGGGCATTTCGTCGACGTACGGGAGCTGAACCCATGAATGTCAAACGCACATTCTTTCTTGTACTCGTCACCGCCTGGTTGTGCGGGTGCAATACCCTCGCCGGCGTGGGGCGGGACATCGAAAAGACCGGCGAAGCCATTCAAAAATCCACCCGATAGGTAGCCCATGCAACCGTTTGTCCGTCTCCAGGCCCGCGTCGCGCCCCTTGACCGCGCCAACGTCGATACCGACGCCATCATTCCCAAGCAGTTTCTCAAGTCGATCCGCCGCAGCGGCTTCGGCCCTTATCTGTTCGACGAATGGCGCTATCGCGATTACGGGGAGGTGGGCAAGGATTGCACGAACCGTCCGCGCAACCCGGATTTCGTGCTGAACCAGCCCGAATACGTGGAAGCAAAAATTCTCCTCACGCGGGAGAATTTCGGCTGCGGCTCCTCCAGGGAGCACGCGCCCTGGGCTCTGGCCGACTACGGGTTCCGCGCCATTATCGCGCCCAGCTTCGCCGACATTTTCTTCAACAACTGCTTCAAGAACGGCATCCTGCCGGTGGTATTGACGACGGCGGAAGTGGACCGGCTGTTCGCCGAAGTGGGGCCGGGCTATGAACTGGTCGTCGACCTGCCGGCGCAGACCGTCACCACGCCGGGCGGCACGGTTTTGCATTTCCAGGTCGATGCGGAACGCAAGCACCGGCTGCTGAACGGCCTGGACGACATCGGTCTGACCTTGCTGCACGCGGACGAAATCCGCGCCTACGAAGCGCGGCATCGGCAGGAAGCGCCGTGGCTGTTCTCCACTCCCAATAAAGTGTAGGGTGGGTTAGGTGCGCAATGGGATGGCCTTGCAGGTTATCTACAGCTTTCCTGCGCACCGTAACCCACCATTCGGCCTTGCCGGAGCAATCGGGGCCGAATGGTGGGTTACGACGCGCTTCCGAGTCCGCGCAAGATTTGACGTTTATGCCGGTGCGCGTCTAACTCACCCTACAATCTTTTAATAGACATTATCAAAGATAACGACATCATGAGTCTGAAGGTTGCAGTTTTACCGGGCGATGGCATCGGCCCGGAAATCGTCGCCGAGGCGCTGAAAGTGCTGGACTGCTTGCGCACCGATTTCGGCCTGGCCGTGGAAACCGAAACCGCCCTGATCGGCGGCGCGGCCTACGACGCTACCGGCACGCCGTTTCCGGCGGAAACCCTGCAGCTCTGCCGGCAGGCCGACGCGGTGTTGCTGGGCGCGGTCGGCGGTCCCAAGTGGGAGCCGCTGGATTATGCCGTGCGTCCGGAGCGGGGCCTGCTGGGTTTGCGTTCGGAACTGGAACTGTTCGCCAATCTGCGTCCCGCCATCCTCTATCCGCAACTGGTGGCGGCTTCCACCCTGAAGCCCGAGGTGGTGTCCGGCCTGGATTTGCTCATCATCCGCGAGCTGAACGGCGGCATTTATTTCGGCAAGCCGCGCGGGGTGCGCAGCAACGACCAGGGCGAGCGGGAAGGCTTCAATACCCTGGTGTACAGCGAATCGGAAATCCGCCGCATCGCCCGCGTCGCCTTCGACGCCGCCATGAAACGCGGCAAGCGACTGTGCTCCATCGACAAGGCCAATGTGCTGGAATGCACCGAACTGTGGCGGCAGGTGGTGATCGAGACGGGGCGCGACTACCCGGACGTGGAGCTTTCCCACATGTACGTGGACAACGCCGCCATGCAACTGGTGCGCAACCCGAAGCAGTTCGACGTGATGCTCACCGACAACCTGTTCGGCGACATTCTGTCCGACTGCGCCGCCATGCTCACCGGTTCCATCGGCATGCTGCCCTCGGCTTCGCTGGACAAGAACAACAAGGGCATGTACGAGCCCATCCATGGCTCGGCGCCGGACATCGCGGGCAAGCACGTCGCCAATCCCATCGCCACCATCCTGTCGGTGGCCATGCTGCTGCGTTACACCTTCGACGATGCCGGCAATGCCCAGAGCATCGAGGATGCCGTGGTCGGGACGCTGGAAGCGGGCTTGCGCACCGCGGACATTTACTCGGAAGGCACGACGAAAGTCGGCACGGCGGAAATGGGCGACGCCATCGTCGCGCGCCTCAAGGCTGCGGCGGCTTAATCATGGGCAAGACATACAACGTCGCGGTACTTGGGGCGACCGGCGCGGTCGGCGAGACCATGCTCGCCATCCTCGAACAGCGCGGCTTTCCCGTCGGGCATGTTTATCCCCTGGCCAGCAGCCGTTCCGCCGGGCAGCGAGTGGAGTTTCGCGGGTCCCACCTCACCGTGCTGGACGTGGAAACCTTCGACTGGTCGCAGGCGCAGATCGGCCTGTTTTCCGCCGGCGCGTCCGTGTCCGCCAGGTGGGCGCCCATCGCCGCCGAGGCCGGGTGCGTGGTGATCGACAACACATCGCAGTTTCGTTACGACGCCGATATTCCGCTGGTGGTGCCGGAAGTGAATCCCGAGGCCATCGCTCTTTACTCGAATCGCGGTATCATCGCCAATCCCAATTGTTCCACGATCCAGATGGTCGTGGCCTTGAAGCCGATTTACGACGCGGTGGGCATCGAGCGCATCAACGTCTGCACCTACCAGGCCGTTTCCGGAACCGGCAAGAAAGCCATCGAGGAACTGGCCGCACAGACCGCCTGTCTGCTCAACGGCAAGCCGGCGGTGGCCAAGGTGTATCCGAAGCAGATCGCCTTCAATGTCATTCCGCAGATCGACGTCTTCCTGGACAATGGCTACACCAAGGAAGAAATGAAAATGGTCTGGGAAACCCGCAAGATATTGGAAGACGATTCCATCCGGGTGAACCCGACCGCCGTGCGCGTTCCGGTGTTTTACGGCCACTCGGAAGCAGTGCATATTGAAACGTGTGAAAAGATTACGGCGGATCGGGCGCGGGCGCTGCTGGAGAAGGCTCCCGGGGTGGTGGTGGTGGATGGACACGAGGCCGGCGAATATCCGACCGCGGTCTGCGAGTCCGCGGGTGAGGACCCGGTTTTCGTCGGCCGCATCCGCGAGGACATTTCCCATCCGTGCGGTCTGGATCTGTGGGTGGTGTCCGACAATGTACGCAAGGGCGCGGCGTTGAACAGCGTGCAGATCGCTGAAGTGCTAGTAAAAAAATATATCTAGGCTAAGCTAATAAAAGTTTGTTATCCCGCAACGGCCGGGCCGTATCGGGGTGAAATCTTGTTTATGGAGTAAACGGCGGTGCGTAAATTTTCCAAGACCTTGGCGGTAGTGGGCCTGCTGACCCCGATGAGCGCGGGGGCGCTGGGAATCGGTGAAATCAAGTTGAGGTCCGCGCTGAACCAGAACTTGAGCGCGGAAGTACCGCTGATCGTGTCCGGTGACGAATCCGTATCGGAAATTCGCGTCAATCTGGCTTCACCGGATGCTTTCCACCGGGCGGGTATCGATCTCGCGCACTTTCTCCACGGTCTGAGCTTCGAGGTGGTCCCGAAGCCGGACGGCCAATTCACCATCAATATTTCCTCTCGGGACGCCATCCGGGAACCGTTCCTGAACTTCCTGGTCGAGGTCAGTTGGCCGAAGGGGCGGATGCAGCGCGAGTTCACCCTGCTGCTCGATCCGCCCACCACGTTCAAAAAAGGCGTTGCGGTACGTACGGCTCGCGCCGCAACGACACTTGGCGCGCAACCGGCCC
>DATDOO010000340.1:0-12358 GCA_035293245.1 Methylococcaceae bacterium
GGGGAAATGGACAAGCCGCGCTGGAACGACGTGGCGGCCAGCGGCAAGACGGTGAACACGTCGGTCTACAAGCCCAACTACTTTCTGATGAACGGCATGGGCGGCTTCGACGCCATGATGGACATGAACACCATGCTGCACGGTTCCGTGGGCCAGACCGCCCTGGTGCGCATCGTCAACGCCGGCCAGTTCGCCCACGCCCTGCACTTCCACGCCAACCACTTCCGGATCATCGCCCTGAACGGCGTGCGCCAGGCGGAACCCTTCCAGGAGCGCGACACCCTCAGCGTGCCGCCCTTCTCCACCGCCGACGTGCTGTACACCCTGGACAAGCCCGGCGACTACCCCATGCACAGCCACACCGCCCAGATGGAAACCGCCAACGGCGTTTACCTGAACGGCGCTGCCACCATGATTATGGCCCAGTAAAACTCGACGAAACCTCAAGACATGAAACCCGCACACCAGAACACCTGGCGCCTCGCCCTGCTCGGCGCGGCCTTCCTGGCCATTACACCGGCGCATTCCGCCACCATCAACAAGACCTTCTGCGTCAGCTCCGCCAGCAAGACGCTCAGCGGCCAGTCCGTGGCCTTCTGGGGCTACGGCGATTGTGGCGGCGGAGGTGGCGGCATGATGGGCGGCGGCGGCATGGGCAGCGCCACGGTGCCCGGCCCGCTGATCGAAATAGGCACCGGCGACACCCTGAACCTGACCCTCAACGTCGGGATGATGACGCCGCAGGAAGCCTCGCCTTACAACGGCCACACCATCCACCTGCACGGCGCGGACGTCATCACCAGCGAGGACGGCACGCCGGAAACCAACGGCAACAAGGTCAACGGCGACACATACACCTGGTCGCCAGCGGCCAGGGAGGCGGGCAGCTATCCCTACCACTGCCACGTGCACACCGTGAAGCACCTGGAAATGGGCATGTACGGCGCCGTCGTCGTGCGCCCCCGCGACGCCTCCGGCAACTTCATGAAGCGCATCACCGCCAACGCGGCCACCGCTTACGATTACGAACAGGTGTACGTGCTGAGCACCGTGGACCCGGCCTACCACACCGCCACCATGGACTCGACGGTATTCGCCGACTACAACGCCAAGTACTTCCTCATCGGCGGCAAGGAAGGCAAGACCACCTCCAGCCCGACCACGACCCTGGCCGCCGCCAAGAACAAGAAAGTGGCCTTCCGCCTGATCGGCATGCATTCGGTCAACGGAACTTTCTGCATCAAGGACGGAGCCGGCAACCTCAAGCCGTTCACAGTCCACGCGGAGGACGGCCGCGCCCTGCCCGCGCCGCGCACCGTCACCAGCCTGGACGTCTCGCCCGGCCAGCGCGCCGACCTGATCGTCACGCTGCCCTCAACTTCCGGCGCCTGGTATCCGCAAGTGGCATACAAGAATCTGCGCGACGGCGGGCCCTTGGGGACGGCGTACGGCAAGCTTACGTTCTGAACGGAGCGCGGCAAGTTTGCCGCCTCAATCGAAAAAATTCTCCACCCCGATCAGCGGCAGCGCCTTCTGCATGATGGGGTCGCCGGCAAAGCGGCGCTGCACGGCGTGATCCTTCAGATGATTGGCCAGGGCGATCAGGATCATGCTCTGGTTGAGCACCAGGTATTTGCGCGCCACCGCGCCGCTGATGGGATTCACGGCGTCGTACAGGCCGTACTCGCCATAGAGGGGGTAACGGCGCGCCAGTTCCAGGAGGTTGGCGGCGGCTTCCTGGGGGGTGGCCAACAGTCCCAGCGCCGCCGCGTGGGGCGTGACCACGCCGGGGAGATAGCCTTTGGCCCCCAGGATGGGCACGCCGTATTCGGCATAGCGGACGCTGCCCGGCGTGGCGCTGGGCGACATGCCCCACACCGGATAACCCAGTTCCTCCGTTGCATAACGCCGCTGCACCGTGGCATGGGCCTGGTCGTTCGCCCCCAGGCTTTGGGGTGCGTGCGCCTGTTCGTCGATCAACAGGGCGGGCATCAGCGCCTCGAACATGCTGCCGCCCCAGGAAGGCACGAAGTCGATGTCTTTCCAGCGGTAATGGCCACCCGTGACCTTGTAGCCGTTGACGCGCTTGACCCGCCGGCTCTGCGGCGGCATGGCCTGCCAGCGGTCTCTTTTGGGGAAGGTGCGGATCATGCGGAACCAGTGTTCGGGAGGCGCATCGCCCTTGCCGATGGCGATGAGCGAACCCAGCCTGGCTTCCGTGTACAGCACGCCGTAGTGGGCGTCGGCGAAGCGCTTTTTGTCCACGTAATAGCCGTGGCGCATCAGCTTCCACTTCTTGTCGTAGAAGAAGGCGTAGTTGCTGCGGTCGATGAATTTCGAGCAGCGCGGCGCGAGTTCGGGGAAGGCCATGCGCGCCGTCATCAGTCCGGCGGTCAGCCAGGCGGAATCCACAAAGGAAATGAAGTGGCTGGTGCGCTCCAGCGAGGTGGTGTCGTAGTAGTTGTAGAAAAAGCCCCGGTAGCTTTCCAGCCGGTCGAGCGTATCCAGCGTGAGGCTCGTCAGGCGCTGGGCTTCGGCGCGGTCGACCAGACCCAGTTCGAACGCCGCCACGACCGCCGCCAGATGCACGCCGACATTGGTGACGCTGGTGTAATCGCCGATTTGCGCGGCCGCAGCCTCCAGCCCGCCGTCGAAGCCGACGTTATCCAGGGGCAGGCCGTGTCCCGCGTCGCTCAGGTCCCGGAGGCCGCGCCAGGTATCGCGCGCCAATCGTTCGAGGAATTCCCGCTCCCCTTGCGGCAACTCCTCGCGCGGAACCACCAGGCGCGCCGGCCAGCCGCTTAGCCGCGCTTTCAGCAAGTGCCGGGCCGCTTCGCGCCCGCCCACGGATTTTTCCCAGGCGTCCTTCTTCGGCGCCATGACCGGCGTCGCGGCTTGCGCCCCGACCGCCAAGAATGCCAGCAGCGCCAGCGCGCCAAGACAGCACTTTTTCAGCCCCCATTGCTCCGCATTTTTCGGCTTCCCGGCTGTCATGGACGAAAATGGTATCAGGAAAGTTCCTGAGTTCCCGCCCAGCGGCATTGGCAACACAAATCATGTTGGCCTATGATGCGCATGAAATATTCACAGTCTGGGACCGGGATATAACCATGCCTCCACCAGCCGCCGCAGCCAAAAAAGCCACCAACATCACCCTTTCCGTCGATGTCCTGAACGAAGCTAAGTCTCTGGGCATCAACATCTCCCAGGCTTGCGACCAGTATTTGCGCGAACTGGTGCGGCGCGAGCGCGAGCGCCGCTGGCGGGAAGACAACGCCGAGTTCATCGCTGCATACAATCGTAGGGTGGAAACGGAAGGCTTGCCGCTGGAACAATGGCGGATGTTTTGAAATGGCGCGCTTCGATGTCTACCGGAACACGGGGCCGCACGCAGCCGAAACGCCCTATTTGCTGGACGTGCAAAGCGATCTGCTCGACGGACTTGCGACCCGCGTGGTGATTCCCTTGCGCCGGCGGCACGATGCGCCCGCGTCGAAGACTCCTGAAAACCTGTCCCCCGCCCTGGATATCCTCGGCGAAAAGTGCACGCTGGAAACGCCCAAACTGGCGGCGGTGCCCCTGCGTATACTTAAGAACCCGGTGGCGTCGCTGCGTGAAAGCCAGAACACCGTCACCGCCGCGCTGGATTTCCTGTTTCACGGCTTCTGAAGTGCCGGAGCCCGGGAAACGGGAAAAAAAGATTTTCCATCCCCAAGGACACCCCATGACCGCCCACTACCTCGAACCCCTGTTCGCCCCGCGCTCGGTCGCCGTGTTCGGCGCCAGCGAGCGGCCCGACTCGGTCGGTGCGCGCGTGTTCCAGAACCTCCTCGAAGGCGGGTTCACCGGCAGCGTGCATCCCATCAATCCCAAGCACGAGGTGCTGCGCGGCCAGCCCTGCTATGCCAGTCTGCAGGCGATCGGCCAGCGCGTCGATCTGGCCGTCATCGCCACTCCCGCCGCCACGGTGCCGGGAATTTTGCGGGAATGCGGCCAGCACGACGTGCCGGCGGCCATCGTCCTCTCCGCCGGTTTCGGCGAACAGGGCGAAGCGGGCAAGGCGCTGGAAGCGGAACTGCTCGCCGCCGCGCGCGAGGGCGGCATGCGGCTGCTGGGCCCCAACTGCCTGGGCCTCATGCGCCCCCAATTGGGCCTGAACGCCACCTTCAGCCACAACGTGGCCCAGCCCGGCTCCCTGGCGCTGATCTCCCAGTCCGGCGCGCTGTGCACGGCGATTCTGGACTGGGCGGACGGGCGCGGCATCGGCTTCTCGGCGATGATTTCCGTCGGCGACGCCGCCGACGTGGGTTTCGGCGACCTGCTCGACTACCTGGCCCTCGATCCGCAAACCCAGGGCATTCTCATGTATGTGGAGGGCGTGCGCGATGCGCGCCGTTTCATGAGCGGCCTGCGCGCCGCCGCGCGCATGAAGCCGGTGGTGGTGCTGAAAGCCGGACGGCAGGCGGAAGGCTCGCGCGCCGCCATGTCGCACACCGGCGCCCTGGTGGGCGCGGACGACGTGTTCGATGCCGCCCTGAAGCGCGCCGGCGCGGTGCGCGCCGACACCATCGAACAACTGTTCGCCGCCGCCCAGTTGCTTTCCGCCCGGCCGCGCATTTCCGGCAACCGCCTGGCCATCGTCACCAACGCCGGCGGCCCCGGCGTCATGGCCACCGATTGCGCGGTGGAGCGCGGCATCCGCCTCGCCCAGCTCGAAGAGGCCACCCTCGTCAAGCTCGACGGCGTGCTCTCCAGCCACTGGCCGCGCGCCAACCCGGTGGACATCCTGGGCGACGCCACGCCGGAACGCTACGCCGACGCCGTGTCCGCCTGTCTGGCCGACGCCAACGTGGACGGCGTGCTGGTCATGCTCACGCCACAAGCCATGACCGCCCCCACCGAAGCCGCGCGCCGGGTGATCGAAGCCTCCCAAGGCAGCGACAAACCCATCCTGGCCTGCTGGATGGGCGAGACCCAGGTGCGCGAAGGCCGCGAGCTGCTCAACCGCAATCAAATCCCCGCTTTCGACAACCCGGAGACCTCCCTGCAGGCTTTCGGCTATCTCAACGCCTACCGGGAAAACCAGCACCTGCTGCTGCAGGCGCCGGGCGCGCTCGGCGACTTGCCGCCGCCCGACGTGGAAGGCGCGCGCCTCATCGTCGAAAGCGCCCTGGCGGAACGGCGCACCCTGCTGACGGCGCTAGAGGTACGGGCGCTGCTCAGCGCTTTCCAGTTGCCCAACCAGCCGGCGGTGATGGCACGCTCGCCCAACGAGGCCCTTTCCGCCGCGGAAATTCTCGGCTTTCCGGTGGCCATGAAAATCGTCTCCCCGGAGATCAGCCACAAATCCGACGCCGGCGGCGTCCGTCTCAACATCCGCAGCGCCCAGGCGGTGCGCGGCGCCTACAACGACCTGGTGGAGGAAGTCCGCCAGCGCCGCCCCGACGCGAAAATCGACGGCGTGAGCGTGGAAAAGATGTATTCCGGCAAACACGGGCGGGAACTGGTGGTGGGCGTCATCGCCGATCCGGTGTTCGGCCCGGTCATCAACTTCGGCGCGGGCGGCATCGCGGTGGAAATCCTCCGCGACCGCGCCGTAGCCCTGCCGCCGCTCAACGCCCAACTCGCCGAAGCCATGATCCGCCGCACCCGCGTCGCCAAAATGCTGGATGCCTTCCGCAACCAGCCGCCCATCCAGCGCGAAGCGCTGGTGCGCGTTTTGTTGCGGGTGTCGGAAATGGTCTGCGAACTGCCGGAAATCCAGGAAATGGACCTGAATCCGCTGGTCGCCGACGAAACCGGCGCCTACGTCCTCGACGCCCGCGTCGCCCTCAACTACCGGCCGCCGGGCGCGCAACGCCGTTACGACCATGTTGCGGTGCACCCCTACCCGGCCCATCTGATCCAGAGCTGGCAACTGGCGGACGGCACGGAGATCACCATCCGCCCCATCCGCCCGGAGGACGCGGACCTGGAAAGGGAATTCGTGCGGCATCTGTCGCCGGAAGCCAAGTACCTGCGCTTCCGCCAGTCCCTGCAGGAACTGACCGACGAAATGGTCGTGCGCTTTACCCAGCTCGACTACCACCGGGAACTCGCCTTGCTGGCCACCGTCCAGCAGGACGGCAGGGAACTGGAACTGGGGGTGACGCGCTACATCGTCAACCCGGACGGGGAAAGCGCGGAATTCGCGCTGGTGGTGGACGACGCCTGGCAAAACAAGGGGATCGGCTCGCGGCTCCTGTCCTCCCTGATCGAGGCGGCGCGTGAACGGGGGGTCAAGACGCTGGTCGGCGGCATCCTGGCGCATAACAGCCGCATGCTCGACCTGGCGAAGAGCATCGGCTTTGTGTGCCAGCCGACGCCGGACGACGTCGGCGTCGTCACGGTGACGAAGAGTCTCTGAATTCCGGCCCTCTCCCCGAGGGAGAGGGCGAGCAAGGTTGCCGCGACCCACATTAAAGCCCGCATTCCCGCGCGGCGCTGGGAATGCGGCTACGGCGCCCTGGAGACGGGAATCACATCTCCCGCAACTGATTCACGCTCTGCACCAGGTTCAGTTTCTGCTGGTTTTCCTGATCGACCAGACTGAGGAACACCTGCTTCACTTCGGCCTGATTCGCTTCGCGGGCCACCTCACGGTACAAATCGATCAGGGCGTCGTCGAACTCCATCCCCATGCGGACGATGTCGTCCACGCTTGCGCCCTTGAGCACCATGCAACGCCCCAGCAAGCTGTCCATCTGCGTTTGCGGAACGTGGCTCAGCCAGGCGTCGAGAATCTTCGGCTGGGCATCCGCGGAAAAGCGCGCCAGGTTTTCTTCCAGATTCTTCTCGTGGCGGCCGAGGTGGTTCAGGAGCATGCGGATCCGTTCCTGGTCGGACTTCTCTTCCAGGTGGGCATAGCACTCCCCGATCGATGCGTGCATTTTCTTGCCGAAATCCAGAATGTCTTTGACTTGCTGACAACAGCTCATATCCATTACCTCTTGAAAACCGAATAGCAAAACTGGAAACGGCGGAGACTATACAACGAAACTCACCGGGGGTACTCGACTCGCCGCCGCCTTCAGGCTGATGTATCGTTAGACAAGCTGGGGAATCGAGCTATCCCGTCCAGCCGCCCCGGTTACGGGGCCGACGGGAAAAGCGGCTCGACGAGGCGGATGAACCGGCGATTCGGCGACGAATCCGGTCATTTCCCGTTTCCGGCGGAGACCGTTACCTCGCCACCATGAATGAAAGGGGCCCGAACATGAAACGCTTCCTCCTCGCGGCCGCTCTGGCCGCGACTGCCATCCCCGCAGTCGCCGCCGACGTCGGCGTCTCCATCAGCATCGGCGAACCGGGCTTCTACGGCCGGCTGGACATCGGCAACTTCCCGCAGCCGCGCTTCATCTTTCCGCAGCCGGTCCTTATCCGTCCTGCGCCGGTCGGCGTTGTCCCGCCCCCGCTCTACCTGCGCGTCCCGCCGGGTCACGCCAAACACTGGAGCAAGCATTGTCACGAATACAACGCCTGCGGCCAGCCGGTCTATTTCGTGGAGGAGTCCTGGTACAACGACGTCTATGTGCCCCGCTACCGCGAGTCACGGGGCGGCTGGGACAAACCCCATGGCGACGGGCACGGCAAGGGGGAAGGGCATGGAAAAAGCGAAGGCCGCGGCAAAGGCAACCCGGGTCGCGGCAAGGGGCATGGGAAGGACTGAGCCTCCGGCATGATCGCTCTCGTCAGCCGACGCCGTGGCGCTTTTCCCGCGCGGGCTTATGCGCGCAAGGTCAGGGCGGCCAGCAATTCCGGAGGGTGGACCGGTTTGGTCAGGAACCCGTCGAAGCCGGCGATTTTCGCCTTTTCCCGGTCCTCCGCCTGTCCGTAACCGCTCACGGCAATGAGCCTCGTCGTCTCCAAGCCGGCCTGCCGCCGCAGGGCGCGCGCCACCGCGTAGCCGTCCATCCCCGGCAAACCGATGTCGAGCAGCACCGCATCGGGACACTCGGCCAGCGCGACTTCCAGCGCCGTCGGACCATCGTAGGCCAGCGACACCGCATGTCCTTCGATGCCGAGCAACATGGCCAGGCTTTCGGCGGCATCGCGGTTGTCGTCCACCACCAAGATACGCAGCTTTTCCTCGGCCGGCGGAAGTTCCGCCCCCTTCGCCGCGGCTGCGGACGGTAGTTCCGGCAGACGCGGCAGGCGCACCACAAACTCGCTGCCCTTGCCGCGGCCTTCGCTGTAAACGCGTACGTCGCCGCCGTGCATCGCCACCAGGGAGCGAACCAGGGACAGGCCGATGCCCAAGCCGCCCTCGGAGCGGTCGATGGAGCGATCCGCCTGGTAGAACAGATCGAACAGGCTAGACAAGACGGACGGATCGATGCCGCGGCCGTTGTCCCGCACCCGAAGGAACACATCGCCGCCGGACGCCTCGACCGTCAATTGGACGCGCCCGCCCTCGTCGGTGTACTTGGCGGCGTTGTTGAGCAGATTCGACAGCACTTGCGCCAGCCGAACCAGGTCGCCTTCCACGTACACCGCGTCCTCCGGCACGTGCAGGGACAATACGTGGCGGCGGGCGTCGAGCAGCGGCCGGCTGGTTTCCACGGCGCGTTGCACGACTTCCGCCACGGCCAGCGGCGCCTTTTTGAGTTCAATCTTGCCGCGGCTGATGCGGGACACGTCAAGGAGATCGTCCACCAGCCGGCTCATGTGCTCCACCTGGCGGTCGATGACCTCGCGGCACCACTCGAGCCGCGCCTCGTCCAGGCCGCCGAGCTTGAGGATGTGCACCGCGTTGCCGATGGGCGCCAGAGGATTGCGCAACTCATGGGCCAGCATGGCCAGGAACTCGTCCTTGCGCCGGGCGGCCTCGCGCCCGGCCGCTTCGGCCTGCTTGCGATCGGTGATGTCGCGGGCGATGGTGGAAAAGTAAAGCACCTGCCCCGCCGAAGAACGATGGGCGACGATTGCCTGCCACACGGGAATGTCCCGGCCGTCGCGGCTGCGAAACACCGTTTCCCCCTACCAGTGGCCCAATTCCGCGCACACGGGCAGTATTTTCCCGACAATGGTGTCGGCCGTCTCCGGGGGATGGTAGTCGGCGATCACCCCGAGGTTGGATTCGCCGGGCGGGATGCCGGCCAGTTCCCTGCCCGCCGAATTCAGGTAGAACACCCGGCCGTCCGGAGTGGTGGAACCGACCAGGTCCCGCGCCGACTCCAGAATGTCCCGGTAGCGCCGCAATTCCAGTTCCCGCTCCTTGCGCTCGCTGATGTCCAGCGCGTGCACCACGAAACCCCGCACCCGCCCGGCAGCATTGCAATCCGGGGAATAAGTCACGTCCATCCAGCGGGTGCCGCCCTGGATATAGGGCACCTGCACTTCGAACGCGACCCGCTCCCCGGCCAGAACCCGCCCCACATAATCGGCAACGCACTGCCAACCTGCCTCGCCCAACACTTCGCGCATGGAGCGCCCCACGATTTCTTCCTGCTTGAGGCCGAACCACTGCTCATAGCATTGATTGACCCGGCGGTAGTGGCACTCGGCGTCGATGTAGGAAATCAGCGCCGGGGCGTTGTCCATGGTCATCTGCAGCAGATCGCGGGCCTGCTCGGCTTCCCGCCGCGTCGCCTCCAGTTCGGCGGTGCGCTCGGCCACGCGCCGCTCCAGCAACAGGTTGGCCGTACTCAGGGCCTGCCTGGCCCGGTTCTTCTCGGTGACGTCGATGCCCACCTGCAGGACCATGGGCGAACCGTCGCTGTCGGTGAAGGGATAGTCGTAAATGTCGTAGTCGCGGCCGTCCGGTCCAGTCCAGGCCCAATTCACCGGGGCGTTGGTCTGCAACACCTTGTAGGTTTCGCAGATTGCACACGGAACGCCGAGGCTGAAAAGATGCTCGAAGCAGCGGCGGCCCCGCGGCATACCGTAACGCTCCTCGAAAAAGCGGTTGGCGAACGACACCCGGAAATCCGCCGACAACAGCACCACATAGACCGGCAGTTTCTGCAGCACGTCGTGCAACCGCTGGCGTTCCGTCTGCACGGCGGCGGCGGCCCGGGACAATTCGGCGGTGCGCAGTGCCACCTGCCGCCGCAATTGCCAGGTCCACAGGCCCAGCAACGCCAGCAGGATCAGGGCGACCCCTCCGCCCCAGGCCACATACCGGACCGGGAAGGTGTAAGGCTCGTAGATACCCAGCCATTTTCGGTACAGGCGGTCGTATTCGCCGTTGGCCTTGACGATGGCCAACCCCTCGTCGAGACGGTCGCGCAGTTCCGTGTCGCCCTTGCGCACGGCGAAACAAAACTCCCGCCGGTATTCCTTCAGCAGCGGGCCCGGTTCCACCACGGTCGCCACGCCCAGCGCTTTCACCAGCATGTTGCCTTGCAGCAGCGGCGCCAGCACGGCATCGTGCTGTCCCGAAGCCAGCAGACGAAAGCCGTCGGCCAGGGAGTCGACCGGCACCAACTGCCGTTGGAAACCGCGGCTGGCGAGGGCGTGGTGGGATGCATCCGAACGCAGGACGACGACGCTCAAGGCGCGAGCCTGGGCGAGGGATGCGATGGGGGATCGGCCCTTGCGGACAAAGAAGCTGTCGTAGCCGAGGGTGTGCGGCCGGGTGAACTCCACCAGCCCCTCCCGCTCCGGCAGCCGCGCCGCCAGCGGCAGGGCGTCGAACTCGCCCGACTGCAGGCCCCGCCAGACGGTGTCCCAGCGATCCGGGCGATAAGACGCCTGAATATCCATGACCGCGGCGACCGCGGCGAACAGCTCCACGGCGAAACCGGTCGAGCGGCCTTCTTCATCCACATCCACATAGGGCGGAAAGCCGATTTCGGTCCCGACCACGATGGGACGCTCCGGCGCGGCCCAAGTCGAACCGCCGGGCGCCGAAAAAGCCAGCACCAGCCCGAGCACGAATCGACCGACCGGAAACCCGATGCGAATACGCGGCACGACGCCACCTCCCCCAGAAAACCCGGCCGGCGACACCCGAGCCGTTTGGCTGCCGGGCCGACAAGCCACGAAGAACAACCGCCTCCCAGGCATTCGTTTCGACCGCCGTCCCTGAATGTGCAGTGTAGCGATTTCGGCCGTTTTCGTCCCGCCCCGCCAAAAGGGGACAGATTTATTTTGAGTCGACGCGTGGGATGACTCGGCGGGCCGCGCCCGCAGACCGTTGGGGGGAATGGAAACCTGGAAGAAAATTCAAGGCGCTTGAGGTGGCGGAGAGGGTGGGGTTCGAACCCACGTGCCGGATTTCTCCGGCCATCCGATTTCGAGTCGGCGCTGTTATGGCCACTTCAGTACCTCTCCGGAGCGGATCATGCTAGGGAAAAAGCGCCGAAAAATAAAGGGATGGACATTGTTGGAGTTGCAACCTGTTTTCAAAACAAGTACATACTCACTTCAGGCTGCCTGGGCGATGCTCGGCCTTTCACAACGCGCCGTCGCCGCATGCATTATCCTCCCCGGAACTCGCCACGCCCGGAACGGCCCATGACGCCCCGCCTGTCGATCATCGTCCCCACGCTGAACGAAGCCGCCGCCATCTGCGCTACGCTCGAAGCCCTGCAGCCGATGCGCGGCCGGGGCGTGGAAGCGATCGTCGCCGACGGCGGCAGCACGGACGGAACGCCCGAACTTGCCGCACCCCTGGCCGACAAGGTCGTGTCCGCCCCCAGGGGCCGGGCGCGTCAGATGAATGCGGGAGCGGGGGCGGCTAAAGGGGAAGTCCTGCTATTCCTGCACGCCGACACACGACTGCCGGAGGGGGCGGATCGCCCGGTGCTGGACGCCTTGGCAACCCGCGACAGGACATGGGGCCGCTTCGACGTACACATCGCCGGAAGCCATTGGCTGCTGCGGGTGGTGGCGTATCTGATGAATCGCCGTTCCCGCTGGACCGGCATCGCCACGGGCGATCAGGCGCTGTTCGTACGGCGGGAGACGTTCGAGGCGCTGGGCGGTTTCCCCGACCAGCCGCTGATGGAGGACATCGAATTGTCCAGGCGCCTCCGCCGCCTCGGCCCGCCGCTGTGCCTGCGCGAACGGGTGGTCACTTCCGGCCGCCGCTGGGAAACGCGCGGCGTGTGGCGCACGATCTGGCTCATGTGGCGGCTGCGCTGGCTTTACTGGCGGGGCGTGGCGGCGGAGCGGCTGGCGGAAGAATACCGCTGAAGCGCTAAATCACGCCGGCCAGCGCCCAACTCACCCCGGCGCCGATGACCGCCGCCACCGGCAGGGTAACCAGCCAGGCGATGAGAATGGCGCGCAAGGCGTCGGCCTGGCGGGGCTGGGAGCCGTCGGCGAAGCGCACGCCCATCAGGGAGCCGGTGCTGACGTGGGTGGTGGACAC
>DATDOO010000341.1:0-2932 GCA_035293245.1 Methylococcaceae bacterium
GGAGCAGCTCAGCGCGCGGCGGCGGACTGGGTCAGCGAGCCGTATTTTCGCACGATTTTCTCGATGGCCGGTCCGGCCTTGGCCAGATCCGCGATGGTCATCGCCGGGGTCACCTCGACTGCGGCGTTAAACGCCAAGAACCACGGTTCCGCCAGCGCCGGCAACTGGGAAACATCCTGAATATCCAGGAAAAGAATGGCCGTGCGATGGCCGCCGTCGGCGATGAAATACGCCGCCTCGGGCTTCTGCTCGTCGAGAATGGACTGGATGGTCTCGGGAAGCTTTCCCGAGCGCATGGCCTGATTGCCCACTTCCACGGTCATGGAAGCCTTCAACATTACTCTCATGGTGTTCTCCTGGCTTGTGCTGGCTGGTGCTGTGGGCCAGCCCGCCATTAAGATTGGCGGACTGCGCGCCAGCCGCAGGGCCCAGACGTTACGGCAGACACATGGGGGTGTCAAGCAATGGAGGCGCTGTGACCCGCGCCGGTCGCCGGCTGGGACGGTGCTGGACCCGTGGTGCGAACGGAGTTGCGACGGGAAGGGCGCCATCCCATGTAGAATGGGCGCCCAGGGGAGGGCGCCATGCCAAAGGCACATCAACTTTCAATACGCTGCAGGAACCGTCCGGGGACGCTCGCGCACATCGCCCAGGTGATGGGCCGCGCGCGGGTAAACATCGAGGGCTTCCTGCTGACCACATCCGGCACCAGAGGCCAGATCAAGCTGATCGTGGACGACGTGGAAAAAGCCAAGGAGGCCCTGCGCGATGCCGGGCTGGCCTATACCGAGGAGCTGGTGCTGCACGCCAGACTGGCGAACATCCCGGGATCGTTGGGACGTTTTGCGGAAAAACTGGCCGCGCGCAAGATCAATATCCTTTCCGGCTATCAAACCAAGGAGAAAGACGCCCGCAAGGCCAGCGTGGTGCTGGAGGTCTCCAATCTGGAGAAGGCTCTGCAGATGTCCAAGGAGACGCCCTCCGGCCGGCTGTACGACTGAGGCCGCGGCGGAGAAATCCTCAGGTCGCCCCGCCTTCGTCCGCCACGGCGGGCTTCGGCGGGGACGACCTGAGCCGACCCAGGCCGGCCGAGGCCGGCTACAGCAAACCGGCGCGCGGGCCAGTGCAACTCTCGGCTGCAGGCGCGGAATTACTCCCGAGAGGCGCCGGCGAGACGTCCGAATTGCTGATCCACCTGCACGGAGAACAGGGTGAAGTCGCTAAAGCTGTGCCGGCGATAGAAGCGGCGGCCGGAAAAATCCAGGTATAGCTCGGCGCTGGAGGGCAGCCACAGCTCGGTCTGCCGCCCGGGGAATGCCACCGGACGATACTCGACGTTCATGTGCTCCAGACGCATGTTAATTTTCGGAATGGTATCGGCGAGATCGGTCTCCAGGCGAGCCACCTGGTAGGAGCCGTCCAGAATCCAGGCCCGCCCGCGCAGGCGGATGCTGTAGGATCTGCCGCCCACCACCACGTTGCTCAGGTGATTCTGGCGGTCGCGGCGCTGCTCGAAACGCACCTGCCAGGCCGGCTGTCCCTGCCAGACGCCCAGGCCCTCGCACTTCATCTCGAAATCCCGCGCATACAGCGGATGAAACACTAACACCAGGCTGGGCGTGCCTTCGGTGGACACCTGGTCCGGGAACTGCTGCGGGTTCGGCGCGCGGCTGCGGAACTCCTGCACGCTCAGGTAGCCGCCGCGTCCCGGCCCGATGGAAACTACGTAATCAAACTTGCGGTTCTGCGCCTTGCCCAGCTTTCCGGCGCCGTTCACCGACTGGTGCTCGACGAACTCGGTGGCCGTGAAACGATCGAGGTTGCTCACCAGCTCCTGAATTCTTCTGCCCGCTCCCGTCACCACCTCAGGCAGCGAGCAGGCTTCGCTGTGGGTCACGGACGGCACGACGGCGTCAATATCCGGCGGCACCCACACGTCGCCCGGCCGCCGCAGCTCGCGCGCCGGCAGTGGACTTCGATAAGGCAGGGCCGCCAGACCGGGCGTGCCGCCGTCTGGTGGGGCGACTCTCGCGCTCTGGGCCGTTGCGCTGTCGTTCGGAGAAACGGAAAAAAGAAGGGGAACAAATAGGAGGAACAGCCCACGCCGAGCCTTGCCACTCATACTTGGCCTCCGCGCTGCGCCGGGCGGGGCGCTGACCGGCTCTCAATTGAGCCACTTATACCACCGAATTGGCAGGCGCGGTGAGTCAGTTTTGACGAGTGAGTGGCCAGCCACGCGGACGGGCCGATCGCAGCCCTTACAATGGCCATCGGCGAGAAAGGGCAGGCGAATAGGGCACTGGCGGATTTCCACAGCTTCCACAGGTTTCGCAGTTTTCCACCGCCCTGCGGGCAGATTATTCTTGAATGGTTCGGATTTTGTTTGCAGGGGCGGCGTGACCAGGACTACTGTGTGATCTGATGTAACCCACAGAACGCTCTGGGGAGCTGGATTATGGTTAGCACCCTTCCCGTGCTGATTGTCAGTTCGCAAGCCGCTCATCGCGACGCGGTCGCCGAAGTCGTTCGCAGGTGCGGGCTGCGCCCTGTGTTCTCTCCATCTCTGGCCGACGCCTGCTCGATCCTGACGGAGACGCACCCTGCGATCATCTTTTGCGGCGATGATCTTCCCGACAGCGACTTGTGCAACTCGCTGCAGGCCCTGACGGCCATAGTGCGGGTACCAATAATTGCGCTTTCACACCTTGCGGAGTGGGCTTCGTGTACGGAGGCTTTCTCCGCCGGCGCTTTCGACTATATCGCTTACCCGCCGAACCCCAGCGAGACGGAACGGATTTTGCGATTGGCTCTGGAGCACTGCCCGGAGCCATACGCCAAGCAGTCCGCGGCGTAAATCGGCGGGGCAGGTTTGTAGAGCATCTCATTCCGCACGGTCTTCACTGTCTTCGTCTATTTCTATCTGGGCGAAAGC
>DATDOO010000342.1:0-4377 GCA_035293245.1 Methylococcaceae bacterium
GGACGACGCCATCGAAATGGACGTGGACTGTATCCGCGACGGCCAGCGCGTGCTCATCGGCGGCCTGATGCAGCACATCGAGCAGGCGGGCATCCATTCCGGCGACTCCGCCTGCTCGCTCCCGCCTTACGACCTGAGCGATGCATTGCAAGACCGCATCCGCGAGCAGGTGGAACATTTGGCGGAAGCCCTGGGCGTCATCGGCCTGATGAATACCCAGTTCGCCATCCAGGGCGAGGACGTGTACATCCTGGAAGTAAACCCCAGGGCTTCCCGCACCGTGCCTTTCGTCTCCAAGGCCACCGGCTATCCGCTGGCCAAGATCGCGGCGCGCTGCATGGTCGGCAAGACCCTCGACGAGCAGGGCGTGGGCGGCGAGCGCATCCCGCCTTACTGCTCGGTCAAGGAAGCCGTGTTCCCCTTCGTCAAATTCCCCGGCGTCGATCCCTTGCTGGGGCCGGAAATGAAGTCCACCGGCGAGGTGATGGGCGTGGGTGCTTCCTTCGGCGAAGCCTATGCCAAGGCCCAGCGCGCGGCGGGCGTGAAGCTGGCGCACAGCGGCGTGGTTTTGATCAGCATCCGCGACGCGGACAAGCCCAAGATGATCCCCATCGCCCGCGATCTGGTGGCGCAGGGCTATGCCTTGGTAGCCACCGAAGGCACGGCGAACAGTCTTAACGACGCGGGCGTCCCCTGTGAGAGCGTCTTCAAGCTGAACCAGGGCCGGCCCAACCTGGTGGATCTCATCAAGAACGGCCAGGTGCACCTCATCGTCAACACCACCGAAGGACGCAAAGCGGTGGCCGACTCTTTCTACATCCGCCGCGCCGCCTTGCAGCACCAGGTGACCTATACCACCACCCTGGCCGGCGCGCGCGCCACCGGCTACGCTCTCGGCCAGCTCGACCAGGGCGGCGTCAACGGCTTGCAGGCACTGCACCAACAGTTGGCATAAAAACAACGCAAACAGGAGAACGGCGATGGCCGACAAAGTCCCCATGACCCTGCGCGGCGCCGAGCGCCTGAAGGAAGAACTGGCCCATCTCAAATCCGTGGTGCGGCCCCGCATCATCCAGGCCATCGCCGAAGCGCGCGCCCACGGCGACCTGAAAGAAAACGCCGAGTACCACGCGGCCCGCGAGCAGCAGGGCTTCAGCGAAGGGCGGATCAAGGAAATCGAGGCCAAGCTGTCCCACGCCCAGGTCATCGATGTCACCCAGCTCCACGCCAACGGCAAGGTGGTGTTCGGCGCGACGGTGGAGCTGGAAGAAGCGAAGTCGGGCGAGACGGTTACCTACCAGATCGTCGGCGAGGACGAGGCCGACATCAAGGACGGGCGCATCTCCGTGTCCTCCCCCATCGCCCGCGCCCTGATCGGCAAGGAGGAAGGCGACCCGGTCAAGGTGCAGGCACCGGGCGGGGTGAAGGAGTACGAGATTTTGGCGGTGGAGTACAAATAACGGTACTCCGGCCTTCCTTGGCAAAAGTGCGGAGAGGTTTTGACGATACGGATGGCGTACGTTATATTTTCGTATAACCTTTCCCAAGGAAGTTCATCATGTACACAACCAATCTCCGCAAAGTCGGCGGTTCGGTCATGCTGGCCGTGCCTCCAGCCATCCTCGATCTTTTACATTTGAAATCCGGCGCGACGGTCGGCGTTTCCGTCGATGGCGGCCGCCTGGTAGTCGAACCCAAGCCGCGGCCACGCTACAGCCTGGATGAATTGCTGGCCCAATGTGACGCATCGGCCAAGCTGACCGTTGAAGAACGGGAATGGTTTGACGCAAAGCAGGTCGGTAAGGAGCTGCTATGACGGAGCGCGGCGATATTTACCTGGTATCGCTTGACCCAACTTCCGGCCATGAGCAACAAGGCACCCGCCCGGTTCTGGTCGTATCGCCTTCCACGTTCAACCGGCTGACGGGAACTCCCATCGTGCTGCCGATCACCAGCGGTGGCAACTTTGCCAGAACGGCCGGCTTTGCCGTATCGCTTGCCGGGGCCGGAACGAAGACCACGGGCGTGGTCCGTTGCGACCAGCCACGCGCCCTCGATCTCGGCGCACGCCATGCCCGCAAGCTGGAAACCGTGCCGGCGTCGATCATGGACGATGTGCTGGCAAAATTGACAGCGATTTTTGAATAAAGCGTTCCACATTGATGCCTGGGTGATTTTGCCCGATCATCTGCATTGCGTGCGGACATTGCCACCGGGCGACGATGATTTCACCAACCGCTGGCGTTTGATCAAACAAGGATTTTCCAAAGCCTTGCCGCCGACCGAACGCCGTTCACCGGTGCACATGGCCCGTGGCGAACGCAGCGTGTGGCAACGCCGGTTTTTGGGAACACACGATCGGCGACGATGCGGATTACGCGGCGCACGTGGATTATTGCCATATCAACCCGGTGAAACATGGCCATGTTCAGCGGGTGGCGGATTGGCCCCATTCGACGTTTCATCGCCATGTCGAAAGGGGTATTTATCCCTTGAATTGGGCAGGTGGGCCGGATATTGATGGGGTAGTTGGGGAGCGGCCATGATACCCATGCGGCGCAATACGCGAGGACGTTATTGCGCCCTACGCGGGCTTTACAACCGCCCCTTTAACAATGAGATTAAAGGAGCGCTACTTCGATCATGGCCGATAACAACAATCAGATCGTTTATGTTCTTACAAATCCTGCAATGCCGGGGCTTGTAAAGATTGGCAAGACCACACAAGTCGAAGTAGAAGAAAGAATGAAACAGCTTTTTGGAACGGGTGTCCCTGTTCCTTTTGACTGTGCTTTCGCTTGCAAAGTCAAAGACGCAAGCGAGGTAGAGAAGGCTCTCCACTTTGCCTTCGGAAGCGTCAGAATTAACCCAAATCGGGAGTTTTTCAATCTTGAGCCTGAACGGGTTATAGCAGTATTAAAGCTACTCAAAGTTGATGACATAACTGCCCAATTCGAGAAGCAAATCGAATCTGACGTTACCGCTATCGACAAGCAATCATCAGAAAATCTAAAAGCGGCTCGCCGTCCAAGAATGAATTTTCACGAACTTGGAATTCCTACCAACTCCATTCTCGAATTCAAAGATGGAAAAGCCCAAGTCAAAGTGGTTGATGAGAAAAAAGTGGAGTTCAATGGCGAAGTTTGTTCGCTTACTGCGGTCACAAGAAAGGTTCTTGGGTTAGCTGACGACTACGCGCTCCAACCAGCTCCATATTGGTACTTCAATGGCAAGTCCGTCAAAGAGATCTATGATCTTTACCACGACTCCGCAGAAGAATAGCCAGCGTAGGGCGCAATAGCGTCCTCGCGTATTGCGCCGCATGAAAGGCGGCTAACGTTTCTCCGGACTCTTGCGATACAAAGTGACAATCTGCCCCAACGACTGCACAAGCTCCGCCCCCAACCGCGCGCAGATTTCTTCCGCCATTACGGTACGTTCCTCACGCTCGGCGCGCAGGCGCACCTTGATCAGTTCGTGATGCTCCAAAGCCAGGTCGATTTCCGCCAGCACCGCTTCGCTCAGGCCGGCCTGGCCGGTCAACACCACGGGTTTGAGGGCATGGGCGCGGGCGCGCAGGGCTTTTTTCAGTCGGGGGGTCATTCTTGTCTCACAAAAAAACCGCTTGCGCGGCCGGATTAAATGGCGAAAAGTCAAAGCAGCAGACGCTGGCTATCTGAGCATTTCCGCGACGAATACGTCAAGCGCGCCCAGCAGGAAGGACTGCGCTCGCGGGCGGTGTTCAAGCTGAAGGAACTGGATGAACGGCACCGGCTGCTCAAACCGGGCATGACGGTGCTCGACCTGGGCGCGGCTCCCGGCGGCTGGTCGGAATACGCCGCCGGCCGGGTCGGCAAACAGGGACGGGTCATCGCCCTGGACATCCTGCCCATGGAGCCTGTCGAGGACGTGACCTTCATCCTGGGCGACTTTCGTGAGGAGAGCGTCCTGGAGGAACTGCGCCGCGCCATCGGGCAACACCCAGTGCAGCTGGTGCTGTCCGACATGGCGCCAAACATGAGCGGCATGAAGGCGGTCGACCAACCGCGCGCCATGTATTTGTCCGAACTGGCTTTGGAACTGTCTCGTGAAGTGCTCGCCCCCGGCGGCGGATTTCTAATCAAGCTGTTCCAGGGCGAGGGCTCCGACGCCTTTCTGCGCGAGGTCCGCCAGTCCTTCGCGGCCTGCGCCGTCAAAAAACCCGACGCCTCGCGGACACGCAGCCGCGAGGTGTATCTCCTGGCCACCGGATTCAAGCGTTCCGCATGAAAACTTTCGTTGATCGTCCCTTGCTCCCGATACTGATCGCCCTGGTTTTTCTGCTTTCCCTGACAGCGTGCGGCACCTCGGTACCGGCGCTGCAACCCGCGGCAAAAG
>DATDOO010000343.1:0-15132 GCA_035293245.1 Methylococcaceae bacterium
GGCCATGGCCGAATTGAAGCTGATGTTGCCGATCTGGTGGTACTGAATCTGGTGCACGTGGCCGTACAGCACCGTCACCTTGGCGAAGGGCTTCAGCAAGGCCTGCACCTCGTCGGCGTCCTCGGTCCAGAAATTCCAGCCCTTGAAGATTTTTTGCAAGGGCGAGTGGGAAAACACCACCACGGGCGTTTCCCGACTCACGCCGGCCAGATCTTTTTCCAGCCAGGCGCGCTGTTTCTCCCCCACCATGAACGGCGAGCCGTTGGGATTGTCCAGCCCGGCCATCTCCTGCATGCGCTGTTCGGGCGTCGGCCAGCGGTGGTAAGTCCAATCGTCATAGGTGAGGATGCTGTTGAGCACCACGAAGTGCACGCCCTTGTGGTCAAAACTGTAAAAATGCGGGCCGAAAAGCTTTTGCCAGTATTCGCCCAGGTCGAGATAGTAGTCGTGCTCACCCATGACGTAATGGACCTTGCCACGCAGGGCGGAGAGTATTTCCGCCCCGTGGTCCAGTTCCGGTTTAGAACCGAGCTGGGCCAGGTCGCCGCCGAAGACGATGAAATCGGGCTTGGGCTCCAGCAGGTGGGTCTCGGCCACGGCGCGCATCAACCCCCGGTCCCAGTTGCGGACGAACTCCGTCCCACGAATCTGCTGGATGTGGGAATCGGAAATGTAAGCGAAACTGAAACTTTCGCTCCCGGCGAACGCCAGTTCGATCAGGTTCACCGGCAGGACGCTGGCGGTGGCCAGAGCCCCGGCGCCTTTCAGGAAATCGCGTCTGGATAAGGGGTTCATGGCCGTGGACTCCTCTTCTGGTCGGCCGCCGGCTGGCTGGTCAGGGCGGTCATGAAGACGACCAGGTCGGCTTTCTGCTCTGTACTGAGATTCAAAGGACGGATGCCGCCGCTGAGAAAATCGTTGACCTTTTCCTTCGGGTTGCCGACGCCGCCGTTGTTGTAGTGGTCGACCACTTCCGCCAGGGATTTCAGGCTGCCGTCGTGCATGTAGGGAGCCGTCCGCGCGATGTCGCGCAACGTTGGCGTCTTGAAGGCGCCGAGGTCGTCGAACTGGCCGGTGACCGCGAAGCGTCCCAGTTCCGAGGTTTTCTTGTCGGTGAGCACCGCCTGATCCACGTCCACGCCCGCGGCTTTGGCCTTGAGGAACTCCCCGGCCAGCCGCGCCACGTCCGCCTGGATGCGGTTGATGCCGACGCCGATGTTGTGGAAGCGGTTGTCGGTGAACAGGGCCTGGTTCTGCTCGACGACGTGACAGGACACGCAACGGCCCTGGCCCACGAATACCTGGAAGCCGCGCTGCGCCGCGGGACTCATGGCGTCCTTGTCTCCGCCGAAATACCAGTGATCGAAAGGCGAGTCACCCGATAGCACCGTTCGTTCGAAGCTGGCGATGGCCTGGGTGACTTCCTTCATCGTCACCTCGCCGCCGGATTTGCCGAACACGGCGCTGAAGGCCTTCACGTAGGCCGGGTCGCTGCGGACAATCTTGAGAATCGGCTCATGGTTCGGCAAGCCCATTTCCACCGGATTAAGGAAAGGGTGCAGCGCCTGATCCTCCAGGCTGGGTGAGCGCCCGTCCCAAAACAGGGATTTCAGGTAGGCGGCGTTGAGAACGGTCGGCGCGTTGCGCGTGCCGGTCAGCTTCTTGATGCCCTCGGAAGTGGTCAGCGGGCTGTCGGTGAAGCCTTTGGTGTGGTCGTGGCAGGTGGCGCAACTCACCGTGCCGGTGGAACTGAAGCGGAGGTCATTGAACAACCGCTCGCCGAGGCGGATTTTCTCGGCAGTCTGCGGATTGTCGGCCGGGATGGGTACGGTTGGCAGTCCCAGCGGTTCGGCCGCGGCAAGCGAAGAAAAAACCGCCGCCGACAGACAGAGAACGAATATGCAGTACTTCATGGGGCCTCCTCGATGTCTATCGAAGGAACCAAAAACCGAACCTGACCGGGCGAATCACTTCGTGGTCAGTTTGACATCCGGGAAACAATTTCATTCCCGGAAATGCATCGATACCGCGCTGCAGGGCTCATGGTCTTACACGCTCGGTCTGCCCATGCCGTAAACAAACCTTCACATCCCGCAGTAGGCGCCGCTCCGCAAAAACAGGGATACTTCGATCCATGACCTTTGCGGAGTCCGCCGTGACCAAAGTTGCCGTAATCGAAGACGATGTGCCCACCAGCAACCAGATCAAGGAATGGATTCTCGCCGCCCGGCCGGGCCTGGAGGTGGAGCAGTGGTTCACCCGCGACGACGCGGAGGCGGCCATCGCCCGCGAGGATTACGCCGTGGTGGTGCTGGACATCGAACTGGGCCGGGAACGCCACGCCGGGGTAGCCATCATCAACGCCATCAACAAGGGGGCGCGTGGTACGCCGGTGCTGGTGGTCTCGGCCATGCCGGCCACCATTTACCGCAGCATTATGAAAGCGCTGGACGCCTGGGACTATTTGCAGAAAACCACCTTCGAGGAAAGCGACTTCATCGACACCTTTCTGGAGATTCTGCGCGCCTCCCGCGGGCGCGACGCGGCGAAACCGGCCGAGCCGGCGGGCGATGAGCTGTCCCTGGACCCTTTACGGCAAAACACACCGCTGTGGCGCGGCAAGCTGGTGAATCTGCCGCTCACCGCACAGCGCATCCTTGCCGCACTGTATCAGCGGCGCGGTGAGGTAGTGTCCTACGATGAACTGTTCCAAGTTGTGAACGGCCGGTGCTGCTGCCCTATTCGGCCATCGACTTCGACGATCAGAACAAGGTACGCAACGCCGTAGAGATGGCTGCCTGTCTGGTGCGGTCCAAACGCTCCGGCAGCCTGTGCGTCGCCATCGGCAACAATCCCTGGACCGGCGGCTTCATCTATGCCGCCGGCACTTTCGCCAGCGGTCCTTTGGAAGTGCACCAAATCGGCGACGAATATCTGGACGGCGCCCACCGGCTGCGCGTCACCGCCAGCCTGCGCGGCCAGACTTACCGCTTGCTGGCGCCATTCGAAAGGCCGGAAGAGCATGGCGGCGGCACCCCGCTGGAAGGGGTGCGCGGGCGTTTTACCGGCTACCTGGAGCGGGACGGGCGCAATTACAAGGGCGCTCGCCCCGTGAAGGAATTCCGCGGCTGGGTGTGGCAGAACGGCACCTGTCTGAACGAGGACGAAGGCGCGGATCCCTGCGAAAAGGTCTCGTTTTTCTCCCTGCGTCTGCCGGTGGAGGTGCTGCGCGACGCGCTGTTCCAGCGGGCCAGGCCACAATGGCCGCCGCCGGATCTGGATCAGTTCCGGGTGCGGGTGGAAGTTTTGCCGCCCGGCGACGGCGCGGCGCTGTTCGACAGCCACCAGCCCGGCGCTGCGCCGCCGTTTTCCCTGGACAGCCTCGCCGGCCTGCTGCTGCCCGGCGAATCCCTGAGCATCCGCCGGGTGGGCGGCAAGCCGGGCGAACACGTGAATCTGGCCGGCCACAAACCGGAGTCGGAGCCTTCCGCGCGGTGGATCGACCGCCTGATCCGCAAGCTGCCGGTGGAAAACCTGGAAGCACCGACGCTGGAACTGGTGGACGAAGTGGCAACGCAGTCGGGCACTTACCACCTCCTGCTCAGGGGCGACGCCCGCAGCGTCAACAAAACCCTGTCGGCCGTCGCCACCCGGGTTTCCTGGTTCGTTGCGGCCATGCTGGGCGCCATCGCCCTGGCCTGGCTGGTCATCGAAATCGGCATCGTGCGGCGCATCGCCACCCTCAGCCGGCGCACCCAGGGATTGTCGCAGACCGTTCACGGGGACAGCGGGCTGGAACGTTACGACATTGCCGACCTGCGCGGCGGCGACGAACTGGGCCTTCTGGCCACCGGCCTCAATGACCTGCTGCGGCGGGTGCGGGAAGACGCCGAGCGGGAAAAAATCCGCGCGGAGCAGGAAAAAGACCTGTGGCACGCCGTGGGCCACGAGATCGTTTCGCGCCTGCAGTCGCTGCTGGCGCTGCACGGCAGCGCCGACGATCCCAGCCGGCGCTATATCCAGCGCATGCACCAGGCCATCCGCATTCTTTACGGCAGCGCCAGCCCCAGCGAGGCGTTCCAGTCCTCCAGCCTCAACCCGCGCGCCCTCGACATTGCCGGATTCCTGGACAACGTCGCCGCCAACGCCGGCATCGCCGAC
The DNA here is from genome assembly GCA_035293245.1 of Methylococcaceae bacterium. Lineage (GTDB taxonomy): Bacteria > Pseudomonadota > Gammaproteobacteria > Methylococcales > Methylococcaceae > DATDOO01. The sequence goes on from DATDOO010000343.1 coordinate 4,162, forward strand.
GTGCACTGCACGAACGGCGCGGAACCCACCTGGGTCCGGGCGGACGAACACTCCCTGGAGGACGTGTTTTCCCACCTCCTGAAAAACGCCGACCGCTACCGCATTCCCGGCACGCCCATCACCTTGAGCCTGGACACCTCGGAAACCGCCGCCACCGTGACCGTCCACAACGTCGGCCCGCGGGTCGCCGCGGATTTCGTCGGCAAAATTTTCGAATACGGCGTATCGGACCAGGCCGAATCCGGCGCCGCCGGCAACCGCGGCCAGGGGCTGTTCGTTGCCAAGACTTACATGGCCAAGATGGGCGGAACGATTTGCGTGTGCAACGAGGCAGAGGGGGTGAGCTTTCGCCTGGGATTTCAGCGGCTGGCGGGATAACGGCAGCATTCCTCGCCGCCGCAAAAAATCGGGGCGGAGCGCCCTTCCGGCGCGCCGCCCCTTGGCTGGCGTACGGAGCGCTCAGCAGCCGCAGCCGTAACCGAAAGCATCGCTTCCCAGCACACGCCAGTGGCCGGCCATGTTGGCAAAGAACAGGCGCTGGTAGGCGTCGTCGGTTTGCGGCTCTCCGTCCAGGTGCCCCTGCGCCCGCCCGGTACCCTCCCAGACCGCGATATCGGGAATGTCGTCGGAATTCAAATCGAAGTAGAAGGTCGTCGCCGCGACAAAACCGGTGGCGTCGCGATCCAGCTTTTGCCTGCTCTTGGTGACGATTGCCTCCTGTTCCGGCAGGGGATCGCGCGTGTAAAAGTACATCAGGCTGTTCTCCCCGTTGCGCTTGAGGGACTCGCGGTAGGCTTCCTCCCCCAGGCCGTACCCAATCCAGATTTGCCGGTCGGAGTCGCCGTAAGCATAACCGTCCGAGTACCCTTCGCACATGGGGCCTTCGGATTCGCTCCACTCGATGAACGAGTGCTTGAGGTGGGTTTCGTTGGTCGCGATGCTCCCATCCCGGAACAGCACGTTGCGCGTTACCGGCTGGGTCAGCGACTGGCTCACCTGGGCGAAATCCCACGACCCCGAGACGGGCCATTTTTCCGCGCCACTCCCGGCTTCACGCCCGCCGGTCCGGACGGTATGGATAATCCCGAAGCGTCCGCTGACCTGTTCCGCCCGTTCGCCGGGCGGCGCCAATTCATCCATGCGCCGGAACAGCGATACTTCCACTGCCGGCAAGCTGATGGCATTGACGAGGCTCAGGGTTTTCACCGTGTCAATGTCATGGGTTCCGAGAACCGCCTGCACGTGCTGGAAAGGGCTCGCGGCGCTCTGGAGTTCGTCGTGGGCGTCGCTCGCGTTTTCGGACCCTTTTGCCGCCAGTACCGCCTTCCGTTTGGCTTCCCACTCCCGGGCGGAGCGCTTCAGCGCCGCCCAGTCCGGGTAAGGCTTCGGAGTCGGGCCATAGATGCCCTTCGCCAAGTGCGCTTTCATGCGCTCGAATTCCTCTACGGGCGGTCTGGGGTGCGCCAAGTCGTTGCGTTCCTCCGGGCTGAGCTGCGTTTCCTCGAGATATTCGCCGTATGCGACCAGCGCCTGGTAACTCGGTGTCAGCCAGAAGGCTCGTTGCGGGTTGTAATTCGGGTTCGGCCCGCCGTCTTCCAGATATTGCCGGGAGGTATTCTCCATCGAAACCGGCGCAGATCCGAGATACTGACAGGCTGCGAATCCACGCGCCTTGGTTTCACCTTTTTCCAACTGCGCGATTTCGCAGAATTTGCCGTCGGGCAGCGTCGCCAGCAAGTCCACTTCGGCATTGAGCGCCAGCCGCTTGACCACCTTGGCGTTGGCAAGGGGCTGCGCGCGCAGGTTCACCAGCGAGCCGCTGATCCAGCGCCTGGCGCCGTTACCCCCCTCGATTGCAGCGAAGCTGAGCGGCGCGCCGGCGAGCAGCAGGGCGGCCAAGGCCAGGGTGCCGGCGCGTCCGGCGCCGGTGTTACGGCAATGAGTGGACAACTGCGGCAGCTTGTAGCGTTGGTCGAATAAGGTAGACATGGCTTTTCTCCAAGGGTGTGGCTCTTGACGGCTGAGGATTTAGGCTTGGTCCGGCAATGTGGAATTAGCCCAACATGCCGGCCAGCCGTGGAAACCATCCTGCCGAACATGGGCTGGAGCGTGCCATGACGTCCCGGGGCTAATTCGGTAAGGGAGCCGCTCGATCCGTTCCGGGGCGAGAAGGAACATTCACACCGAAAGGGTCAAAGATCGGACTGTGGGACGCTTGTTTGCCAGGAAAAGAGGGCCAACCCCACAGATCGAACGGCTGCTGGCCGGTCGGCAGGCTCTTTGCCGTTGTCGCCCAGGAGCTTTTGCATGGGAAGCAAACATTCCGGGAGTCGAGGCGGGCACGCCCAGCGCCTTTCATTCCGCTCGCGCGGCAGGTTATGCTGTGCGCAGGTACTTTCCCCGGAACGAGAGGCGATGAGCGATACACCACTGCAACTGGGCCATGCGCTGCCCGATTTCACCGTTACTTCCACCGGCGGCCGTGACATCCGCCTCTCCGAACTGCGCGGGAAAGCGGTGGTGCTTTACTTCTATCCCAAGGACGACACCCCCGGCTGCACGCAAGAAGGGAAGGATTTCCGCGACCTCCACGCCCGCTTTGAGGAGCAGGGCACGGTGATCCTGGGCATCTCCCGCGACAGCCTCAAATCCCACGACAAATTCCGTTGCAAGTACGAATTTCCCTTTGAACTGCTCTCCGACGCTGACGAAGCCCTGTGCAGCCTGTTCGATGTGATCCGCCAGAAAAACATGTACGGCAAGCCGGTGCGCGGTATCGAGCGCAGCACCTTCCTCGTCGACCGGGACGGCCGCCTCGCTGCCCAATGGCGCAAGGTCAAGGTTGCGGGCCATGCGGAGGAAGTTCTTGCCGCCGTGGAAGCCCTGCCCGGCTGATTTTTTCAAATCCACCATTGCCGTTTGCTATGACATCCAAGCTGTTCGTGCTGGACACCAACGTGCTGATGCACGACCCTACCGCGCTGTTCCGTTTCAAGGAGCACGATCTTTTCCTGCCCATGGTGGTATTGGAAGAACTGGACAAGTCCAAGAAAGGCCTTTCGGAGGTTTCGCGCAACGCCCGGCAGGCGAGCCGCTTCCTGGACGAACTGATCCATCACGTCGATCTGGCTGCCGTGGGCTCCGGCATTCCGCTCACCAGTCTGGAATACAGCGCGCGCATCGACCAGGCCGCCACCGGACGCCTGTTCCTGCAAATGCACCGCCTGGAGGAACAGTTGCCGGTCGCCCTGCCCGGCGGCGCCGACAACTCCATCCTCGGCACTGTCCTGGCCCTGGCGCGCGAGCACCCCGGCACCCAGGTCATTCTGGTCTCCAAGGACATCAACCTGCGCATCAAGGCGGCGGCGCTGGCCATCCGCGCCGAGGACTACCAGAGCGATCAGGTGCTGGAGGACATCAACCTGTTGTACAGCGGCATGTACGAACTGCCGCTCGACTTCTGGGAAACCCACGGCGGCAAAATGGAGTCCTGGCAGGAACACGATCGGGTGTTTTACCGCGTCAAGGGCCCCTTGGCGGCGGAGTGGCAGCCCAACGAGTTCCTCTACCTCCCGGACGATTCGCAGTTCGAGGCCATCGTGCGGCGCATCGAAGGCGATGGACAGGCGGTCATCGAACTTGCCCGCGATTACCGCGAGGCCAAGTACGCCGCCTGGGGCATCCGCGCTCGCAACCGTGAACAGAATTTCGCCCTCAATGTGCTCCTCGACCCCGAAATCGACTTCGTCACCCTGCTGGGCACGGCCGGCACCGGCAAGACCTTGCTGGCGCTGGCGGCCGGACTATCGCTGACCATGGACGACAAGCTCTACCGGGAAATCGTCATGACCCGCGAGACCATTCCCCTGGGCGAGGATATCGGCTTCCTGCCCGGCACCGAGGAAGAAAAGATGACGCCATGGATGGGCGCGCTGCTGGACAACCTGGAACTGCTCACCCAGCCCGAGGAAAGCGGAAGCTGGGAGCGAGCCGCCACCAACGAATTGCTCGCCAAGCGCGTCAAGGTGCGCTCGCTCAACTTCATGCGCGGCCGCACGTTCCTCAACCGTTACATCATCCTCGACGAAGCGCAGAACCTCACGCCCAAGCAGATGAAGACCCTGGTCACCCGCGCCGGGCCCGGCACCAAGATCGTCTGCATCGGCAACATCGGTCAGATCGACACGCCCTATCTGACCGCCACCACCTGCGGCCTGACCTACGCCGTGGACCGCTTCCGCAAGTGGCAGCACGGCGCCCACATCACCCTCAAGCGTGGCGAGCGTTCGCGGCTGGCGGATTTTGCTGCGGAGAACCTTTGAGTATCCGGGTGAGTACGGTTCATCTTTCCCGTCCCCTGGTCAACCAGTTGCTCCACCTGGCGCAGGAATCGCCCGACCGTGAAGTGTGCGGCTTGATCGGCGCGAAGGCCGGCATTCCGGAAACCTGTCATCCCGTGCTGAATGTGGCGGACGATCCGGCGCGGCGCTTCCTGCTCGACGCCGGAGAACAGATCGCTGTGCTGCGCGAGTTGCGCGAAGGCGGCGAGGAACTGTTCGCGATTTTCCACTCCCACCCGGCCGCCCCTGCTTTTCCCTCGGCGGAGGACGTGAACATGGCCGCCTATCCGGAAGCGCTGTATCTCATTGTCTCCCTGGGAACCCGTGGGGTACTGGAGCTACGCGGCTTTCGCCCGGAAAAGGAAACAGGGCGCCTCGAGGAGGTAAATCTGCGCCTGGGAGATGCCTGAAAACAGGACTGAAATCTCTTCCGATAACGGCATGGGATACGACCGCCTGCGGTGGCGGGGATCAAGAAACGAACTCCGCGGCAAAAAGAAAGCGCCGCCATTGCCGCGCTGAAATCGGGTCACCCTGCTTCAGCATTTGCGAAAAATGGCGGCGCTTCTGCCCGTCAATGATTCCATCCGTGGTACGAACAAGCGGCTGCGGGCAGCCGCTTGTTCTTTCGAACTTTACTCCAGATTGGCGTGTCGGGTCCGCATGACCTCTTCCGCAATCCCCTTTTCGTGGATGATGTGCGAAATGGTGGCTTCCAGGAAGATCAAGGTGGACAACTCGAACGTCGTGCCCATCGGCATGCCCACAACCTTGGCGTATTGCTCCGGCGTACCGATCTGGTAAACCGTGCCGGCCATATCGCCGATCGTGGAGCTGCCTTTGGCCGAGATCAAGGCAATCTCCGCACCCAACTCCTTGGCGCGCTTGGTATAGGCGATCATCGTCTCCGTCTCGCCTGAGCCGGAAATGACGATCAACAGATCGCCATTCTTGATGCTCGGCGTAACGATCTCGCCGACGACGTAAACGTTGTAACCGCCATGCATCAGGCGCATTGCAAAGAACCTTGCAACCAGGGCCGAACGTCCCGCGCCCGCGATAAACACGCGGGAGGCGCTATCGAGCATTTTGGTCAGATTTTCATCATAGCTACGATCGGTAGTCGCGAGAACGCCGGTAATCTTATCTATGATAAGTTTCTGGTGCATTTTGGTACGCCCTTATGCAGCGTCAGCCAGCGACTTGATCTCGGCCGCCGCAGCAGCCGGGTCGGCAGCACCGTAAATTGCAGCGCCTGCAACAACGATGTTCGCGCCAGCCTTGACGACTTGCTGTACGGTTGCCGGCTTGATGCCGCCCGCCACGGAAACTTCAACGCCCAGACCCAGTCCGGCAACCAGGCCAAGGTCAGCAAACGGAGTCTGGCCAGCGGCCTGCTGGTCGAGACCGGTATGCACGCCGATGATGTGCGCGCCCAGCTTGGCAACTTCTTCCGTACGCTTCTTCTTGTCTTCGACGTTGATCAGGTCTACCTGAGCCTTCTTGCCGTACTTGTTGGCGACGTCGATCACACCCTTGATGGTGCCCAGGTCGGCGGTGCCCAGAACGGTGGTGATGTCGGCGCCTGCCTTGAAGAACGGCTCTGCTTCGTAAAAGCCGGCGTCCATGGTCTTGAGGTCGACCAGAATCTTGTTGTTCGGGAACTTCGCGCGCAGGGTTTCCAGCAGCTTGAGGCCGTTGTACTTGATGCACGGCGTGCCGATTTCCAGAATGTCCACATGCGGAGCCACTTTCTCGGCCAGCGCTACGGTTGCATCGAAATCCAGTGAATCCAGTGCCATTTGAACTAATGGTTTTGCCATTTTTTAGTGCTCCATCTTGGTTGTGGTTGTAAAATAGTTATAAGCGCATGAAGCGCTCGCTACGCGTGGTGCTCTGCAACTTTAAGGTAGGGAACGGGAGGATGTCAACGTCCGTTCCAGAAGCTCGGCCGCAACATCGGCCAGCTTTTCCGAACCTCCGCCCTCGCCGAGTTTTTTCCTGACCTGGGCCAGTTCCGCGCGCATCGTCACCGCGTAATCCGCATCGCTCAGCAGGCGACCGATTTCCGCAGCGATAGCCTCCGGCGTCGCTTCGTGCTGGATCAACTCGCGGACGATACCTTTGCCGGCGATGATGTTGGCCAGACCGATGTGCGGGACGCGGACCAGCATGCGGCCCAGCCAGTAGCTCAGCGCCGCCAGTTTGTAGACGATGACCATGGGGATGCCCAGGAGCGCCACCTCGAGCGTCGCGGTGCCGGAGCAGGTCACGACTGCGTCGCAACAGGACAGGGCTTCGTGACGAGCCTCCTTGACGACACACGCATTCACTGGCGCGCCGGCCAGAAACCCTTGCAGATCGGCATCGCTGACGCTGCTGGCCTGGAGAAGGACAAAGCGGATACCGGGAAAACAATCCGCAAGCAACCCGGCGGCTTGCAGCATCGTCGGCAGCAAGCGGCGAATCTCGTTATGGCGACTGCCGGGGAGCAGGCCCACCAGCGGCGCGCCCGGTACCAGCCCAAGGGCCCGCAGGGTCGCCACCTTGTCCAGGGCCGGGTGTATCTTGCCGGCCAGCGGGTGGCCGACGTAACGGACCGGGATACCGTGCGCCTGGTAAAACGGCACCTCGAAGGGAAAGATCACCGCCATCATGTCGGCGATTTCGCCGTACTTCTTCACCCGTCCCGGCCGCCAGGCCCACACCTGCGGGCTGACGTAGAAGAGAATTTTCACCCCGCACGTTTTGGCGTGCTTGGCCAGGCGGAAATTGAATTCCTTGTAGTCCACGCATACCAGGAGATCGGGCTTTTCCTCGCAGGCCAACCGCTGCATGAACTTGAGCGCGGCGCGGATTTCCCGGTAATGCCGCAGCACTTCCCACAGGCCGATGACACCGATGTTGGATGCGTCAAAACGCACGTCGATGCCCGCCTCGCGCATCCGGACACCGCCCATGCCGAACGCGGTCACGCCGGGCAACCTGCGTTGCAGAGCACGAAAGAACTCCGCGGCGTGCATGTCGCCGGACGCTTCCCCGGCGACGATCATGATCCGGGGCGAGCGGGGCTCAGCCACGCAAGGCGGCGCCGATGACGGCGGCGATGCGGCGGACGTCCGCGTCTTCCAGTTCAGGGTAGATGGGCAAGGACAGACAGCGGCGCGCCACGTCCTCCGTGACCGGCAGATGCACGCCGGCGTAGCGCTCTTTGAACACGTTCTGCCGATGCAGCGGCACCGGATAGTAAATCGCCGAGGCGATGCCGGCTGCCTGCAACGCCTGCTGGATAGCGTCGCGCCGCTCGCAAAGCAGCGTGTACTGATGGTAAACGTGCTCGCCGACGCCGTCCTCGAACGGCGCGACGGCCGGCAGGTCCGCCAGCAATTCGGAATAGAGACGCGCCGCGCGGCCGCGTTCGCGGTTGTAGCGGTCGATGCGCTTGAGCTTGGCGCGCAGGAACACCGCCTGGATTTCGTCAAGGCGGCTGTTGTAGCCGATTACGTCGTGGTAGTAGCGCACTTTCGAGCCGTGGTTGCGCAACTGCAAAATCGACTCCGCCGCCGCATCGTCGTCCGTCGTCACCAGCCCGCCGTCGCCATAGCCGCCCAGGTTCTTGCTGGGGAAAAAGCTGAACCCGCCCGCCAGTCCGAAGGAACCGGTCTGCCTGGCGCCGATGCGGGCACCGAAAGACTGGGCGCAATCCTCGATGATCTTCAGCCCATGGCGGTCGGCAATGGCCTGGATTGCAGCCATGGCGCACGGCTGGCCGAACAGGTGCACCGGGAGGATGGCCGTTGTCTTCGGCGTGATGGCACGCTCGACCGCCACAGGGTCGATGTTGAAGGTTTTCGGGTCGATGTCCACGAATACCGGCTTGGCACCGGTGTAGCAAATCGCCTCCGCCGTGGCGATGAAGGTGAACGCCGTGGTGACGACCTCGTCACCGGTCTTTACCCCCGCCGCGCGCAAGGCGAGATGCAGCGCGTCCGTTCCCGATGCGCAGCCGATGGCGTGTTTCACGCCGAGGTAAGCCGCCGCCGCCTGTTCGAAACTCTGCACGTTGGGACCGAGAATAAAGGCGCAACTGTCGAACACTTCCGCCAGCCCGGCCTCGATTTCGGCGCGCAATTCGGCATATTGAGTTTTCAGGTCGACCATCGGGATCATCAAGCAATACTCCGGTGAAACAGCAAAAATTCAGGATACGGATTTCGTGGCGCCCGCAAGGGAGCGTTCAACAGCGGATGACGAAGCGTTCGTGCTCACCGGGAACGTATTCCTCCGCGAGAACCGCGACGTGGCTCACCTGGGCCAGCGACGGCCCCTTGCGGCACCAGGCGATGAACGCCTCGATCGGTGCCGCTTCGCCGTCGGCCAGGATGTCCACGCTGCCGTCGGGGAGGTTGCGCACGTAGCCGGTCACGCCAAGCGCGGGCCCGGTCCAGGGCGCGGGCACGGTAGCTCACGCCCTGCACCCGGCCGGCGACGGTCAGGCGCACGCGCATCATACCGGGCTTCCTTCCGCCGCCTGAGGCATCGCCCCGGCTCCGGCCTGGCAGGGGGGCCAATCGGAGGATTGCAGCCACTCGGCAAACGCCTGCGCGGACAGCGGACGGCTGATGTGATAGCCCTGGGCGATGTCGCACCCCATGCCGCGCAACACATCGAGGATTTGCGCGCTCTCCACGCCTTCGGCGGTGATCTTCAACCCCAGGTTATGCGCCAGATCGACCGTGGCGCGGACAATCACCGCGTCGTTCTCGCTGCCGAGCATGTCCATGACGAAGGATTTGTCGATCTTGAGTTCGGAAACCGGCAGTTTTTTCAGGTAGGCCAGCGAGGAATAGCCGGTGCCGAAGTCATCGATGGACAATGTGAACCCCAGGCCATGCACCCGCTCCACCACGTTCAGCACGCGATCCGGATCCTGCATGATGCCGCTTTCCGTGATTTCGAAGATCACCCATTCCGGTTGAATTCCGGTGGCCGCGACCACCCCGGCGATGAGATCGGGCAGTTCCGGGTCGTGCAGGTCCTGGGCGGAAAGGTTGACGGAAATCCTGAACGCCAAGCCCTGTCCCCGCCAGCGGACGCAGTCTTCGAAAGCCCGTTTCATCACCCAAAGGGTCAGCGGCTTGATCATGCGGGTGCGTTCGGCCAGGCCGATGAATTCGTCTGGCTGGATGAAACCGTGACGGGGATGCCGCCAGCGCACGAGAGCCTCCGCACCGATCACCTGCCCGCCGGCCACGTCCACCTTGGGCTGGTAGTGCAGTTCCAGTTGATCGCGCTCCAGCGCCTGGCGCAACTCCCCCATCAGGGTTAGACGGCGCGGACTGTGTTCGTCGAGCGCCGGGGAATAAAGCGCATAGCCGTTGTGCGCCTTGGCCGCCACATACACGGCCACGCCGGCGCGCTGCACCAGGGTGTCGGCGTCCTCGCCGTGATCGGGAAACAGCACCACGCCGACGCTGGTATGGGCGCTGAGCTTGAGCCGATCGACCATGAACGGCGGTTCCATGGCTTTCTGCAAACGGCGGGCGAGGGATTCCGGATCGCTCAGGTCCGCCGCGTTGCTCAACAGGACGGCGAAACTCGGACCGTCGAGGCGGGCGGCGCTGTCCTGGGTGCGGATGACGCTTTCCAAGCGCGTGGCCACCTGCTTGAGAATGGCATCGGCGCTGTTCAGCCCCAGCGTGTCGCGAATCTCCTTGTGATTTTCCACCTGGAGCAGCAATACCGCCAAGCGGGCCTGGTCGGCGTTCGCGGCGGCCATGGCCCGCTCCAGGCGATCATAGAACAGGGCGCGGTTGGGCAGTTCCGTGACCGGGTCGTGGGTCGCCGCGTAATTCGCCTGCCGTTCCAGTTGCGAGGCGCGGTTGCGCAGCTCCTCGGTCTGGTCCATCAACAGCGCGCTGGCCTCGTAGGCCATGACGGAGCTGGAATACTGGCCCCAGTACGCGAAAACGAACGGCATGAAATCCAGAATCCACAGCGCCAGGTTCTGGCTCTGCGCCCTGACCAGCCCGTCGAGGCTGACGGCGCGCTCGTTCATGAAGCTCACGGCCAGCGTCGCCAGCAAAATGGCCCCGAAAGCGATAAGCACCCCCTGAACGGAAGACTTGCTGGCGCTGGCACGCAGAATTCCCACGTTCTGGCGCATGACTTCGTTGCTGAGTATTCCCATGCAGGCTCCGCTGTCCGCAAAAATTCGCCGGAAAATCGGCTCGTTCGACCCCGCTGGTATTATAAGCGCGTCCGATTCCCGAACACCCCGAATCAGCATGTCAGAAACCCTACAACTCACCGAAGCGCTCATCCGCCGCCGCTCCCTCACTCCCGACGACGCGGGCTGCATGGAACTGATCGCGGAACGGCTCGTGCCCTTGGGCTTTCATCCCGAGTGGCTGGATTTCCGCGCCACGCGCAACCTCTGGCTGCGCCGGGGTAGCGATGGGCCGCTGTTCGTGTTCCTGGGACATACGGACGTGGTGCCCACCGGACCGGAGGAACGCTGGGCCTCTCCGCCCTTCGAACCGGTAGTCCGCGACGGCAGGCTCTATGGCCGCGGCGCCGCGGACATGAAAAGCGGTGTAGCGGCCATGGTCACTGCCTGCGAACGTTTTCT
>DATDOO010000344.1:0-4635 GCA_035293245.1 Methylococcaceae bacterium
GCGCCGAGCCGCGCAGCCTGGCAACGCCCGTCAACACGGAACGCAGGTGATCCAGTTGGGACGGCGGAACGACGCCGGAACTGACCAGGCGCGGCAGCAATGCCGTCAGCGTGCCGTGCATCATGCCTTCGGCAATGATAAACAGCGGTACGCCGAGCAATAAGCGCGCGTTAATTCCGAAGTGGGCCAGCAGCGGTTCGCTGCCTTCGACCGGCAGAAACCCGCCCTTCATCCAGGCCCAAACCGCCGTCGGCAGCCAGGCAAGCAGCGACCAGAACAGCGCCCGGCGGACAATGCCGAGCCCCTGTTCCGGAATCAGTCCGACCTTGCGCTGCAGGCGAAACAGCAGGTCGCCACGTACCAGCGAAACAGCCCATGAGGTGTTATTCGCCATGGGCTCCGGTCTGTCGATAGAAATTATCACGCCTCACATCGGGAAGAGAAGCTTCACCGTGAAGTTGAAAGTCCATTCGGGCGCCACGTAATCGTCGGCGAAATTATATTCATAGGAACCCGCAAACTGTACGGGCAGGCCACCGAGTTTTATTAATTTGGCCAGCTTTACGCCCAGGGGCAATGCTGTCCAGTCGCTCTTTTCCCAGTCGTAGGTGATGTTCATCTCGGACGTGCTGATGGACCACTTGTCGGGAAGAGAGTAATTGATGATTGGCTGGATGATGCTGACGCCCACATCCTGCGGACCGTCGCCGGCAAAGAAGAACAGGTTCTGGTTGAACAGCCCCCACAGAAATCCGGGCTGGCTGGCGGTAAAGCCGACCGCTGGCCCGATGGCCCATTCCTCGGTGCTCAACCCGTCTGCACCTGTGGGCATCAGCATTACGGGGCCGACACCCCAGCGCCCCCAGGCGGCATTGAATACGATCAGATCGAACACCGTCATATCGCCCAGACCGCTTTTACCGGAGGGGCTGTCGGTGACCAAGGGCAATGTCACCCGCGCGATGTTGTTCATGCCGCCGAACTGAAAGGGTACGGCCGAACGCAGCAGGACGGTGTTGCCGCTTTCGTCATCGAGCTGGTAGTAGTCACCGGCGAAAAGATCTTGAATCTGCACCGACAGCAACGCGGCCGTCGGATCACTCGCGGCCTGCTCCAGCGACTGGCCGCCGGTTTGGGCTTCCTGTGCAGCGGCTGGAAAACTGCCGGCCAATGCAAGGACAAGCGCTGCCACCGCAGAAGAGGTGTCACATGCACACCTGGATTGAGCCATATGCTGCCCCCTCATTGATACCGTTGAGCCAAGATCGACGCCGGCATCGAAACTCTCGATGGCGGTAAAGGCCGCTGGAACCTTCTTTCACTTCCGGATCGATCTCGACGGTGAGTCCTATTTCTTCGGATACATGACCTTCGTCATGCCGATGCTTCCATTGAAAGCAAAAGGCGCCTGATCGTAATAAGCTAGCGACACCGGCGAGAAGGTATCACTGCCGAAATCCAGCGACTCGTTGGTGGTGAAATGCAGCGAAATGGCGGTCGGCACCTGCCCCTGCCCCACCACCTTGCGGTTTGCCTTCAGCTTGATGTCCATCGCGCCGCCGACCTTGTCAACCAACGCCGATTCGACTTCGATTTTCACCTTGCCGGTTGGCAGCTTACCGCTGGACTTGATCTTGGTGCGCGCAACCTCGAACAGGTTGTACTCGTAATTGAGCACGCCGTTCTTCACATAAAGTGCCAGGCCACCCGAGAATCCGCCCAGTGCATACAATACGCCGCTGGCGTTGGCGGGCATGTCCACCTCCATGCTCACCACGGTATCGACGATCCCCAGTTTGGGCGCGGCGGATTCCGACATCCCGGTCATCGCACCCTCGAACGTCCATTCGGTGACGGACGAGCGCGGCGCGTCTTCCGGATGGTACATGGCAGTTGACCACAAACCGCCGCCAATGGGCATGTTCTTGTTCTTCTTCGATTCCTCGATGAAGAGCGCTTTCATTTCTTCAAGCTTTTGCGGATTGCTCGCCGCCATGTCATTCGCCTGACTCCAGTCCTCGTCGATGTGGTACAGCTCCCACTTGTCCGTCAGCGGCGACCATTCCCTGACGCCCTTTGGTATTCCGCCCACCCACGGCTGGCGCAGTCCCGGCGCGCTGGCGAACCAGCCGTCGTGATAGATGCCGCGGCTGGCCATGATGTCGAAGAACTGTGTGGCGCGCTGCCCCTTCGCCTGGGCGTCGGCAAAGCTGTACACCATACTGACGCCATCGATCGAATCCTGCTCGATGCCGTTCACCACTTTGGGCGGTGTGATTTTCGTGACTTCGTAAATTGTCGGCGCAATGTCGATGACGTGGTGGAACTGCGGCCGCGCCGTCGGATTGGCCTGAATGCCTTTCGGCCAGGAGACAGCCATCGGATTGCGGATGCCGCCAAAATAGGCGCCCATGAGTTTGGTGCCCTGGTAGGGCGTGCTGCCCGCCCACGCCCAGCCGGCGTTATACATGTTGTCGGTTTGCGGCCCGCCGAGCGCGTCGAGTCCACCCAGTTCGTCCAGCGCTTTGATGTGTTGCGGGATGGTGGTCGGAATTCCATTCTGTGCGAGCTGCTCGCTGATGGTGCCGTTCAGGCCCTCGGCAGACGAGCCGTTGTCGCCCCATATGTAGAAAATCAGCGTGTTATCCAGCTTACCCTGGCGCTCGATTTCGCCGATGACCCGCCCCGCGTTGTAGTCGGCGTGTTCGGTGAAGCCCGCATAGACCTCCATCAGCCTTCGCTGGAAAGGCTTTTCCGCTTCGGGGATGGAGTCCCACGACGCCATGGTGGCGGGACGTGGCGTGAGTTGCGCGTTCCGGGGTATCCAGCCCTTGGCCTTGGCGTTCGCAAAGGCGCGCTCGCGATACTTGTCCCAACCGTCGTCAAACTTGCCTTTATATTTGTCCGCCCATTCCTTCATGATGTGGTGTGGGCCATGCACCGCGCCCGGCGCCCAGTACATAAAGAACGGCTTGTCCGGCGCATAGGCATTTTGTTCGCGCAGCCACTTGATGGCGTCCTCGGCGATGTCCTCGGTGAGGTGGTAGCCTTTGCGCTCGATCTCGTGCGGGTTCACCGCCGCCGTGTTGCGCACCATCTGCGGTTCATACTGCGAGGCTTCACCTGCCATGAAGCCGTAAAAATATTCGAAGCCGTAGCCGGTCGGCCAGGTGTCGAACGGCCCCATGCTGGTGACGTGTTCCTCCGGAGTGTTGTGCCACTTGCCCCAGGCGCCGGTGCTGTAGCCGTAATTCTTCAGCACTTCGGCCACCGTGGCCGAAGATTTCGGAATGACGCCGCTGAAACCGTCGAAGTCATTGGCCAGAGCAGCGATCTGGCCGTTGCCGACCCGCGTGTGGTTGCGTCCGGTCAACAGAGCGGCGCGCGTCGGCGAACACATTGCTGTCGTATGAAAACGGTTGTAGGAAATACCCAACTTGGCGATGCGATCGAGCGTTGGGGTGTTGATCTCGCCGCCGTACGTCGAAGCCGTGGCTGGGCCGATATCGTCAATTAGGATGATGAGAATGTTCGGCGCGCCGTCGGCCAGGCGTTTGGGCTCGACGCGCTTCTGATAGGTCGAATCCTGGATCGTCAGCCCCGCCTTGGAGGCGGACGGCGTGGGTGGAAACGGCAGGACTTCCTGTGCCGCTACCGTCGCCGCAAACACCGTGCACAGCAAGAGGGTGAGTAAGGACAATCTGGAAGAGATTCGCCTGCTCTTTGAGGTCGGCGCCGCCGCTGGGATCGTCGTTGTCGAGGTAGACGCTGACGCCAGGGTGGACTTCGAGGTTGGTCTGATGCTGCGGGTTCCCAATCGGAAAGACCATGGGCCGGAGCGCCGATTCGGTACCACCCAGATTTCGGCGAAGCGGCTGCCGATCCCGAAGCTGTGTTGGTAGATGCCAAGCGGGACGTCGGCGTTCACGTCGGCGTCGAGGTTCAGGATGCTCTGTGAGATGTCAGAGTTCATCGACATAACGATTCATGCTTCTCTCCAATGCACGACTTGCGACAACAAGTCTAAACTTGATTTGTGATTCTGGCACGGAACCATTCTGCCAATCGTCGGGGATTTGACAACTGCAATGAGCCAGGTCCAAGCGCATGGCCTGCACACCCAAAAGGGTGAGTGCGCCTGCGGGAGGGGCCAGAAACCGTTGATCTCCTGAGCACGCCGGTCGGTCTTTTCGCTGGGTTCAAGGCTGCGTGTATAACAGTGTTCCGAGCAAATCCTGTCGTATTTCCGGCATTTACGGAAAACTCCTAATTGCTTGTTGCAATTGATAAATCGTTTTCGGAAAAAAGCAATTTTTAGCTAAATTGCACACGTATAATTTTAGGAGTACTCTCGCTCCCGGAACCGGGCACAAAGGAATTTGTTTTCACTGCGAAGGACCGCCGATTATCTCGCCACCCGACCCAGTGCGTCGGGACGCGCGGTGTGGGGATGGGTCGGTCCCCCATCGTTCTGAATCAACCAGGACGCTCCATCCGCCGACCGAAAGCCAGCACCCCGCCAGAGTCACACTTCCGGCCTGCGCAGGCAGGCAAAAAAGCCGCTAGAATCGCCTGCACATTTTCCCTGTTTCCACGAGGTATCCCATGCTGCTGCGGCTGAGCCCGTTAACGTTT
>DATDOO010000345.1:0-3255 GCA_035293245.1 Methylococcaceae bacterium
TGGCGAAGCCGCCAACCTCGCGAGTGTGGCGGAGGCTTTAGCCGGCGGCGATGCCCAGCGTCTGGCGGATGAGGAAGCGCGCATTACGCGGACGCTTCCCGGTGCCTGGAGCGTACGCCTTGTGCTGCCGAGCATTGCGCAGGTCGATGAAGCCCGTGACCCGCCTTTCGGTTTCGCCGATCTTGAATTGGTCAAGGATGCCGTGGGCGCCGATCCCCATCCGGCCCTGCATCAGCCCGGCTCACCCAAAGCCCGATTGGTGGTGGCCCGGCGAGTGCGTTCGGGAGAGCAGGTGGTGGGGGTGCTTTGGGCAAGTTATGCTGCCAAGAACCTGGACGAACTGCGGCTGGCGGCGGGAGACGGAGTGGCTTTGGAATTGCGTCAGGATTCCGCCGGTTTGCTGTTCAGCGGCGACTCGGCGCGCAAAAACGATACCCCTGATGGCGCGGCACCCGTGGTTGGAACGGATTGGAAAGTCGCTTACTGGAGCGCCCCGCCTGCTGCGGTAGGTTGGCTGTATCCCTTGGCAGTCGCTTTTGGCGGGGTGTTGATGGCCGGCTTGTACGTGGCCGTGCACCGCTGGACGTTGCGGGCGCTGGCGCACGATGAAGACAGCCTGTACCGGCTGGTCAAGGACATCATGGTCGGCAAGGTGCAGGGCAGTTACCCGGTTCGCCTCAACGACCTGCAAAGTCTGATTGTACGCATCACCCAGTTCAGGAACCCTGCGCCCGAGCCGCCAGCGGCTCCCACTGGGAAAGCGGATTTCTCCAAGCATCTGATTATGGAAGACATCGATCTGGATAACCCGGGCGGCGCCGCGGACCGGGGGTTGGATCGGTGAATATCGGATGCATTCTTAATCCGGAACTTACCAAACCCGAACATAAGGCATGAAAGAACAATCCCCGCTGACCCACGGGGCCGCAGGCGAGATCGCCCGCGTCCTGACCGAGGCGCTCCCGTACATCCGGCGCTTCAAGGGCAAGACCGTCGTGGTCAAATACGGCGGCAACGCCATGACCGACGAGGCACTGAAGAACGGTTTCGCCCGCGATATCGTTCTCCTCAAGCTGGTGGGCATCAATCCGGTCATCGTACACGGCGGCGGGCCGCAGATCGGCGATTTGCTCAGGCGGCTGGGCAAGACCAGCGAATTCGTGCAGGGCATGCGCGTCACCGACAGCGAAACCATGGATGTGGTGGAAATGGTGCTGGGCGGGTTGGTGAACAAGGAGATCGTCAATCTCATCAACCGCCATGGCGGACGCGCCGTGGGGCTCACCGGCAAGGACGGCGACCTGGTGCGGGCACGAAAGATTTTTATCAAGCAAAGCTCGCCGGAAGCTTTGGAGTCCGAGATCATCGATCCCGGCCATGTGGGCGAGGTCGCCAGCATCGATGCTTCGGTGGTGGACATGCTGGTTCACGGTGATTTCATCCCCGTGATTGCGCCCATCGGGGTCGGCGAGGATGGCTTTTCCTACAACATCAACGCCGACCTGGTGGCCGGCAAGATGGCGGAGGTGCTGGAAGCGGAGAAGCTGATTCTGCTCACCAATACCCAGGGCATTCTGGGCAAGAATGGGGAGTTGCTCACCGGTCTTTCCCTCGGCGATCTGGAAAACCTCATCGCCGACGGCACCATCAGCGGCGGGATGATTCCCAAGACCCGCTGCGTCATGGACGCCCTGCGCGGCGGGGTCAACAGCGTGCACATCATCGACGGCCGCGTCGAACACGCCGTTATGCTGGAACTGTTCACCGACCAAGGCATCGGCACTTTGCTGCTGCGTCACTACCGCGACACCGCACCGGCGTAGCGCGCCGCCTCAGCAAGCGGCGGAATTCCCCCTTCACCTAAACTATTCAGTCCGGATACGGAACAGGCATGTCGAATCAAGCGGAACAGGCAATCGATCTGATCAAGCGCGGTGCGCAGGAAATCCTTTTGGAAGCGGATTTGCGCAAGAAACTGGCCTTGAATCGTCCTTTGCGGGTCAAGGCCGGTTTCGATCCCACGGCGCCGGACTTGCATCTCGGCCATACGGTGCTCCTCAACAAGCTTCGGCAATTCCAGGATCTGGGGCACGAGGCCATATTCCTCATCGGCGACTTCACCGGCATGATCGGTGACCCCACCGGCAAGAATGCCACCCGCAAACCGTTGACGCGCGACGAAGTCATCGAAAACGCCCGGACTTACGAGGCGCAAATCTTCAAGGTGCTCG
This sequence comes from Methylococcaceae bacterium, assembly GCA_035293245.1. Lineage (GTDB taxonomy): Bacteria > Pseudomonadota > Gammaproteobacteria > Methylococcales > Methylococcaceae > DATDOO01. The sequence goes on from DATDOO010000345.1 coordinate 2,232, forward strand.
ATCCGGAAAAGACGCTGGTGATGTTCAATTCCAGCTGGATGAACGGCATGGACTCGGCCGAACTCATTCAACTGGCGGCGAAGCATACGGTGGCGCGGATGCTGGAGCGGGACGACTTCAGCAAGCGCTACAAGACCGGCCAGCCGATTGCCATCCACGAATTTCTCTATCCCTTGATCCAGGGTTACGACTCGGTGGCGCTCAAGTCGGACGTGGAACTGGGCGGAACGGATCAGAAATTCAACCTGTTGGTGGGGCGGCAGTTGCAGGAAGTGTACGGGCAAGCGCCACAAGTCGTACTGACCATGCCGATCCTGGAAGGGCTGGACGGCGTACAGAAAATGTCCAAATCGCTGGGCAATTACATCGGCATTGCCGAGGCCCCGGATGACATGTTCGGCAAGCTGATGTCCATTTCGGATGAACTGATGTGGCGCTATTTCGAACTGCTGTCTTTTCGCCCTCTTGCGGAAATCCTCTCCTGGAAGCGGGCGTGCGAGCAAGGTGCCAACCCGCGCGACTGCAAGGTGCGACTGGCGCAGGAAATTATCGCGCGCTTCCACGCCGCCGCCGCGGCCCGGGATGCCTTGACGCATTTTGAGGCGCGCTTCAGGGACGGCGCGATGCCGGAAAATATTGAGACCCTGCGATTGACTGCGCCGCCGGAAGGCTATGCGATTCCCCGTCTGCTAAAAGATGCGGGGCTGGTCGGAAGCACTTCCGAGGCAATCCGCCTGATTCGCCAGGGTGCGGTGCGCATCGACGGCGAGCGCATCGAAGATGAAAAAATCCGCATCCATGGCGCGGAAGAGCGTATTTATCAGGTCGGAAAGCGCAAATTCGCCCGCGTCGGCTTGTTGTCGGGGTGAGCGGAAACAAAATCTCTTGACACTCTACCTAAGTCCTGTAGAATTTCCGGTCTCAACGCCGAGCATTGTTGGTCTGGACTGGTTGGTCTGGTCTGGGGGTTTTGGCGGGTTCTTTAGAAAAGCGGATCAAATAATTTGTGTGGGCGCTTGTGCTT
>DATDOO010000346.1:0-20486 GCA_035293245.1 Methylococcaceae bacterium
ATCGGCCTGGGGTTCAACCTGTTCGACAAGCTGTTTTCCCATCTCGCCCTGATTTACGACCTGCACCCCTTCTTCGCGGCGGTTTTCCCCGCCGGCATTTTCTTCGCCGCCGCCTGGCTGGGGTTTCGCCGGATTTTCTAAACGCGCGAAAGCGCAACGGAAAGCCTCGATCTTTCCCTTCTTTCTCAAGCCCCGCGCCTTGGGCGCGGGGTTGCCGCAGCCGCGGAAAACTTCCGCCCCCTACCGGCACATGCTGGTCCACGGGGAGGCGCAATAAGCTTCCTGCCTGGCGCCGTTTTTCCCCACCTCCCTAACAGATGCCGCTTTTTTTTCGCGGAAAAGAGGGCGCGTGATTTTTTATCAAATGCAGTTGAAAACGATTCGCGTTTGCACTACGATTTGTACGGGGTCTTTTTTGAATCACCCGGAGAACGGAAATGGCGATGCTGAACCACGTATACGAACTCGATTCCTTCCAGCCGCTGGACAAGCTGTTGACCACGGTGAGCCGCCTCATGACTCACTATGCCCGCTCGCCCGACGAACGGCTGGCGACGAGCATTTCCCTCTGTTTCGAGCGGCTTGCCGCCGTCGCGGCGCCAGACTGGCCGCTGCTCGGTAGCGCCGGAAGCCATTTGTCCGAAGCGTGGCGCGCGCTTTCCCAACGCACGGCATCCATTGCGCCGGCGGATGCGCCCGACGGTTGCCACCAGACCACCCTGGCGCAGGGCGAACATTGCCGGCTCGCGTGCTGCACGGAATGCGGCGCGATCGTCGCGCATTTCGGCCCGTTCCGCCTGCGCTTGCCCCAGACGATGTTTTTTTCGGTTTGCGAAACGTTTTTGCTGGCGGAAAAGCGCCTCCGGCTCCACGGCGCCGATCCGACGGTCTTCGAGACCGGGCGGGGCGAGGGGAACAGGGCGGTGCACTGAATGGTGCGGAAGGCGGTCGGCGCCGCGACGATGAGCGACCCCGAATGCGGGGCGCCCCATCGGCAGATCAAGAGCAAGCTGCTCGATCTGTACGACGAATTGTTCCGGCACAACGGTTACGGCGAGATGCATCTGGAAATCCGCTTCCTTAACCGCGGGCAGAAGGAGGTCATCATCCGCTGCGGCAAGCAGTACCGCTACATCGTCGATTACCGCAACGCGGAGCGCCGCCGGGCCAGCCTGCCTTACGAGGGCGCGGACCGGCGCGGGGCAGACGGTGAAAACAAGTCCGATTCCCCGGAGCAGCTTGTCCGGGCGTAAACGACAGGGAGATTTTTTAACGAAGAAGTTTCATCGGGGAAGCCCCGGTGGGTGCGTACTGGCGATGTGGGTTCGGGTGCGATGAGTGAGCCTGCCCGATGCCCAAACGAACGCCATCGCAATCAGGCGCAAGGAGCCCGTGCGGGGCTTCCCCGATGAAACCAAAAATTCCGGCGGCGTGGGGCCGCGGACCTATTGCAAATGAAATCCGGCTGTTCCGGCTCCGAGTGGGAGCGTCAACCGCCACCATCCAAATTCGATTGAGGTTCATATGTACGACAAAACCTGTTGGGAGTCCGTCATGCAACGTTTCCGCGCGCTGGATACGCAAGCCATCGAAAGTATCCGCGGCCGGAAAATGCGCGCCAAGGCGCTCAAGCTGAAAGGCAAAGAGGGCGGTTTCACCCTGCTGGAATTGCTGGTGGTGGTGGCCATCCTGGCCATCGTGGCCGGCACCATGCTGGGCGCCTTGGGCGGCCAGGAAAAACGCGCCGCCAGCGGCGCGGGCGCCAATTCCATCGCCGCCGTGGAAAGCCTGCTCAAGGGTTATCAGGCTTCGGGGACGGTGTTGAACGACCTGGATTCGCTCGAAAAGATGAGCGCAGCTACAGCGTTACCCGCTACGGTGGATACCACGGCGACCCTGCTTGGCTCCAGCGTTATCGGGGCAAAACTCGCCAAAAACACAGCCGGCGAAGGCGACAAAATCAAGGCCGTCAGTCTCGATCAGACCTTCGTCGACTCGCTCTCGGCCGCCGGCATTACCAAGGTGCGCGTACTGGCTGCAGAAGGGGTGGACGACGATGTGGCGACGACCTGCACCGCGCAGGTGGAAGGCGTGGCGCTTCCTTGCGACCAGAAGATGTCCGAGATCGACATCCCCGGCCGCATGTTCGACAACCCGATTAGCGGCAAGAATCGCGGTCGTGGTTTCTCCCTGCCGCTACCCACCTCGGGCGGCGCAGCGCTGCCGGTCTGGAAGAGCGACGCGACTTGCGCTTCGGGTACCGTTACCAACGCAACCACGGAATCCGCGGTTGTCGGCGCCGCCGACAACACCAAACTCGGCGCCAAAAAGTGCGACGTGTTGGTGGCGCTTGGCTTCGGCAACAACGCGATCATTGGCGCCAGCAGCACACCGCAAATGAACAGCGCGCCGGCTTACGGCGGCATGCTGGGCAACCAGTACAACCGGTACATCGCGCTGTACAACGTGGGCAAGGGTGTGCACGCAGCGAAATATCCTACGGGCGCGGTGGATACGACTTATCTGAAGGCGTCCTCACCCGCCAAGTTGCAAGCCGTAGTCGACACCCGCGGCGACTTCCTCGACGAGGAACTGGCCGAGGCCAGCGGTCAGAAGCAGTAACTAACCTAACCATTTAGGGTTCATGGATGGTTTCGGAGCAGGGACGCTCCATCCCTTATCAAGATTTTTCAGGTTTTCTCATGACGCCACGACACCGCGCCGCGCTTTGCTGCGCCGCTTTCGCCGCCCTGTTCGCCGCGCCGTCGTCCGGGCACGAGGAAGCCGCCGAATTCACGCCCGCGAGCATCGAGCAATTGCAGGCGCCGTCCGTCGCCCTGGGCGAGAAGGACGTGGAAATCGTGCTGCGCAAGGTGGCTCTGGACGCCGAGGTCGCCGCTGCTCCAAGGCCGCGCCGCGCCCAGTACCTCACCACGGTGCTCCAGGATATGGGCGCGAACCCGGTGCCCCAGGTTTCTCAGGGTATGGCCGTCCTCTCTTCGAGCGGCAAGGCGTTCGACGTTTATCTGGATGACTCCGTCGCCGAGCGCGCCGGCAAGGAATTGCATCTGGGCGACCGGGTGAGGCTTTACGGTTACCACGTCTACAACTCGCCCAAACACGGTCCCGGCGTTCTGGTGAGCGGTTTCGAGACGCGGTCGCGTTTCGACGAATTAAAAGAGCGGATGGGCCGGTGGTACGACGGATTGCGTTCCGCTCCGCGTAGAGCGCACTAGGCGATAGCCATATTGCGCCCAACGGCATGAAGGAAAGATTTCCCACCCGGCGCGGCGGGTGGCGAGAGCAGGAAAACCGGCTTTGGGTGGATTCAGTCCCCATCCGCCCCGGAGCACGGATGCGCCGCGCCCCGCGCCGGGATGTCGTCTCTCTCCTTGAATTGCCCGGCGAGTTGGGACTTGAAAGGCGGACGAAGTGAATCGTCCGCCTCTTTTTAACGGTCGGAACCGGGCAGGGGACTACTGACGAAGTTCCAGGAGACGTTGAAGCAAATGAGTGTGTTCTCTTCGTTTCCGAAAGCGGAAAGCGGTTGTAACTGTGATTTGTTCAAAGGTGACTTGTTATGCGAAGCGTATGTTCTTTTTCCAGGTTTGTTCTTCTGGCGGTATTCGCCACATTGCTGTTTTCCTCGCCGGCGCGCGCGGCGGTCCGGGAATACTGGGTCAAGGCCGAAAAGGTCGATTGGAGCTACGCCCTCAGCGACGAAAACCTCATCAAGCCGGAAGACGGGCTGGGGGTGTGGGGGCAAACACGGACTTACGCCAAATACCGCTATGTCGGCTACGCGGCGAATTGGGGGGAGCGACTGCCCGAGCCGGAGTGGCAGGGCATCCTCGGGCCGCAGTTTCGCGCCGTGGTGGGCGATACACTCAAGGTTCATTTCAGGAACGCTACCGACCGCCCGCTCTCCATCCATCCGCACGGCGTCCGGTATGACAAGGCCAACGAAGGCGCTGACGGCGACGGCGCGGGGGCAGGCGTGCCGCCGGGCGGCGAATTCACCTACGTCTGGGACGTGGACAAGGCGGCCGGGCCGGGCCCCAACGATCCGTCGTCGGTCGTCTGGCTGTACCACTCCCACGTCATGGCGGAGGAGGAAATCAACCTGGGTCTCGTGGGTACCCTGGTCGTTACCCGCCGCGGCATGGCCCGCTCGCCGTCCGATCCGAGACCGAGGGACGTGGAGCAGGAATTCACCGCGCTGTTTTTGATCTTCAACGAGGAAAACGACGAAGAGCCGGGACTCAAGCATGCCATCAACGGCCGCATTTTCGGCCATCTCGGCGGCTATGAAACCCGGCTCGGCGAGCCCGTGCGCTGGCACCTCGTCGCCCTGGGCAACGAGGTGGACAACCACACCGTGCACTGGCACGGACAGACGGTGCTTGATCATGGGCGGCGGACCGACGTGGTGGAGGTCCTGCCGGCCAGCATGAAGACGGTGGACATGGTTCCCCGCGCGGAGGGCGACTGGCTGCTGCACTGCCATGTCAACGACCACATGATGGCGGGCATGTCCACCCGCTGGCACGTGGGGCATTGAGTGTCCGAAATCCCCGGCAGTCGGCAGGTTCCATGAGAAGCCTGGACGGAAAGGCATCCGGCTTCACGCTGCTGGAGCTCATGGTCGTGGTGGCGATTCTGGCCATCGTGGCGGGCGTCGCCGTGATGTCGTTGAGCGATACCGAGGAAACGGCGAAGGGGCAGGTTTCCTTGCATGAGGTACAGCAATTGAAGGCGGCGCTTCTGCAATTTAGGCGGGATATGGGGCATTTCCCGGGACAAGGGCCGTTTGCGCGCGTGGCGGACGGAGGCCAGGTGCCGAACGCTGTCGATGCCGCCTGGTTCCAATCGCCGGCCAACGCTTGGCAGCTTTGGGACGAGCCTTGTAAAGCGGTCGAAGATCCCTGCACCGGCGCCAACCGGATCATGCCCTGGAACATCGACAGCGGGCGCGGTTGGCGCGGGCCTTATTTGTCGCGCGCGGGGGAAGGTTATGTGGATGTGGGGGGCGACTTGAACCCGGACGGTTCGGGCAGCCCCTTGACGGGAACTCTGGTGGAGAACGTCCCGGCCATTGCCGATCCCTTCGACGCCAGGCCGGCAGGCACGGTGTTCCAATGGCATATCCAGCCGGACGACGAACGCTACGAGCGCCACGGACGACCCTATTTTCTATTCGACTTGGACAACGGCAATGCGCGCATCGTCGGTTTGGGAGTCAATGGCCGCTATGAGGGTGTCAATGGCACTGACGAATGCGCCCCTAACGGCGACGACTTGGTCGTGTGCCTGTTGCGATGAAGAGGCTTCCTGTTTTGACGGCGTGTGCGGCGCAGGGGGGATTCACCCTCCTGGAGCTGTTGCTGGTGGTCGCCATTTTGTCGTCGCTGGCTTTGGCAGCGACTACTTTTGTGGATAACGCGGACGATCAGGAGCGCTTCGAGGGGACGCGGGAGAGGCTGGAGCAGATTCGGTTCGCCACTATCGGCGACGGCGGACGGACGGCGAACGGCCAGCCTGAACTGCGCGGTTTTGTGGCGGATATGGGCAGATTGCCGGGCGATCTGAAAGAACTGATCGAGCACCCTTTGGACTGCAATCGGGATGGAACCGACGAGGCCGACGGCAACGGCAACGGATTGCCCGACGATTGTGAGTGGCGACTGGATGCGGTGACAGGGCTTTGGGTAGGCTGGCATGGCCCTTACCTTGGAGTTCTGGCGGACTCCAGCGGCGTGCGCGCCTATCGGGATAGCTGGGGAAATGGCGGTGCGGCGCCGAACTACGGCTGGAAATTCGAACCAACGGATCGCGACGCCAGCACCCCGCCGAATGATTTCGACAATACCTTGCAAGTGCAAAGTTATGGGTCGGATGGAAGCACGGCCAATGCGGATCCAGGCCCTTACGACGAGGAATATCCATCCGTCGGCAAGCTGGTGGAGTTGTACGACCATCAGGTGAATGTCAAAGGCTGGAGCATCACCGTCAGTTTCTTCAACCCAAGCCCGCCCGAGGGCGCTACCACTGCTCAGATTCCGACTTCACCTATTCCGCTGTATTTGCGTCTGTGCTATCCGACCGATGGAGCTATAACTGCGGCAAGTCCTCGCGCAGACGCTACGTTAAATCCGGTGAACGACGGGGATACCACCACCGTAACCTTTACTTTTCCACCGGGAACCGATGCCTACGTTCCCATCGGCGTGCGGTCGTTGCGAGTCTTTGACAACGTCAGTAGTGATTGCGCAATAGCGACAAACTACGGGGCGGCGAATCAGCGCCTTCTCGTGGCGCTCGTTCCCCGTGCGCATTTGCCGGTGAGCGTCAATCAAGCGTGGAGATTGGAGTGAAATTGAGTCATGTGGTCAGCGTAGGGCGGAATAGCGTCCTCGCGTATTCCGCCGTAGGGGGTTGGACCCATCCGGTGCAATTCACTCCGGGCTTTCCTGCCCGGCACCCTCCGGGTCAATGCAAATTCGCTCCCGGCGAATTTGTCGGCTATCGCCTATTGCACCCGCGGGTTAACCGGACCAATCCGCGATGAAGATGTCTGTGCTTTCCGACGCAATCGTCTCACGCCTGAGCGCCCTCCAATCGCGCATCAAACCGCGCCTCGGACGCCTCCTGGCCATCGCCAGCGACGGCTGCACCGCCACGGCGGCGGTGGTTCGCGCCGTGGACGGCGCGCGCCTGGAGATCGAGGCGGTCGCGACCTCGCGCGCGCTCAAGATCGAAGCCGTGGCCGAGGAACTGCTGGCCGGCCTCAGGGCGCAAGACATAAGCATCCCCAAACAGGCCATCGTGCTCACCGCCGGCATGATGCCCGCCGTGCTGGAATTGCCGGTGGCGGCCAACAAACCTTTGTCTTCCGCCCAGATGCTGGAAATGATCCGCTGGGAACTGGAACCCTTGTTCGCCCAGCAGATCGGCCTGTGGTCCACCGGCAGCCTCCTGTTTGGGCGGGGTTACCTTTCCGACCCGCAGCGTCTGGCGCTGCTGGAAGCGCATCAGGCGGTGCAGAGCGCTTCCCGCGCGCAGGGCGGGCGGCTGGCCGCCGCGCGCATCGGCGAACTGGCCATCGAAAAGGGCTACGTCAGCCGGGAACAGGTGGAGGAATGCCTGGCCTTGCAGGAAGAGTTGCAGATGACCGACGCCGACATGCTCATCGGCTGGCATGGGGAGGCGGTAGGATCGGCGCCGGGCGCGGGGCAATCGGCCTGGCTGTGCGCCGCCATCGCCCCGGCGGTTAGGACGCGCTGGGTCGATGCGCTGGAACGCCTGGGGCTGCGCCTCCTGTGGCTTTATCCCTTGGCAGGGGCTTCCGCGTCCCTGGCGGCGCTGTCCCGTCTGCCGGCGGGCCTGGAACTGCATCGGCTGCTGGGCCTGGGGTACCGGCTCAAGGACGGCGCCCTGGCGGCGCTGAATTATCGCCAGTTCACCGCCAAGGCCTTGGCGGTTTCCGAAGCGCTGGCGCTGATCAGCCCCTTGCTCAGGCCGGACGACCGGCATCTGGGCGTTTATCCCGGCGGCGGTTGGGAAAGCTCCGTGGCCGGGCAGTTGCACGCCGATTTGAAACGGGACATTGCCACCCTGGACAGGCAGATACTGACCTGGCCGGAGGATTGCGCCGCTTCGCCGGCCATGCTCGGGGCGCTGGCCGGCGGTGCGGCGCACGCGCTGGGGCTGGCGCCGTCCGCGTCCGCCGTGCACCTGCCCGGCAGCCCGCCGCCGCCACCGCTTTACCGGCGTCCCCTGGTATGGGCCGGCGCCGTCGCGGCGCTGGCCTTGATGGCGATGGGAGGCTTTGAGCTGAGCCAGTTCGCCGACCGGCGCGCCCTCACCGCCCAGCAGCAGGAACTTTTCCGCCGCCAGAATGCCCTGGACGAGGCGAAAATCGAAGTCGAACGCCTCGTCGACGCCGACGCACAAGCGCGCAAGGAACTGGCCGGCGCGCAGGAGGAACTGGCCAGCCTGGATATCCAGAAACGGTTTTACGAGCGCAGCCTGGGGCAGCGCGGCCCGTTCATGGAAAGCCTGCTGGAGGCATTGATCGAGCGCGTCAACGACGAGTTGTTGCTGGAAAGCGTGGCGGAAACCGGCTGGCAGCAGGTGGAAGTCCAGGGTTTCTCCCTCAACGCGGAAGCGGTGTACCGCTACGCCCGCGCCGTGGCGAAGGCGCTGGACGCCTTCGGCGTCAAGCTGGGCGATCTGGACACCGGCGAGGCCCAGGGGCCGCTGGATTTGATGGGTTACCGCTTCAGTTTCCTGCTGTCGCGGGACGGCAAGGACGAAGCCCGATGAGCGGCATCACCGAGCGGGAAAAAGGGCTGTTGCTGGGCGCTGCGGTGGTGGTGCTGGCCTCGTTGTATTTCGTGGCGCGCGTCCAGCCGCTCAGGACGGAACTGAAATCCCTGCGCGAGGAGGTGACCAGCCTGGAACAACGGGTGCGCAACACCCCCATGCCGAAACCGCCCGCAGATCCGGAGGCCGCGAAAAAGGAACTGCACGAGGCGAAAACGCACCTGGCGCGGGCCAGGGAAGAATTGGGCGTCCTCATGCAAGGGCGGGTGGATCAGGATTCGAACCAGGCGCTGGAAGGCCTGATGCTGGAAATCCTCACCCTGGCGAAAGCCAAGGGGGTGAACGTGGATACCTCCAGCGTCTACGGCGGTTCCAGCGCCGATTTCGGCGTGGTTTCAAAGGAGGAACTCGCCCGCCTGCAAAGCGGGAAAGAGCCGCTGCCTTTCCGCCCGCTGCGCAGCCTGTCCCTCCGGGGCGATTATCCGCACATCCGCGGCTTCATCGAGGAACTGCCGAGACTGGGCCACACGGTCAGCGTGCTGCGCTTTTCGCTCAAAGCGGAAGGCGACAAAACCGAACGCTACCGGGCGGGCGGCGCGGGGCAGGGGCTCCGGGCGGAACTGGTGCTGGCTTTGTGAGCGACGAAATGAGCAACATCCACACCCCTAGGCCCCGCCCTAATCGCGTCAAGCGAATCCCCCCTTTTTCAAAGGGGGGAACTTGCCGGAGATCGGCTCGGTACCGTAACGGCTGGGGAGATAAACCATGACCATCTCCAGCGGCACCCTGGTCAACGCCGGCATCGAAGCGGGCCTCATCGACGCGGAAACCGTGGCGGAACTGCGCGTCAAATCGCGCCGCGAGCGCAGCGACCTTCTGGAAACGATCACCCTGCACGGGCGTTTCCCGCCGGCCGCCTTGTACCAGGCGCTGGCGGCGCTCAAGGGGCTGGTGTTCCTCGGCAGCCGGGATCTGGCGGTCGAAGCGGAGACGTTGCGGCGCATTCCGCCGTCGCTCCTCTTGCGCCGCCGCTGTTTGCCGGTCAGGGTCGGGAGCGAGGCGCTGTATCTGGCCAGCGCCGATCCGGAGGATTACTTCGCCGCCGAGCAGATCGGCCGCATCCTCGGCCAGCCGCTTACCCTGGCTCTGGCCGAGCCGCTGGCCATCGAGGCCCGTTTGCGTAAGGCCCTGCGGCACGCCGGCCTGGCGGCGGAAGAGAGCAGCGCGGTGGCGGAGATCGACCCGGTGGCCGAGCTGGACGAAATCTTCAAGCGCGCCTATGTGAGCCGCGCCTCCGACGTGCATTTCCTGCCCGGCAAGGAGGGCATGAACGTGCGCCTGCGGGTGGACGGACGGCTGACGGACTATCCTGCCGACTACAGCCTGGAAGAGGCGGCGAATCTGTTGAGCCGCATCAAGGTGCTCTCGGGCATGGACATTTCCGAGCAGCGCCTGCCCCAGGACGGCGGCATGAACCACAAGGTGGCGGAAGGCCGCGAGTTCGACATCCGCGTCGCCGCCATGCCCACCCGCTGGGGCGAACGCGGCACGCTGCGCCTGCTGGAGCAGGACGCCGCCGATCTGAGCCTCGCGCGCCTCGGCATGGGCGAGACGGCGCTGGCGCGCTTCCGCCAGGCCATCGCCCGGCCCCACGGCATGGTGCTGCTCACCGGACCCACCGGCAGCGGCAAGTCCACCACCCTGTACGCCGCCTTGCAGGAAATCGTCTCCCCGGACATCAACGTGCTGACGGTGGAAGACCCCATCGAACGGGTCATCGACGGCGTCTCCCAGGTGCAGGTGAGCGGCAAGGTGAGCTTCGCCGGAGCCTTGCGGGGATTTCTGCGCCACGATCCGGACGTGATCATGGTGGGCGAAATCCGCGACGCGGAAACCACCGACATCGCCATGAAAGCCGCCCTCACCGGCCATCTGGTGTTTTCCACCCTGCACACCAACAACGCGCCTTCCGCCGTCACCCGGCTCCACGACATCGGCGCCGAACGCTTCCTCATCGCCTCCACCCTGGTGGCCGTCATCGCCCAGCGCCTGGTGCGGCGGCTGTGTAGCCACTGCAAGAAGGCGCGGCCGGCGGAGGAAGAGGAAAAGGCGCTGCTCGGGATCGCGGCGGGCGAGCAGAAGCTCTTCGAGCCGAACGGCTGTCCGGTGTGCACCGGAACCGGCTATCGCGGCCGCGTCGGCCTGTTCGAAACCTTGTGGATCGACGAAACGCTGGCCCGGCTCATTGCCGAAGGCGCCAGCGAGCGCGCCCTGACCGCGGCCGCGCGGGATTACCGGACGCTGTGGGACGACGGCCGGGACAAGACCCTGGCGGGCGTCACCAGCCTGGATGAGGTGCTGCGCGTGGTGGGCAGGTCGCCTGGGCTGAACTGACATGGCGGCATCCCATTTTGTAGGTTGGGTTAGGCGTCCTCGCCGTAACCCAACATCGGCGCTGATCGTTGGGTTGGGCGGAGAACCGCCAACCCAACCTACATCGAGTCCGCATCCGACGATTGCCGGGAAATACGTGTGACCATCTATCAATACACCGCCCTGGACGCCCAAGGCATACAGCAATCCGGCAGCATCGAGGCCGACGGCCCGCCCGCGGCCGCCCGGCTGTTGCGCGGCCGGGGGCTGTTCGTGGCGACCTTGCGCGATGGCGCGCACGACCCCGCCCTCTCCGGCCGGGACGTGCTGATGCGGCTGCGCGAACTGCTGCCGGTGAAAATCTACGAACTGGTGTTTTTCTTCCAGCAGATGGCGCTGATGCTGCGCTCGGGCCTCCCCATCCTGGAAGCCCTGGATACGGCCCAGGCCATCACCCGCAGCGCCCGCCTGTCCGCCGCCATCCGGCGCCTGAGCCTGGCGGTGCGGAGCGGCGAGCGGCTGTCCGAGGCGATGGCGCGGGAGCAGGCCGTGTTCCCGCCGCTGGCGGTGCAACTACTGAAGAGCGCCGAGGCCAGCGGCGAGATGGACCTCATCTTGGAGCGCATCGCTGAGGATCTGGACCGCAAGGCGGACCTCAAGCGCAATCTTCTCACCGCCCTGATGTATCCCTCCATCGTGGTGCTGGCCGCCGTCGGCGTGTCGGCATTCCTGGTGATGGGCATCATCCCCAAGATGGCCAAGTTCCTGGAGCGCAAGGGCAACGCCCTGCCGTCCGCCACCCGCAACCTGCTCGATCTGTCGCACTTCTTTGAGCAGTGGGGCCTGGTGCTCGTCGCCGGTTTCGTCGTGGCTGCGGTGGCGATCGTATTTTGCTACAGCCGTCCGCGTGGCCGGCTGCTGATCGACCGGATTTTGCTCAGCCTCCCCAAAGTCGGCTACAGCCTGCAAACGGCTTCGGTCACCCAGCTCAGTTGGTCGCTGGCCATTCTGCTCAAGAGCGGCGTCACGGTGCTGGAATCCCTGAAGATCGTCGCTCAACTGATCCCCAACAAGGCCATCGCCGCGGTGGTGGAGGCGACGCAGGCGCACATCCTGGCCGGGCGCGACGTGGCCTCCGGCCTGCAAAGTCCGCTGCTGCCCAGGCTGGTGCCGCAGATGATCGCCATCGGCGAGCGCACCGGCACCCTGGACCGCGTCATGCGGGAACTGGGCAATTACTACCAGCGCGAACTGGCGCTGCAAATCAAGAGGCTGACCGCGATGATCGAACCCGCGTTGACCCTGCTCATCGGCGGCATGGTCGGCTACGTCTATTACGCCTTTTTCCAGGCGCTGTTCGGCATGACGGGCTGACCATGCCAGGATTTCCCCGCTCCCGCCTCGTCCTGGCTCTCCTGGCCGGAATTCTTCCGCCGGCTGCATGGGCCCTGGAGGCGAACTACGAAGATTTGCCCCTGATGGAGCAGGTCAAGGTGCATAACGAAACCGTGCGGCAAGGCCCGGATGCTCCCCATGCCGTCGGCCTCATCCAGAAGCCGGAGGCCGCGCAAGTCGCGCTTGAACCGGTCCCGCAGTTGCGCACCGATCCTTTCCAGGTCAGCTATCTGATGCAGCAGAAAGCGCTGGCGCGCCACGGCGGGCCGCAGTTCACGCCGCTGCACGACGCCCAGGCGCCGGAATTGACCCTGAAAGGCATCGTCAGCGGCGGCATGGCCCTCCTGGAAGTGCACGGCTCCGGGGTATTCCTGGTGCGGGAAGGCGACACCATCAGCCTGAGCCGGCAAGGGCGCAACACCGTCATGAAAATCGAAAAAATTCACCGCCTGAGCCTGATGGTCCGGGTGGGTACGCTGCAAGAAATGATCGTGGTGCGATGAACAGAACAATCCTTCTTCTCCTGATGCTCGCCCTATCGCCGGCGCGGGCCCTCGGCGACCGGGCCGACGAGAAAATCCTCAACATGGAGTTCAAGGAAGCGCAGATCAGCGACGTGGTGCGCATCATTTCGGAAGCCTCCGGCCTGAATCTCGTCGCCACCAACGAGGCGGCGCAAAAGCGCGTCACCTTGTACCTGCACGACGTCTCCGCGCGCCAAGCCATCGAGATCATCAGCAAGGTCGGCGGCCTGTGGTACCGCTTCGACCGGGAGGCGGACGCCTACCGCATCATGACCACCCAGGAATACCAGAAGGACCTCGTGGTGTTCCGCGAGGAAAAGACCCGCATCTTCCGCCTGCTCTATCCCAATCCCACCAGCGTCGGCACGGCCATCCGCGACCTGTACGGCGACCGGGTGCGCTATTCCGAAGCCACGGGCGGGGATTATCTCGGCAGCCTGGGCGGGGTGACCGGCGTGGGCGCCGCCAACCAGGTTTCCCGGTCGGGGAGTTCGGGCAGCACGTTCGGCGGCGCCTCCAGCGGTTCCTTTTCCCGAAGCGGCAGCCAGCAAAGTACCTTCTCCCGATCCGCTAGCGGGCAGTCCGGTTCGCGCGGTTACAGCGGCGGCAGCGGCCAGAGCCGGCGCCTGCTCGACGAGGAACTCACCGTGGACCAGATCGCGGCGCTGGAACGGCGCAAGGGCGAGGGGAGCGAAGTTTCCTCGGAGCAACTGCAGGGCATCAGCCGCCAGGAGGCCGACATCTTCATCGTGGTGCTGCCCGACCAGAACACCGTGGCGGTGCGCAGCAGCGACCTGGAGGCCATGGACAACATCGCCCGGCTCATCGGGGAAATGGACCAGCCCACTTCGCAGGTTCTGTTGGAAATGAAAATCCTTGACCTGACCCTGGGGGATTCCTTCCACTCCCTGTTCGAAGTGAGCTTCGACGACGGCAAGACCAATTTCGGCCTGGGCAACTTCGCCGCCGGATTGAGCGGCCCGACGCTGCTGTATCAGTTCATCGACGACCATGTGAAGGCCAACATCGAGCTGCTGGAAAAGGAAAACCGCGTCGATGTGCTCGCCACCCCTTTGCTGACGGCGTCCAACAACCGCCCGGCGCAAATCTTCATCGGCGAGGAGCGGGTGCTGATCACCGACGTGGACACGGACACGGTGACGCCGGCCACCGGCGCGTCTTTCACCAACGTGGACCCCGTCACCGAAGTGCGCAACGTGGGCAACACCCTGCGCATCCTGCCCAAGATCAACGCCGACCGCACCATCACCCTGGCCGTACAGCAGGATACGTCCTCGGTTTTGCCCAAAAGCGCCACCCTGCCCATTTCCAATGGCGAGGGCGAAATCACCGAATTTCCCATCGACACGGTCAACACCGCCAACCTGAGCGCCACGGTGGTGGCCAAGGACGGCATGACCATCGCCATCGGCGGGATGATCCGCACCACCGTCGACAATGACATTCAGAAAGTGCCCCTCCTGGGCGACATTCCCTACCTGGGGGTGCTGTTCAGCAGGGAAATCCGCGACCGCAAGAAGACGGAAATGGTGCTGCTCATCACCCCGCACATCATGATGGCGCCCCAGGAAGCGCAGAAGGTGAGTGACGGTGTAGTGCCGAAGCTGTCCCGTCACCCTTATTTCGACAACGGCGACGCCGCCTACGAATACTATTTCGACCGCCACGACCCGGAGGGAGCCGACGACCGCCCCTGGTCGCAGCCGGCCAATCCCCATCCCGCCTATCCGCCGGAGCGGATGCGCCAGTCGGCCAGCTCCGGCCAGGAGGAAGCGCGGGCGGAACCGTCGGAGCGGCATATCTACGCCGAGCTGATCCGCTTCGCCGCCCGGTCGATGCGCCACCCGGTTTCCCGGGACGAAACCCCGGCAGGCATCGAGCCGGAAGCGGTGACGGCTGGATTGGACAGCGCCATTTTCCAGGACGGCGGCGTGGACGCCGCGCCGGTGCAAAGCTGGCGGAAAGGCGGGGTGTTCGTCACCGCGCTGCGGGTCCGCAACGGGACTCCTGAGCCCTTGACGGTGGATCACACCCGCCTGCGCGGTTACTGGTTGGCGGCCAGCATCGAAAAAGCGGATCTGGCCGCGCAGGGTGAGACCCATCTTTATGTGGTATCGTCGGTGCCCTTCCAGGAGGCCCTGGCCCGGAAAGGAAACCAATGAACGGCGGCAAATTTCGCATCCCTTTCGCCATGACGCTGGCTGGAGTCTTGTGCCCGGGGGAAAGGGAGGTTTGGGCTGACGCCGAGCCGGAGCCGCTGCTCGCCAATCTGCACGTGTTCCAGCGGGAAGAGGAAATCGCCACTTCCGCTTTGCCGCCGCCCGCAGGAGACCCGGAGCGCGTCGCCATCCCCCTGGACGACGACCCGACGCTGGAGATGGCCGTTTTCTCAAGGCGCGGCCCGTCGGCTGCGGAGACTCCGCCGCCGAGAGACCCGCGCCGTCCCGGCAGCCTGGGGCGCAAGGGTTCGCCCCTCTACGGCTACCAGGCGGACGCCTTTCTCCACGCCGGTTACCGCCAGGACGAACTCAACTGGAACATCGCCGCCCCCAGTGGCTCGCCCAACGTCCTCTCGGAACTCAAATGGGAAAAGCTGCACATCGCCCAACTCAAGGGCGATTTCAATCTGGTTTCACCGGCCGGCTGGCAACTACAGGGCAGGGCGGGCTACGGCTGGATTCTGGAAGGCGAAAACCAGGATTCCGACTACCTGGGCGACGGCCGCACCCTGGAATTCTCCCGCTCCAACAACCAGTCGGACCGGGGCCACGTGTTCGACGCCTCACTCGGCTTCGGTTACCGCCTCGGTTTGGGGGGCGAGTCCGGCAACCCCTGGGTCGGCCTGACGCCGCTGGCCGGATACTCCTATCACGAGCAGAGCCTCCGGATGCACGATTTTCGCCAAACTGTGTCGGAATTCGGTTTTCCGGTGCCGGTGGGCACGACCAGCGACGATTTGAACAGCCGCTATGAAACTCAGTGGCGCGGTCCGTGGTTGGGTCTGGGGCTGCAGGCATCAGTTTGGGAGCGGATTGACCTGTTCGGCGAGGTCGCCCACCACTGGGCGGACTACCACGCCCAGGCCAACTGGAACTTGCGGGACGATTTCGAGCATCCCAAGAGCTTCGTGCACGACGCCGACGGCATTGGTGTCACCGCACAGGCGGGCGTCCGCTACCGCACGGCGACGGGCTGGGCGGTGCAAGTCGTCGCCGACTACCAGCGCTGGCAAACGGAACCGGGAAAAAGCAAGTTTTATCTCAGCAGTGGCGGCACGCCCAGCGAGCCGTTGAACGAGGTCAACTGGGAATCGTTCGGCGTGGGGTTGGGCGTCGGTTATTCCTTCTGGTAGCGGGCGTCACCCCTTCTTCAGGCGGAGCGGAGAAACCCGGCCGCCGTCAAAATGCGACTTTCTCGCTGGCCGTGAAGGCCATGTCCTTGTTGTCCATGATTTCCGCCTTCAGCTCGCCCGGACCTTGGGGGACGAACCAGAAGCGGAAATTGGGATCGGCGCTGATGGAGATGTCGGTTTCCGCGCGCAGCACCGGTTTGCCGTTGAAGGTGATTTTGACTTGCTTGATGAAGTGCGCGGGCTGCACCAGGCGGCTGATCTGGTCCATCTGCATGCCGGTGATGTTGGGGTGGCTGATGAGCAACTGGGCCTGTGTCGGCTGACCGGCGGCGGGCTGGCCCTCGAAGCGGAATTTCATCTTGCCCAGCCGTTTCATGATGGCGTCCAGATCGCCGCCGATGGGCGCGGAGCAGCCGCCGCTGGCCTTGACGTACACCTTGTGCATGGAGAGCTTGCCGTCGCTGGTTTCGGCGATGGCGCGTATCCAGCTGTAAGCATTGACGCGGATGCGCATGGCGAGATCGGCCTTGCCGCTTTCGGGCGTGAAATGAAACGCACCGGCGAAAGGAACCGGGTTGCTGTCGATCAGGAGGGTAACCGTCTTGATGTAGCGCGTAGGCGTCTGGGGAATCTTGGCGGCAATCTGGATCGGCGCCAGCGCCGGGTCTTCCGCCCGGTAAGGGGCGGTCAGTTCGATCACAGCGGTCGACTCTTCGATGGGTTTGTCGCCGAAATACTGGGGTTTAAGCGTGTTGAGCCAGATGGCCTCGTCCGCTTCCGCCGCGTGGAGTATGGAAGAGGGCAGGAACAGCCCGAAGGCCAGCAGAATGCCAAAAATACGCGGACAGGCAGGAATTCGCATGGTGTGTCTCCAAAGTGTGTACGTTCTCACTCTTCCCATTCCAGTTCGGCAAAAGCGGTGCTCACATTGCGCTGGTGATAGTCGTCGAACAGCGCCCAGCGCGGCCGGGCGGCTTGTCCCACGCGCGCCAGGGCTGTTTCCAGAGTGCCGCCGCGTTGGATTAGAGCACGGATCTCGTCGCGGAGCATTAGCAAATACTGTTTTTCAGGCTCCAGCGCTCCCGGCCAGTCCTGGCGTACCGCTCCGTGTCCCGGAATGACCCGTTTGACCGGCCACGTCGCCAGTTCGTTCAAGGTCGCCAGCCAGCCCATCAGGCTGCCGTCCAGCGTCGGCACATGCTCGACGAACAGCAGATCGGCCAGCCACAGGGTTTGGGTGTGTTCGTCGTACACGGACAGGTCGTTGTCCGTGTGTGCGCTGCGGTGGGCGGTCAGTTTGATGCGGCGTCCGCCCAAGTCGAGCATCAGCGTGTCGTCGACCGATAGATCCGGGGGGACGAGAGCGTCCGCCGTCAGGCTCAGCGCCAGGTCGCGGGCGGCGGTCTGCAGATAATGCGATCCGCGCAGGGCCAACGAGCGCGCCAGGTTGTGGTGGCCGACGAACTGGATTCCCTTCGACTTGAAGGCCCGGTTGCCGAAAATGTGGTCCGGATGAACGTGGGTGTTGACGACATAACACACCGGCGTCTTGGTCTTCGCCGCGACGGCGGCCTTCAGCGCCTCGCCTTGGGCCGGATTGCCGCCGCTGTCGATGACGGCGACGCAACGTTCGCCGACGATGAAGCCGATGTTGGCGATTTCGCCCTGGTTGTGCCGGTCGGGAAAGGCCTGTGCGCCTTGGTGCACGAATACGCCCGGCGCGATTTCGCTCACGTCAAAGGGCGGTTCTGCGGCACTGGCCGCCCGAGCCCAGAAAAAAACCAGCAGGATCAACAGGCAGTGCGGCATGGCGAGTTCCTCTGTTCGGAAAACGTTTTCAGGGCTCTTCAGGTTCGGCGCACAAGGCCAGGAAAGCCCGTACGGCCCTCGATTGCAGACGTTCGTCGGGAGCCAGGATATTCAGCTGCCAGAACAGGCCGTGCGGCGGATTGATGCGCCGCGCGACCAGCCCGGCGTTTTCGTCGTGCAGGGCGCGCGAAGAGGCAAAACCGATTCCCAGTCCCGCCCGCACCGACTCCTTGACGCCCGCCACGCCGGTTACCTCGATGCGAACCGGTGCGTGTATTCCCGCCTCGGCCAGGGCGCGCTCGACCACCTGGCGCGCACCGGAGCCGGGCTCGCGCCAGATGACCTGGTAGCGGGTGAAAACCTCCAGGGGTACGCCATCGGCATATTCGCGCGTGATGGCATGATCCTGGCGCGCGATCAGGACGATCTCGTCCACGCGCCACGGCAGCAGGCAACGTCCGGGCAGCAAGGCCTCCCGGTCGACCGGCCCCTCGACGAAGCCCAGGTCGAGTTCCGGCAAGCGGGCGACGATTTCCTCGGTGTTGCCCGTGGTCATGAATACCTGCAGGCCGGGATAAAGCGTCTGCAGGCGCACCATGTAGCTGGGCAAATAATAGCTGGCGATGGTCATGGTCGAACCCAGGCGCAACACGCCGGCACTGACCTCGCGGAGGCGGCGCACGTAGTCGCCGGCATCGCGCAGATCGCGCTCCAGGCGCTCGGCGTATTCTTGCAGTCCCTCGCCTGCGGGCGTCAGGACGATACGATGTCCCTGGCGCTCGTACAGCGCCTCGCCCACGTCTTCCTGCAATTGTCTGAGTTGTCCGGAGATGGCGGGCTGCCCCAGGTTCAATTGCTCGCCCGTGCGGGTCACGCTTTTCAGGCGGGCGAATACCGCGAATGTCAGTAACTGATTGGGATTCATTCAGGCGCGCGACCAAGGAAAAGCCAATACATTATCGATGCGTTCCGCGTCCTGCAGAAGCATCAACAGCCGGTCCAGCCCCAGCGCCACGCCGGCGCATTCCGGCAGACCATGGTGCAACGCGGCCAGAAGGCGTTCGTCCGCTTGGGGCACGGGCATCCCCAGGCGGGAGCGCTCGGCCCGATCCTGTTCGAAGCGCTGCGCTTGTTCCGCGGCATCGCACAGTTCGTGATAACCGTTTGCCAATTCCACGCCTTTCCAGATCAATTCGACCCGCTTTACAACGCGTAGGTCTGCCGCGTTGCGTCGCGCCAGGGAAGGCAGGCAGGCAGGAAAATGGTAAACAAAGCACGGGGCGTCCAAGCCCAGACAGGGCTGAACGATATGGCTGAAGAGGAAGTCGAGCCACAAGGAGATGTCTTCGCCGCACAAATTTTCCGCCTCATGCAAGCCCAAAAGGCGAGTGCGGGCACAGAAGTCGGCGGGCGTGGCGTTCAAAGGATCGATGGCGGCATAGTGCAGAAACACGTCGCGATAGCTTCTGCGCTCGAACGATCCGGCGGTCCAGCGATTGTCGCCGGCATGGCTCAGCAGAGCTTCGACGTCGTGCATCAAGGCATCCAGATCGAAGCCGAGCCGGTACCACTCCAGCAGGGTAAATTCAGGATTGTGCAGTCGTCCCGCTTCGTCGGCGCGGAACGCCTTGCATATCTGGTAGATGGAACCGCTCCCCGCCGCCAATAGCCGCTTCATGGCGAATTCAGGGGAGGTTTGCAGGTAACGGACTGATGCCGCGGAATCGCAGCCGAAGAAATGCAGATGCGGATCGCAACCGACGCGTCCACAGAGCAAGGGAGTCTCCACTTCGAGCACGCTTTCCCGGGCGAAATAATCCCTCAGACGGGAAAGCAAAACGGCCCGGGCACGCAGCGCCGGGCCGTCACAGGCGGGAAACCAATCGGAACGGTTACTTGACACGCGATACGTATTCGCCGGTGCGGGTGTCCACCTTGATGACCTCTTCGGTCTGAACGAACAAAGGCACGCGCACCACGGCACCGGTCTCCAGCGTCGCCGGCTTGCCGCCGCCGCCGGAAGTATCGCCGCGCACACCGGGGTCGGTCTCGACGATCTTCAGTTCCACGAAGTTGGGCGGGGCGACCGACAGCGGCGCATCGTTCCACAAGGTGACGATGCACACATCCTGTTCCTTCATCCATTTTTTCGCATCGCCCACCGCATTGCTGTCGGCGGTGTATTGTTCGAAGGTGTCCGGCACCATGAAATGGCAATATTCGCCGTCGTTATAGAGGTACTGCATTTCCCGGTCGATGACGTCCGCACCCTCCACCGTGTCGCCGGATTTGAACGTGCGCTCGATCACCCGGCCGGTCTTGAGGTTGCGAATCCTGACGCGATTGAACGCTTGTCCCTTGCCCGGCTTCACGAATTCATTCTCGATGATCGAGCACGGATCACCGTCGAGCATGATTTTAAGGCCGCCCTTGAATTCGTTGGTGCTGAAAATCGCCATGCAATCCTCTTGAAGTTGATGAGTAAGACAAAAACACTAATTGTATCAAAACAATCCCTACTTCCTGTTGAAGAGGGCTGCATTTAGTCTTGACACTCTACCTAAGTCCTGTAGAATTTCCGGTCTCAACGCCGAGCATTGTTGGTCTGGACTGGTTGGTCTGGTCTGGGGGTTTTGGCGGGTTCTTTAGAAAAGCGGATCAAATAATTTGTGTGGGCGCTTGTGCTT
>DATDOO010000347.1:0-2638 GCA_035293245.1 Methylococcaceae bacterium
CCGGCCCGTGCGGATGCGGATCACGCCCTTTTCCTCGATGGCGTGGGCGGCGTTGACCAGCATGTTCATGAACACCTGGTTGATCTGGGAGGGCAGGCATTCGATTTCCGGGGTGTCGCCGTAATCCTTCGTCACCTCGGCCTTGTATTTCAGTTCGTTCCAGACGATGTTGAGCGTGGAATCCAGGCCCTTGCGCAGGTCCGCCCATTGCCACTGGTCGTCGGCCCCCACATGGGAAAAGTCTTTCAGGTCCTGCACGATCTGCTTGACGCGGGTAGCGCCTTCGCGGGATTCGTCGATCAGGGAGCCTAAATCGTCGCGGATGAAATCCAGGTCGATGCGCGTTTTCTCGGCCCGGATGGCGGCGAGCGCCTCGCCCTCGGACAGCAAGGGTTCGGCTTTTTCGTAAGTCTCCACCAGGGAAAACAGGTCCTGGAAATAGCCCTGCAGGGAACCGAGGTTGGAGTAAATGTAGCCGATGGGGTTGTTGATCTCGTGGGCCACCCCCGCGGCCAGTTGGCCGATGGAGGCCATTTTTTCCGACTGGAGCAACTGGCCCTGCAAGTCCTGCAACTGGAGGTAAGCGGCTTGCAGTTCCGCGTGCTTGTTGCGCAACTCGTCCTCGAACAACTTATGGCGGGTGATGTCCGTGGCGATCCCGTCTATCCGCAAGGGCTTTCCGTCGCCGTCCACCGCGAGACGCATCTGGGCGTGCACCCAGCGAATCTCGCCCGCCGAATGCACGATGCGGAAATCCTTGACCGCCGTGCCGCGCTCGCGCGCCTCCTCGAAAGCCGCCAACACCCTGTTCCTGTCGTCGGGAAAGACCAACTCCAACCAGAACATGGATTGGTTCAGGAAGGTTTCCGTCGGGTAGCCGCTGATTTTTTCCACGGCCGGACTGACGTAGAGGATTTGCGACATGTCCGGCACGGCGGACCAGACCGCGTCGTCCAGGGAGCCGAGCATGCCGTTCAGGCGTGCATCGGCTTCCAGCAACTGGGTGTGGGCGACGCCGAGCTGCCGCGTGGCTTCGCGGTTTTTTTCGTTCAGTTGCCTGAGCATCTGAATTTGCCGTTCCCGTTCCGCGTGCAGTTGCAGGTTGTCCACCACCACGGTCACGAGATTGACGAGCACCGAGCCGTGTTCCAGATCCTCCCGCAGGAAGGGCATCTGGTCCGCCGTGCGGTTGATGGACAGGGCGCCGATGACGCGATTTTCCAGCGTCAGGGGCCAGCACAGGGAGGAGCCGGGCGTGTCGCCCTGCCGATTTTTTTTCAAATGGCAAAAACGCGGGTCGTCGCCGATATCGCCCGCCAAAAGGACGCTCCGCCCTTCCCGGATGACCCAGCCCATGACGCCCGCGCCGGGCTCGATGGTGCTGCCGATGGCTTCCGGCGGCAGGCCGATGACGGCGACGAGCACCAGCGTGCCGGCATCGGTGCGCAACGCCAGCGATCCGCTGTTGGCGCCGAAGCCGTCGACGATGTGTTCCAGCAGCCGTCGGCGCACCGCGGCGGGATCGTCCTTGAGCAGGTCGGATTGCCCCAGGAGGTAGAGGTCGTAGATCCAGCGCAGGTCTTGGACTCTCTCGAGGGTCATGGCGGGTTCCGGTTCGGGGCAATCAGTCCGGCGCCGCGCCGGGACCGGATGCCGCCAGTTGTCTCGCCACTTGCGACAACCCTTGGCGGTCGAGGCCCAGGCGCTGCTGCGTCTCTTCCGCCAGAAATTCGCTGAGGTACTCGCCGGCCGGGGAGGCGGCCAGTTCCTGGTCCAGCAGGTTGGCCAGGTAGGCGATGTCCGTCAGCGGCATGTCGGCGGTCGGCTCCGCGTCGTGATGGTGTTCGATGGCGTGGCAAATCAGGGACGGCAGGCGCCAGTGCCGGGCCACGGCCGCGCCGATCCTGGCATGATCCGTTTCCCACAAGGTCTGTTCCGCCTCGGTCAGCGCCACGCCGTGCTCCCGCTGGTAAGCCAGGCTGGCGGCGAATTGTCCGGGCAGGTAGACGCCCACCAGCAGCCGGCCGATGTCGTGCAGGATGCCGGCGAGGAAGGCGGCTTCCCGGTCCTGGCGCACCGTCGCCGCCAGCAGTTTGGCGCAGGCGCCGGTGTTGAGGCTGTGGCGCCAGAACTCCGGCCAGTCGAATTCGCCGCCTTCCCCCTTAAACATATCCATGAGCGTGCTGGCCAGCACCAGGTTGCGCACGCTGTTGAAGCCCAGCAGCGCCACCGCTTCGCGGATGGAGGCCACGCCGCCCGGAAAACCGTAGAACGGCGAATTGGCCAGGCGCATCACCCGGGCGACGATGGACTGGTCCTTGGCGATTTTCTCGACCAGGCGCGCAAAATTGGCGTTTTCGTCGTTGAGGGTGTCGATGAGTTCGACGACGACGATCGGCAGGGAGGGCAACTGGAATTGCCCGCTGACCAGTTCCCCGATGGAGGCCGGTGTTTTCCGTGAGACAGGCTGCATCATTTTTGCTCCTTTTCCGCCACGACCATGACGATTCCCTGGGAGTTGCACTCTTCTCCCATGCGGTGATACCAGACCCGGAGGTTGCGCCCGCCTTCCAGTTGCAGATTCTCCTCGCCCGGCGGGGTGGGTTCGCTGCCGCCGATGCGCCCGGCGACGGCGGCC
>DATDOO010000348.1:0-29014 GCA_035293245.1 Methylococcaceae bacterium
CCATCACCCACCAGCTCATGGGTGGCGAGGCGTTCCGCACCCTGGTGCCCGGCCCGGTGCTCGGTCCCATCGGCCATCTCATCCTGCGCGGCTTGTATTACGATCCCGCCGCACCCCACGGCGCGGGTCAATGGTTCGCCCAATTCGAGAATGCGCCGGCGTGATAGGATGGTTGCGATCCGGTAACAGCGGCATGAATCCCATCTGAACATGGACATCCCCGGCATCGCGGCACCGACGCGCACCGCATCGCAAACCCGGCCTCACGTCCTGGTGTTCACCAGCGGCAAGGGCGGGGTCGGCAAGACCTGCATCGCTTCCAACGTGGGCGTGGCCATGGCGCGCAAAGGCTGCCGGGTGTGCGTTTTCGACGCCGACACGGGCTTGGCGAACATCAACATCCTCCTGGACCTGCACCCCGAGTACACGCTGGAGCACGTGCTCAGCGGCGAGAAGTCCATCGGCGAGGTGGTGGTCCGCACCGCCGAGGGTCTGGCGGTGGTGCCGGGTGCCTCCGGCATCGCCGAGTGCGCCAACATCAACCGCGCCGAGGCCAAGCGGCTCGCCGACGCCTTGGCGGGTCTGGAATCCGAATACGACTACTTTCTCATCGACACCGCGGCGGGCGTGGCCGACAGCGTGCTGCAATTCATCGAATCGGCCCAGTGCGCGTTCGTCGTCATCACCGCCGAGCCGACCTCGCTGACCGACGCCTTCTCCCTCCTGAAACTGCTCAAGGGGCGAAACTACACCGGGCGCTTGCTGGCCGTCGTCAACCTGGCGGTGGATTACCCAAGCGCCACGGAGATTTACCGGCGCTTCGCCGCCGCGGTGGAAAAGTACCTCAGCCTGCCGGTGGAATACGGCGGCTTCGTGGCCCGGGACGACCACGTCCTCAAGTCCGTGCGCCTGCAAATGCCCGTGATCCTCCTGGCGGAGAATTCTCCCGCCAGCCGCTGCCTGCATGCGCTGGCCGACAACGTGCTGAAGCACATCGGTTCCGAGGAAGCCGAAAGCGGCCTGGCGGATTACTGGAAGAGCCTGATCGCGGAAAACGAAGTCCGCGATCCCCTGTCCAGCGGCGAGACGTTCGTAGATTTGCGGCCGGCGGAGAACACGGCGGAAACGGCGCCCCTCGCCGAGCTTACGCGGCATCTGCTGGCGGCGATGAAAGCCCAGGATGCCGAACGAGAGGATCTGGAAGCGTTCCTCGTCCAATTCGTGTCCGGTTTCGCGGAGCGGTTCGGAAGTTTTCCCCAGGTCTTCCGGCAACTGTTCTACCGCTGGCTGGAGGCGGAAAACTACGCGGCCCCGCGCCTGATGGAAATGGTGGCGACGCTGGAGGCGCTGTACATCATGCGCCATCAGCAACCGATGTTCAGCCTGGAAGACGGCGCGGCGCGGCTGGTGGCGCAGGCGCAGGGTTCGGAAACCAAACTGCGCGGCTTGATCGGCCAGTTTCGCCAGGCCTACCGGCAAGCCTTTCAGGCCGACGTCTTCGACGCCAGACACGAATTGCTGGACGCCATGCGCCGGGACGATTTCTCCGAAGAGCGCTTCGAGGAGTTGCAGCGGGCGCTGCGGGAGGAGTTCCGGGCGCGTTTCAACCGGCCCTACGAGGGCCGGGGCGAGTTGCTGCTGGAATCCACCGCCGAGGCCCTCGCCGCCATGACTTCCGACGAACGGGAACTGCAAGACGAGATCGAAGCCCTGTCGCGGCGCTTCCAGCAACTGGCGTCACGCCGGGATGCGCTGCTGGCGGCGATCCGCAATGCTTCGAATCCGGTCGTTCCCCTGGAATCGGTCCGCTAATTCCCACTCCGCCCCAAATCATTCATTCGTTAAACAGGCAACACTCGTAACCATGCATCACATCACCCTCATCCCCGGCGACGGCATCGGCCCCGCCATCGTGGATGCCGCCGTGCGCGTCATTGAAACCAGCGGCGTCAAAGTCGCCTGGGACCGGCAACTCGCCGGCATGGCCGCGGTGGAAGCTCACGGCGACCCCCTACCGGCCGCCACGCTGGACTCCATCCGCAACACGCGGGTGTGCTTCAAGGGGCCGCTAACCACCCCGGTCGGCGGCGGTTTCCGCAGCGTCACCGTCACCCTGCGCCAGGAATTCAACCTGTACGCCAACGTGCGCCCGGCGCTGTCCTTCCCCGGTACGGAAGGACCGTTCCACAACGTCAACCTGGTCACGGTGCGCGAGAACACCGAAGGCCTCTATTGCGGCACGGAGCACTTCGTCAAGGTGGACGGCAAGGCCATCGCTGCCGAGAGCGTGGCCATCGTCACCCGCACCGGCTGCGAACGGATCATCCGCTACGCCTTCGAATATGCGCGCAAGGCGGGGCGGAAAAAGGTCACCCTGGTGCACAAGGCCAACATTCTTAAATGCACCTCCGGGCTGTTCCTGGAAATCGGCCGCGAAATCGCCGCCGAATACCCGGACATCGCTTTCGACGACATCATCGTCGACGCCTGCTGCATGAAGATGGTGATGAACCCCGCCGCCTTCGACGTGCTGGTCACCACCAATCTGTTCGGCGACATCCTTTCCGACTTGGCCGCCGGCCTGATCGGCGGACTGGGACTGACCGCCGGCGCCAACATCGGCACCAGCGCCGCCCTGTTCGAAGCCGTGCACGGCAGCGCGCCCGATATCGCCGGCAAAGGCATCGCCAACCCGGTGGCCATGATCATGGCCGGCGTCATGATGCTGGAACATCTGGGCGAGCCGGATGCCGCCCGCCGCATCGAGAACGCCGTACGTGCCGTGGTTGCTGAGGGCAAGGAGGTGACTCCAGATTTGCATCCCGGCTCTGCGGTCGGCACGGTGGGTTTCACCGAAGCCATCATCAAGCGTTTGGCCTGAATCGCTTGCCGTGCTGCGGCTTTATCGGAGATACGCATGAACAATCTGGCCCATGAATTCGCCTTCGACGCCCAAGCCTGTCTCGCCTGGGAAGCCCGGCAATCGGAAAAGCACGAATTCATCGCCGGCGAAGTCTTCGCCATGGTGGGCGCCAAGGGCGAGCATGCGGTTGTGTCGCTCAATCTGGCGGCGGCTTTCAAGCAAAGTTTACGTGGCGGACCTGAAGCCGCGGGTGGAAAAGGCGGAAGCGTTTTTCTATCCATGACGTTATGGTGTCGTGCGATGCGCACGGACCGTACGGTAACCCATTTCATCAAAAATCCCGCCACGGATCGCGGAAGTGCTCTTGGATTCTACGGCCGCTTTCGACTTGGGCACCAATTTCAACGCCTACCGCATGCTACCCTCCTTGCGAGAAGTATGTACCGGGGGGCATCGAAGCGCTCCGCGTGGCGTCCTTCCGGCGCACGCCGGACAACGACTGGACGTTTCACGAATATTTGCCCGGCAGGAGAGAATGCCAGTTCCACGCGTTGGGAATTTCAGCCCCATTCGGGGAAATTTTCGAGGATGCGAAATATCCGCCATTTACGACGCGAAATAATTCGGCATGATAGTGCCTGTCTGCACCAATCCGGGCGAACTGAAATCAGGGTGAAAATATGTTAATTGGGCGGTTCCTTCGCAATACAGCCCGTTCGCTGGCCAAATTAACAGAAAAAATTGATCGCGCGACTCAGAAAGGAAATGCACCCCCCGATGTTCAGTCCCGATCCATCCGGTTGCATCCCTCTGGGGTCAATGAAGCGGGAGTTGCTTCTCCTCTCAGCCGCCGTCTCATCTGGGTAACTGCTGGTGTAATCCGCAAAACCGAAAATGGTCTGACTTCAGATATTGCCAGCACACGCTATCGCGTCCTTTTGCCTGGAAGCGCCTTGGAAAATCTGGGATGGAACTCCAAGTTCGTTGTCGACGGGCTTCACCGAGCCCTAGGCGGATGGGGAAGTGCCGCGCCCGGCGCCGGCGATACGGTCCTCGTCTCCAAAGTTTCTTCGGACCATGCATTGGAAATGGCCCAAGACGCCAAAGCCCGCGGAGCCAAACTGATCGTCGATATCTGCGATAACTATTTGGATATTTTAGAGAGCCCGGAGTATCAGTATCTACCTGTTTTTTATAAAGGCGAGGCTAGGCTGCGATCTCGGGTACAAAAAACATTGCTGTCATTGGCTGATAGCGTGGTTGTTTCTTCGGAATCTATGGTGGATGTGCTAGAGATACATGGCCGAAAACCTGATGCCGTGATTTACGATCCTGTCGAAATGCCAAGGGGTGAAATTAACTTTTCACCGGGCAGTTCGTTGCGATTGTTATGGTACGGTCACATGGTAAATATTTTGTCTTTAAAGAAACTTCTGCCACAACTCGCCGAATATGCAAAAAAACAGCCGCTTGTTCTGCATGTCATCTCTAATCTGAAAAAGGGCAAAACCGATCTTGAGCGGCTTGCGCCAGGTTTACATATTGCGTACACGCCTTGGAGTATTCAGGAGACCCAAAAGGCGCTGGCCCAATGTGACATTGTCGTTATACCAGTGATCGATAGCAAGCTAAAGGCCGCTAAAAGCCCCAACCGGTTGCTGGAAGCATTATGGAGCGGGCGCTTTGCAGTTGCGGGGAATCTGCCTGTTTACCAGCGTTTTAAGGATAGTGCTTGGATCGGCGAAAACCTAATCGAAGGTCTAAGTTGGGCCTTGGAGCATCCTGAAGAGGCGCGGGCGCGTGTTGCCATGGGTCAGAACGATATCGAGAGGCATTTCACGGCAAAAGCTATTGCCTGTGAGTGGGAAAATGTTATCACGAGTGCCCACAAAAAATCTGATACGGGAAACCCCCAGAGTCTGCCGACTCTGCTCGCAGAGAATGAGCCCAGTACAAACGAAGGATATAGGGTTTCTTCGCAGCAAAAAAATGGGAGCTTATCTGCTGCTTATGCCACCGCCACGAATGCAACAATTACCAAATCTAAACAGTATTGGGGAAATGGTATTAGGCTAAATCTTGGCTGTGGCGACAAGATTCTACCGGGGTATGTGAATGTGGATGTGGTGCAAAGCCGCGCGGGGAAAAGGCCGGATGTGCTTTGCGACCTACGCATGCTTGAGCCTTTTGCTGACAACTCGGTGGACGAAGTCCTTGCTGTGCATGTGGTGGAACACTTCTGGCGCTGGGAGGTGCTCGATGTGCTCAGGGAATGGGTGCGGGTGATGAAACCCGGTGGAAAGCTCATTCTGGAGTGCCCAAACCTGATCTCTGCCTGTGAGGAGTTCCTTAAGAACCCCGAAGTTTCCGCTACTGGGGGGGCGGAAGGACAGCGGAGCATGTGGGTGTTTTATGGGGATCCGCGCTGGCAAGACCCATACATGGTCCATCGCTGGGGATATACGCCGCAAAGTCTGGCTAGGCTTATGGAGGAGGCCGGCCTTGTCAACCCAAGACAGGAGCCTGCAGAATTCAAGCTGCGCGAGCCGCGCGACATGCGCGTCGTCGCCGAAAAACCGGAGGGCGCAGTGGCGATTCCAATGTCGGGTGTATCCAGCGCGAAGATCGCACCAACCGCCGGAAGCGCTGACGCGGTCAGTCAGGTAGCATTGAAAGCCCCCAAGCACCCAGATAATGAATTTAGCCAGGAGCGCCTGTGGGATGGCTTCCTCACTTGGTTCTATGACGCCAACATCTGGAAAAGGATGACTTGGCATGGAATCCGTACACTAAAGCT
This sequence comes from Methylococcaceae bacterium, assembly GCA_035293245.1. Classification (GTDB taxonomy): domain Bacteria; phylum Pseudomonadota; class Gammaproteobacteria; order Methylococcales; family Methylococcaceae; genus DATDOO01. The sequence goes on from DATDOO010000348.1 coordinate 5,661, forward strand.
GCCTTTGGACATGTGGAACTATCAGGAAATTATTTATGAGCGTAAGGTCGATTGGGTGATTGAAGCCGGTACACGTCACGGGGGCTCAGCGCTGTTTTTTGCCGAGGCGTTAGCTGCGCGCGGTGCCGTGGGCAAGGTGATTTCCATCGATATCGATGCTTCCGCGCGCCAAATCGAATCACATCCTGCTATTGAGTTCCTGATTGGCGACAGCGGGTCGCCGGAAATGGCGGCGCAGTTGGCTGCGATGATGCCGGAAAACCGTGGAACGCTGTTTCTCATCTTGGATTCCGACCACAGTTGCGCGCACGTGCTCCGCGAACTGGAAACTTGGGTGCCGTTTCTGCGCGGCGGGGACTATTTGGTGGTTGAGGACAGCGCCATCAACGGTCACCCGGTACGCCCCGATTTTGGGCCGGGCCCCTATGAGGCGGTTCAAAAATATCTTAATGCCCATCCCAACACATTGAATCATGACGCCAAACGCGAGCGTAAGTTTGGCTCCAGCCTCGCTCCCATGGGCTATTTCGTCAAGAACTGAGGTAACCCCTTGTTGCTGAAAAAGATTCGTTCGTTGGCATTTCGATCTGCTCCAACACCTGTCCGCGAACCGCTGGCCATCGATAAGCTGGGCTTCGATATCGTGCACGGCTGCCAGTTGCGTTGTGTCGGCTGCCCAAATTCCACGCTCAAACCAAAGATCAAACAGATCGAACCGGAAGACTTTGGCCGGGCGTTGGCCAACATTGACGTGACGGCGGTGAACCTGTTCCGTCTGTTCAATTTTGGCGAGCCGCTGTTACACGAGCGGCTTCCCGAAATTCTGCTGCAGATCCCCAAGCAGCGTTGGCGCGCAAGGATCGTGGAAATTTCCACGAACGCCCAATATCACGGCTTCGAGGTGCTCGCCGAAGCATTCAAGACCGAAGTGCTTACCCGTCTCAACGTAAGTTGCGATGGCGACGGCACGCCGGAGGACTACGAGCGTCTTCGTCCGCCTGGCAAGTGGGACAAGCTCATGTCGTTCATGCGCAAGGCGCGCGAATTGCGGGACCGTTACGCGCCGTCGATGGCCTTGATGACCCGCACCATTTGTACCGATTCCATCGCCCGGCAGCGTTGGCGGGAAATGCTGGAACCGATGGGTTTCGCCGTGGAATTCCGCGACTGGCAGTATTTGCCCGAGTCCAGCAGCAACATGCTCACCCGCCCTTTGGCGGTGCCGGACGGGGTCTGCACCTTCATCAAACCAGGCAACCGGCTTTACGTCGACTGGGATGGCACGGTGGTGCCGTGCTGCGTGCACCCTCGCGCAGCCGTTTTCGGTAACCTGCTGGAACAGAGATACAGCGAGATACTTGCTGGAACACGCCGCGAAGAAATCATCCGGACCATGCTGGTAAACCGCCATGGCATGAAAATCTGCAACGAGTGCGAGTATTAGCTGTGGACCTTACTTATCTCCATCCAATATGGGCAATAGCCGTTTACGGAGCCGCAATAGGCGGCGCACATCTGCAACTCCGCGACGGCGCGCGGCTTGAGCCGAGCGGCCGTTATGTTTCCATTGACGGTTTGCGTGGCTTGCTTGCTACAGGGGTCTTCATCTGCCATATCGCCGTGTGGTATCAATATCCTTTGACCGGTATTTGGCGCAATTCCCCCAGTCCTTTTTACCTGCATTTGGGCGAAACCAGCGTTGTTCTGTTTTTTATGGTTACGGGATTCCTGTTTTGGGGAAAGATTCTGGATACCAGGGATAAAACGATGGACTGGCGAGCCCTTTATCGTAGCCGATTCTTCCGCATTGTTCCCCTCTACCTATTGGCGTTGCTATTCCTGGCCACGGCTGTGACGTTGGCGAGCGGCTTTATCCTTCATGTGCCTTCATTGGTGTTGGCATGGGAGTGGCTTTCGTGGATAAGCTTTACTCTGACCGGCTGGTCCGGTATCAACGGATTCAGAGAAACCATTCCTTTGCTCGGAGTCGCTTGGACATTGATCTACGAATGGCTGTTTTATTTTTCTCTGCCATTACTGGCCTGTTTGGTTGGGGTTCGGGCCAGGATGCGATGGCTCCTTGCGGCAGTTCTGGCCGTTGGGTTTATCCTGATTTCGATCTGGCGCTTAGATGCTGAGGTACTCCCCAGCTTCGCCTGGGGCATGGCTGCGGCGCATTTGGCCCGGACTCCTGGCGTGGCCGACCACTTAAAGGCACCGTGGGCGGCTGTCTTGGTTATCCAGTCCTTAACGCTTGAGGTATCCCTGTTTCCCTCCACTGCCTACCACCCGGGCGCGGAAGCAATTTTGTTCGTCGGTTTTTCCGTCATTGCCTGTGGCAATACCTTGGGAGGACTTCTTGTTATGCCCGCAGTCAGATTATTAGGGCAAATCAGCTACAGTATTTACCTGCTGCATCTCTTCTCCCTGTACCTGTTGTTTGGCTTATTTTTGCGCAACGGGAACTTGCTACCGATTCCACCTTGGCAGCACTGGATATTGGCGTTGTTGCTCACGCCACTACTCGTCAGGTTCTGTTATTTCACGTGGCACCAAATCGAGGCACCGAACATTGCGCGCGGACATTCTTTAAGGAACCTCTGAACGAACTGCCGAGCCGGTAAGACTCGACCATACCATGAAATAGTTCCATTTCTTGGTAGTCGTTTGGTGCATCAGCATACATCAGTTAAACCTTTCCAGGACGGTCTCTAATAATTGCAGGCCGTGTGTGTCAGTCAATATTGGCACGTTTTCGCCTTATCTTTCGCGTAGGCTGCAAGGAAATGACAACGGCGGTTAAACCATTTTAATGGGGCCTAATGAAATATGCTTGGTCGTTTGCCGTCAACTGGTAATCAACACCAACATCATTGGCAAACTCCTCCACAGCCTGACGCGCTCCCGGCCAATTGTAGTCATCGGTCAGAATAATGCCGTCTGGGACGAGGCGCGGGAAAAAGTACTGGAATGAGGCCAAGGTAGGGGCATACAGATCGACATCAACATGGACGAAGCGGTAAGAAAGTTCTGGAAGTCCGACAAGAGATTCCGGTATCCAGCCAGGGTGATAATTGACTTTGGGAAAATCAGCCAGATTATTCCGTACCAAATCCAGAGACGCCCCAAAAAACCCCTCTTTGCACATAGGCGTGCTGCGCCCAATAGGTTCCGCGTCTTGTATGCCGGGCCTGCTGAGCCCTGCGAAAGAATCGAAGATATGGAACTCTTCGCCAAGGAAATCCGGCTCCCATTGTGTAAGGGCCGAACACAGCAGAAATGAACTGAGACCTTGAAAGCAGCCGCACTCCACTACGTCGCCTCGCAGGCGGCAGGTGGTGTTGAATACCTGCAGGAGGTTTGCATGGCGCTGCCGACGGCGCAGAGGGAAAGGGCAAGTTCTAGTCGTGATAAGTCCTTTCAGGTAAGTCTCCTCGAACCACGATTCCAAGTTCCCTTTTTCCAGAGCCGCACACTTCTGATAAAGGGTCAGTGCAGCCTCGCGTTCCCCTGTTACATGCAGAAGCCAGCCCAGCCCCCCCAAGGACGGAACGTGCTCAGGCAAGCGATCTAAAATTATTTGGTAAGCAGCCATGGCTTTTCCGTACTGCCCCAAGTATGTATAACACTGAGCGAGGTTGAAGTAGACTGTATTATCTCCGCCACCCAAACGCAGCAAGGATTCGAATTTCTCAGCGCAAAGCGCATGCTCTCCACGCTTCAAGGCTGCAAGAGCATCTTGCTTGAGCTGTTGCCGAAATCTAGGCCCGGAGCGGGAAAATACGGAATTTATTGTGCGTAATAGCATTGTTCGCCTTCGGTGGAACACCAGTTAGCCAGACTTATAAGCCGGCTCCGTCTACTAATAAAATAACCTAAAGAAGCTTTTTTTATTTCACAGAATTTAGATACTCTCTGAAATAAGTAAATCAGGTTTATTTGGCACCTCCCTAAATATATCGCGAGAGTCCCAATGTCCTATGCACTATCGCAAATAGACCTCCAACACTTTGGGATCGTAACTGCCAAAGCCTTTGTTAGTAATTCGCTTGCCTGGCGTGATGTTCATGCGCGGGCACGTCGAGATGGGGTAAAGTTGCTAATGCTACGAATTCCCGCAGAACACCTGGAGTTGGCGCGGGAAGTTCAGCACGAAAATGCTGAGTTGATGGATGTGCTTTGCTATTTCGAACATGGACTGACGGAAAGCTCCGATTTTATAACAGATTGTCCTTTGGGGGGCCTCCTGATTCGGCGGGCGAAAGAGCAGGACGTCATGCCTGCAAGGGAGGTGGTCCGCTCGATATTTTTTGAATATCCCAATCATTACCGGAATGATCCGCGCTTAGATCGTCACGATGTGGATGAAGTTTATCCCTCATGGGCCGAGACGATCATAAAAAGCGCTGAAGCCTGCGTATTGCTTGCTGAGAACGAAGGCAAACCGGTTGGTATCTCCGCGGTGGTTCCTGTGGATACGGGCGGCTTCGACGTGGCGCTCTTTGGTATCCACCCGGATTTAGCAGGGCAAGGACTGGGGGACGTCTTGTTGCGTCGCAGCATGCAATGGACGTGGACTCACGGCGGGACACGCTTGACGTATTCCACGCAGTTGTCCAACCTCCCTGCGCGGCGCATGCTGACACGCCATGGTTTTCTGCCTACCCACGACGTCCTGACATTTCATCTTTGGCTATGACCCGGAGCACGAATGGAGCCTCTAATCCCGTTCAATAAGCCGTACATGACGGGCAAGGAGCTGTTCAATATCGCGGAGGCGCATTTCAATGGAATGCTGGCTGGCGATGGCCCATTCACAAAAAAATGTCAGGCTAGCTTGGAGGAGTTGACCGGGACGCGGAAGGCGCTCCTGACGCATTCCTGCACGGCGGCTCTGGAGATGGCTGCTCTTCTTTGCGACGTCCAGTCGGGTGACGCAGTCATCATGCCTTCTTATACGTTTGTTTCTACAGCAAACGCATTTGTTCTACGCGGTGCCCGGCCCATTTTTGTAGATATTCAAGAGGAAACCCTGAATATCGACCCGTCAAAAATCGAAGCCGCCCTTACACCACAAACACGGGGAATCGTCGCTGTGCATTACGCGGGCGCCGTGTGCGACATGGCCCCTATTCTTGAGGTGGCCCGTTCACACGGGCTATGGGTCATCGAAGACGCCGCGCAGGGCATCATGTCCTCCTATCGCGGTTGTGCGGCAGGCACCCTCGGGGACATGGGCACCCTCTCCTTTCATGAAACGAAGAACATCATTTCCGGTGAGGGGGGCGCATTACTTGTCAATCGGGCCGACCTGATCGAACGCGCGGAGATCATCCGCGAGAAGGGCACGAACCGTAGCCAATTTTTTCGTGGCGCAGTCGATAAATACACTTGGTGCGATCTGGGATCTTCCTATCTTCCTGGTGAGCTGACCGCTGCGTTTCTTTGGGCGCAGCTATCGGAATGTGGCGGCATAACCCACCGGCGCCTCGCGCTCTGGGGGCGCTATCACGAAGCGTTTGAACCGCTCGAGAGCCGGGGGAAGTGTCGACGTCCTGTGATTCCTCGGGATTGCGTACATAACGCGCATCTGTACTATCTGTTGCTCGAAGACTTGGAACAGCGCACCCGTTTCATCGACTGGATGCGGGGCGGGGGAATTCAGACGGTCTTTCATTACGTCCCTTTGCATTCGGCGCCATATGTCGAGCACTGTGGGTGGACTAACCGACCGTTGCCGGTTACGGAATCGGTGGCTGATCGTATCGTGCGCTTGCCCTTGTGGCTGGGTCTTGAACCCTTGCAGCAGCGCGTGATCGACCGCGTGCTGAGTTTTTTTTCCTCTTAAAGGGTGGGTTACAAGTGAGGCCATTCGACATTTCGTATCGCTTGATGTCAGAGTCCATCTGGACTCGGGTATTGGACCACGCCGCGCCGCGCCAAATGGCGGGGACAACGGACTTCTTCGCCAAACTGAGCAGCCTGGATGGCTTACGCAGGCAAGCGGAATACAATACGGGGTCCATCAGCACAGCCAGTCAGTGGCTACTCTATGCACTGGCGCTCTATTTGGCACCGAGGGTCATCGTCGAGGTGGGGACGTTCATCGGTAAGTCAACGCTGGCCTTGGCATTCGGGCTTGACGCGGCGGATGTGGAAGGTGAAATCCACACCTGCGACGCCAGTAATTCAATGGAGTTGCCCTGCTGGACCCGATGCGCGGTGTTGCAATATCAGAGCTGTCCATCCACGCGGATGTTTGAAGAACTGCGCGAAGACGGATACGAAGGCAAGGTGGACGTGCTGCATCTGGACGGACGATTGCAAACAGCCGATCTGGAGCATGTGAATGCCCTGTGTGCGCCAAATGCGGTGTTTGTTCTGGACGATTACGAGGGCATCGAGAAAGGGGTGGCGAATGCCTTTGCTGTTCGAGGGATCACTCGATTCCAAGGATATCTGACAGCCTATCCTCCCACAGACAGGCTGTTGCAACGATTTGGTTTTCTGGATCGGAGCACGACCGCACTGATGTACCCCTCTTCACTTCTGCGCATGACTGCGCAATGAGAATGCCATGGGATTGCTGACTAAAGTAATTTCACAAATATGGCGTGGCCATCCGCAACAAAGCGCACCGGTGTTGGCTCATGTTGACCTGAGCGCGCAGACGCGCATGGTCAAACAACGTATCAAGGCGGTCACGACTCCCACCGAAGCATTGGAGTGTCTGCGTTCGGATGTCCGCCCGCTGTTGGAGGAGGTTTCGCAAGCCGGCCGCATGGACTTGGCCGCAGAAATAGAAGCGTTGTCGTATGTTTATATAGTTAACGCTACGGAACAACCCGAGCACTGCCAGGCTTGCTATGATCTCCTCGATACTCCTTTGCGGGAATTGGCGAGTCGGACTGAGGGTGGCACGTACCCGACAGAACACCTACCGGAGGACTGGCGCCCGAAACGGTGGGTTTTTTTTGTGCAGAACCTGACGTCGCATTTGGCCCATAGTGCCCTCCTGTGCGACCTGATCGCGTCATACCTAGAAGCGCATCCAGCGCAAGCGACTCACATTCGTGTCACCGGATTTCTACACGGTCCTGTCGCGCAGTGTTTTCGCACCTTGCAAAGAGCCCACGCGGTACAAATTACGCCCCTGCCGGGACATCATGGCAAGTATCCCACGCTCCAGAAGCTCGCAAGGCAGATAACCAGCCAAGGGGATGAGCGGTGCATTGTCGTGGGACCGCCGTTTGGAGTCAGTTTTCTGTCCGGGATATTACATGCAGAGCGTCTGGCATGGCTGTCGATGAAGTTCGAACTGGCGAGCTTTGAAAGCTTGTCGCACCGGTTTTCATTTACCTCAGCCCGTCGTGTGTACAAGGGCGTGGAACGTACGCATTGGCGTAGTGCGCCACCATTGCTCATCTCGGAGCCGACCATCAATCAAACTGCTTCATTGCCCCATGCGGAGCACATCTCCACCTTTGCCACGGTGTTTTACACCATCAATCGCGAGCAGAAAATCCGGCACCCCGAGTTTCTGGACGCGGTATCCCGAATATTGCTGGCAATTCCAGATGCATGTTTTGTCTGGACAGGCAATAAGAAATTGCCCGAAATCGGCGCGCGGTTTGAGGAACAGGGGGTTGGGAATCGCTGTTTCTTTGTAGGCTGGATCGAACCTGACGCGCTGCTTTCCCACGGCCATATCTTTCTCGATACCCCCTCGCTATCGGGTACCGTTGCAGCCAAGGCCGTCGCGTGCGGCCGGCCCGTGATGACCTTTCAAGGGGCGCACTCGTGGGTCAATTTTTTTAGCGCGACGTTGGAAAACGACATGCCGAATGAGGGCGCGGAACATTCGCTGGCTGCAGTACGCGAGTTGCTCGACAGCGGATTGAAACTGGAATGCGCAACGCCGGACGCCTATGTCCAGCAAAGCATTGCGCTGGCCAAAGATTCTGCCCTCCGGCGGATATATGCCGAAGGACTGCGCGCTTTCGGCCAGCATTATTTCCTGCGTAACCGCGAATACGCCTGCATGCATTTCGAAAATTTCTCGTCCACGCTGGACGATGCCTCAGATGAGGCGGTTCGTTAAGCAGGGAGACAAAAAAAGGGCGCCAACGGCGCCCTTTTTTCCTAGCCAAGAAGAAACTTAGTCCTGACGGCAGGAAGATGGCTGGTACCTATCGGGGGCGACCACGCAAGACCACACGGCAGTGTTTGCGTTTGCGTTGTAGGAAGGGATTAGAAGAACGGAAGTAACCGTGCCACAGCCCACATCAGCCGACGCTTTACACTGTACGGCGATAGTTCCGTTCTGGCCCACGCTACCGACGTCGATCTTGCCGCCCGACTGAACACTCATAAGAGTGCCTGCTCCACTGATCGTGCCTAAAGCCTGAACGTTTTCGGTCACGGTCGTCTTCACGCCGCTCGCGGCCAAAATGATTTCCGAGGTTTTGGCGCGGATTGTGTAGTCCTGATAGGCTGGAATAGCGATCGCGGCCAAAATGCCGATGATCGCGACGACGATCATCAGTTCGATGAGGGTGAAACCCTTTTGTAATGCTTTCATGCTTATTTACTCCTTACTGAGATTGCGAATGAAGCGCCGATATGAAAGCATTTTCCGCGCCATGAGGTTGCACTCTCAATGGCTGCTTTTAATTTCCGGCGAAATTGCGTTCTCTTACCTAGCCTAGGCTAGTATCCCAACCCATGAAGATATGGAGGGCGAATTTCCGTGTCGATATGACAGCGATTCCTGGTACCCATGAACAAAGAAGATAAGGCTAAGGGTGCGCGCAGAAGTGACAATTTGTGTCACTTCATATCTGGAGCGCCATTGCTACTTGGATGAAATCCGGCCAACTCCTCGGCAATGGCGGCAACCACGGGCTCCCACCGTTTGAATTCGGGCTGGCGGAAAATGCGCGAACTGGGATACCAAGGCATTGCCTCGCCCGCAACGCCATAGCGCCATTCCGGCACCTTCGGCGCCATGATCCACACCGGTTTCCCCAGCGCGCCGGTTAGGTGAATGAGACTGGTGCATACGCTGACCACCAGATCCAGCGCCGTAACCAGTGCGGCGGTTTCGTCGTAATCGTCGATCGCTTCCTGCCAATGATTTAGAACCACGCCGCTGGACGCCTGGAACGCGGCCATTTCCTCTTGGCAGTCTCCGTATTGGAGGTTGACGAATTGGCAGTTGGCTGTCCTGAAGATGGGGAGGCAAGTTTCAAGCGACATGGTACGAGAAATTTGACGTGTCACGGACGTTCCGCCACGCCAGGAAAAACCGATTTTCAAACCCGGCCCCAACTCTTCCAGTCGCTCTTTCCAGTAGCGCACACGCTCTGAATCCGCGTGCAAATAACCCGTGTGCCGGGGAAACGCTTCCAGAGTCCTGCGTAGATAACGTGGCAACCCCCCGATGGGAACCTGAAGGTCGATTCCGTCGATATCGGACAACCAGGTTTGATCTCGCCCCTTGTTCGCCGGAAAAATTTCGATATTGGGAAACGAGCGGTGGAATAAGCTTCCCAGCCTTGAATTGCATTCCAATAACACACTACCGGCCTTTCCTATTACATCTGGCAAACAGGAGGCAAACATAATCTCATCACCCAGTCCTTGTTCGGCGTATATCAATAGCTTTTTCCCTTCCAGATGTTCGCCTTTCCAGATGGGGAAAGGCATGGGGCGGAAATGGGACTCCGCCGCCATGAAGCGAGCGGCATAATCGTCCCAACCTTGCGCAAAGTCATACATGCACAAACGAACTTGGCAAAGACCCCAGCGCGCGGAAAAGTTTTGCGGCTCATGTTGAAGAATTATGTTGAACTCACGCGCAGCGTCATCAAATCGCCCCTGATAGCGGTAAACCCAGCCCAGATCGATACGGGGAGACAGGTTGCCTGGATCAAGCCGTAACGCCATCTCTAGGGATTCCAGCGCTTCATCCAGGCGATCCAATTTGTACAACAGATCTCCATGGCGGATGAGCAGTTCCGTGTTCTCGGGTTCCAGTTCCAGTCCCAGGCGACACTGTTCAAGAGCTTCGTCAAATCGCTTACCATCCGCATAAATCTTGGCGAGTTCGCGCCTGGCCTGTGCCGAATGCGGAAACTGTTCGGCCCACGCCTCGGCCAAGTCCAGCGCGGTTTTTTTTTCGTGCCGATCAAGATGAAGATGTACCAGCTTGGAATGCGCAGGGGCATGATCGGGCTGGAAATGCAGCGCCATCTGGTAGCAATAGAGCGCCTCGTCCAGTTCATGCGTCAATTCATAAACCTGGCCTGCTTCATGGTAAGCCTCCGCCGCCCTGGATTCCGTTTCCGCAGCCCGCAGTAGGAATTCGGTCGCTTCGGAATAAGCACCCTGTTTTTTCTTCAGCAATCCCATCCGAAACAGGGCGTGCGCATGGCTTGGCGAGGCCACAAAAATTTTTTCATACAATCCGGCTGCGGCTTCCAGCTTGCCGCACGCTTCCAGTCGGTCGGCTTCCTCGAGCGTTTCGGAATGATCGCCCGGTGGGGTAGCCGTGTTGCTAAAGGGATTGTTCCGCGGAGATGATGACGATCGGTCATCTGCGAGTATTTTCTTTAGGAGCCCGATCATGGCGCAGCAACCTCTTTTCCCATTATGCGGTCGAGTTTCTCCTCTACCTGCGATAAGACAGGGTTCCACTCGCCGGGTTGCGCTTGCCTGAACAACCGTGCGGAAGGGTACCAAGGCAACGTTTCCCCGTCGGCCAGGTAGCGCCAACTGGGCGAATCCGGAACGAGTACCCATAGGGGCTTCCCAAGTCCGCCTGTCAGATGCGCCAGCGTGGAGCAGACCGTAATTACTAGGTCCAGTGAGGAAATCAAGGCGGCGGTTTCGTCCAGATCGTCAATGGATTCGGGCCAATAATGAATAGGGACGCTGGTTTCGTTCGTAAATTCAGTCAGTTCCTTTTCGTTGCAGCGGTGCTGAAGACTGACCCAAGTGATGCCTGGTTTTTCCAACACCATTTGCCAATCCCGCAAAGGCATGGATCGTTGGTATTTCCCTGTGCGTACCAATCCGCCTTGCCAAGCGATTCCGATACGGATTCCTCCTTCACCCAAATAGGATAGGCGTTCGCGCCAATAAGCCACGCGACCCTCGTCCGCTCGCAAATAACCGGAATGAACTGGAAAAGTGTCCGGCACATTTCTGAAAAAACCCATAAGACTACCGATTGCCGCATAGTAATCCACGGATGGGTCGCGTCCCGCTGCCGGGTGGTTTTGATCGTAACCCCGGATGTCGGCCGCGGAAAATGAGCGCTCAAAGAGTTTGGCCAGACGGCGGTCGCATTCTACGATGCAGCGGGATGCTTGGCGCACGACATCCGGGAGGCAGGAAGCAAAAAGGATGACGTCGCCCAGACCTTGTTCCGAATAAATCAGAATGCTTTTGCCGTGCAGCGGTTCTCCTTTCCATTCGGCATAAGGCAGGATGCGCCGGGGAGAGTCTATCTTCGCATTCAGTCGCGCCTCATACAGTTTCCAGCCTTGGGCGAAATCCCGTTGAGACAAATAAATCTCTGCCATACCCAGCAAGGCTTCCGGATAGTCGGGGTGCAAATCCAGTGCATGGCGATAACAGCCCAGAGCGGCTGCACATTCTTTCCGTTTGATGTGCAGGGAACCCAGGCAGGCATGCAGTTCCGGCATGGCGGGATCGACGTGGATCGCGTCCTTGAAACGCGCTTCCGCTTCTTCGAGACGCCCAAGGGACATCAGAAGATTCCCGTAATTCAGAAGTACAGTCGCGTTGCCGGGCTCAAGGGTTAAGGCTTTTTCCAGACATTCAACGGCTTTGTCGGGGCTCTCGTAATCCCTCAGAGCCAATCCCAGATTCATCAAAGCCGCGCGAAAGTCCGCCTTGATGTTGACCGCATTCCGGAAACACTGGACGGCTTTTCCAATGCCGCCCCGGTACCGGTGAACGATGCCCATGTTGTTCCAGGCGGAAGCGGAATCGGGATTCAGCTTGAGCGATTCCTTGAGCCTGGAAGAGGCAAACGACAGGTTGCCCATTTTGAAGGAAACTAGGCCGATCAGATTGAGCACTTCGGCGTTGCGCGGTTCACGGCGCCGGGCTTCGTTGAGGAACGAATAGGCGGATGCATAGTCGCCCTGGTCGTGCAAGGCCAAGCCCAGCCCAACCAGCGCCGATACATATTGCGGGTTGACCAGCAGCGCTTTGCGGTAAAAAGAAGCCGATTCTTCGGTTCTGCCCAGTCGTCCCAGTATGTCTCCGAGAAGACACAGGGCGTCCAAGTGTTTCTCCTGGCTGGAAAGAAGCGTCTTCAGCTTTTCTTCGGCACCCCCGTAATTATTGGCTTCATAAAGGGTGTAAGCCTCTGCAAACGCCTCGTCTTTCGGGAGGCTTTCCTCCACTGAATCGGGCTTAACCTGACGGCGGGGGAATATTTGTTTGAATAGGTTGGCTAGCATGTCATACATCCAGCGGGGTTATTGCCTGCCGTGCGCCAGACGGCGAATTTCCTGGTTGACGCGGTCCACAACCGAACTCCACTCGCCGTATCGATCTTGCCGGAATATGCGGACGGACGGATACCAGATCATCTGTTCCCCATGCAGCCCATAGCGCCAATCTGGACTGAGGGGGGCCATGACCATAACCGGTGCACCCAAAGCCCCTGCAAGATGAATCAATGATGTGCAAACGCTGACGATCAGATCGAGGGCGCAGACCAGAGCGGCGGTTTCGTCGTAATTTTCCAAGGCCTCTTCCCAGAAATGAACGGGCGTGTTCCAGAGACGGCCCGTATCATCCGCTTCCCCTAGTGTTGCATCGTATTGTAGGCAGAAGAAATGCGTCCCCGGAATTCCGGAAAGGGGTTTCCAAAGGGGCGGGGGGCATGTTTTGACGCCACGACGCCATTTTTCCGCCCCCCCCCGCCAGGAAACGCCGATTTTCAGGCCAGGACCCAAGGCGTCGAGACGGCTTTTCCAATAGAGGACACGATCCGGGTCGGCGCGGAGATAAGGAGGCGTGAAAGGAAATGCTTCCTCGAACAAACGCAGGTGGAAAGGCAGGCTGCCCATCGGGGCACGGCAGTCTATTTCGGGCAAGTGATCCAGCCAGCCCGATAACCGGCTTTGACAGGTATTGACCACCGTCGCGGCGGGAAAGGAGCGCCGATAAATTGGTTCCAGTTTCGAAGCGCATTCGATCACGCAGTGCTTGGTACGCCGGAGCATTTCCGGCAAGCAGGAGGCGAACATGATTTCGTCTCCGATGCCTTGCTCGGCACTGACCAGAATGGTTTTTCGGGAAAGGTCTTCTCCACCCCAGACGGGGAACGGCAAGTCTTTTCGCAACGGGGCTTGACTCACTAGGCGGATTTCGTATTCAGGCCAGCCGTCTTCGAAGTTTCCAAGCAGCAGATTCGCCAAGGAGCGGTGAAGGCGTGCACCGTTGTTTTGCGGATCCAGCGCGAGGGCGAGATTATACGAACTCAATGCCTCGTCGAGGCGCCCGACGTCCTGAAGGGCTATCCCCATGTTGCCGTGCAGTTCGGAACTATTGACTCCCAGGTGCAGGGCCTTATGGAAATGATCCAGTGCCTCGGGAGCAAGGTAAAAGCGTTTCAGCAACACATAGCCCAGTGCCTCGTGCACTGCTGGGGCCTGTTCGTCCATGGCAAGAAGTTGTTCGAGGTTGCTCCTTAAATTCTGGTGCCGATTCAAATCGCTCATCCAGCACACATAATGCCGTAAGGCTTCTTCATGGCGTGGAGCTTGGTTCAAAACCTGCCACATAAGATCAGCGGCTTCGCTTAGCCGCCCCCACTCGGCCAGGATCAAAGACGTGTTGTAAAGGGCGGTGGCATGCGCCGGTTCAAGTATTAGCAGCCGTTCGTAATAATGAATACTGTTATCGATGTCTCCCTTGAACCAGTAAATCGTTCCAAGATCGGCCAGCGCTCCCGTGTGACCGGGATCGGCGCGGAGGGTCTTGAGTAGGTACGGTATCGCTTCCTCATAGCGGTCCATCATGCCCAGAACCCGCCCCATCCAGCGGCAAATCCCCGGATCGTCCCCGAAACGGCGCATCAGTTGGCGGCAATCGGCTTCGGCTTGCGCCAAGTTCCCCGCCTCGACGAGCGCGGAGAGCGCATGAATCGCCTGCGGCGGAGCGCCGCGACGCCGCCCCGGAAAACTCCCTTTGAGGAACTGAAAAAGCATCGAATGGCGAGAGCGGACAGGTCTCAGGAAGCAGATTGAGGTAACTTTCGCGTGAGGTATACGATTAGTCCTTCCGTTGCGACCTCGATAAATTCCGGAGTATAGCCAAGTTCCTTCAGTTCCCAGCGAAAGACATTTCCAAAACGGGCCTTAGAAAACCAGCCCATTTTTTTATTCCGGTTAAACTCAATCGCCTTTGCATAAGCGTCTTCGAGAATTTTTTCCAAACGGCTTGGGGAAATTCTCTTCACGGTCGCAGTATCCATACTGGGAGGATAACGAGTTGCGATAGAGCGGGCGATTGCGACCGCTGCGTCGTTAATTTCCGGATTCAAGAACCAAGACAATATTTTCATAAAACTCCTCAAAACTACTTCGGATAAACAATCAGCTCGCTGGTGATATTCACGTTGCCGGCTGATCGGCGGATATCGAAGGGAAGTCGCGTCCATCATGGATGGCCATCATTTCACGCTCCTCTGCTCCGCCCGCAGCATCTCCTCCCGGTCACCGAACCACTCCTTCGAATATTCGCAATCCACGAATTCGTTGAAGTACGGCCCGCCCAGCGTGTAATGGGCGTTGGACACGTCCCGGCTTGGGGGGTCGTAATCCACCAGGTGGTTCCAGCGATGGGGAATCTCGCCGATCAAGTCGTCGTTTTCCAGCCACTTGAACTGATGCAGTTCCAGACCGGATGCGGTGTTGACGTATTCCGGGGTCAGGGCGCGGCATTTGGCATTGTTGAACAGCATGACGCTGGACCAGTTTTTTTTGCCGTAAGGGGTTTGCGGTGCGTTGAGGAACTTGATGGTTTCCCTCGGCACGTGGTCGTGTTTGACGCACATGACGGCGTAGCGCTCATCGCGCAACTCCCATAACTTGGCGATATCGTCCAGCACCAGCATGTCGCAATCCATGAACAGGCTCCAGCCTTCGTAGCCGGACAGGTGCGGAGTGAGGAAGCGGGAGAAGGAGAAGTCCGTGGATTGCAGGACATTGCGCTCCCGGTACATCAGCGGTCCCAGATTCTTGAGCGCTAACGGGGTGAAAGCCACCGGCTGGCTGGAGCGCGCCAGGATGCTGTGGACCAGGACGTGCCAGGCGACCGTTTCCCTGGGATCAAAACCGATGAAGAGTCGAATCATGATTTGCCTTCCTGTGTTGTTGCTTCCTGCGCGGGAAAATCCGCGAACGCGTCGCGCACCCGCGCCGAGATAAAAATATAAAGGATGACGTAGCCATCCAGCAGCAATTGCGCCAGCGCCAGCCCCTTGAACAGATTTTCCGTTAGATAAAATCTCGCTGCCATGTCGAACAGGGCGGACAGCAGCAGGAACCATTGCCCGCGGGCCCAAATCCAGCGCACCCGCGTTCCTCCCGTTGGCAGCCGGTAATTCCACGCCATCAGCACCACCAAGGCGGGGAGGCTACAGGCGAAGTAAAGCAAAAAATGTGACGCATCCAGCAGAACATTCATGCTGCCGGTTTCCCCGGTTTTTTTGAGCGAATAATAAACCAGCGGCATGAGCAGCGGATGCCGGGCCAGGTAGACCATTGCCACGGCCAGCAGGAACGGGACTTTCAGACAGCCATGCCGATCCAGAACGCTGGGACCATGGCTCAAAACATAATCCGTCTTTGACAGATTTCCCTTGCGTGGCCGGTCAGTCATGCTGCGATTCGACGATTCACAAAGATTGAGACAGGGATATAGGACATTTTCCGTGCGTTTCAACAAACCTGATGGGAGGTGGCAACCCCGATGTGAACGATGCCGTCGAAGCTATCCGCGAAATCTCCCTGTGATGGGTTCACGCCCAAAGCGACCCGGCAATAGTCGATAAAGCGTGCCGCATTTCCGTAAAGCAGCGGGGCCAAGGCATGCAGCGAATTGAAGTGCTCAGCGATTTCCGCATAGTCGGTCTCGTAATCATGAGCGGCAAGATTGCGCGTGGTACGGCACAGTTGCCATGACGCGACCGATTCGACGACTCCAGCCTTTTCGTAGAAAGCCAGAACCTTCAGAAAAGTATCGCCAGATTCCCCAGCCAGAAGTGCGGCATGGCGCATGGCTGCACCCAGCGTGTCCTGAAGTTTGGCGAAGCGCTCGTTGATGGCCGCCAGGGATTCGAACAGCGCCACATCCTTCTTGCGCCTTTCCAGGTATTCCGCTGCCAAAGGCCACGGGGGCCGTTGGTCCGATGCGTCCAGAAAATAGACGCAGCGTTGGATGGCTTCAATTAGCGTGGAAAGATGTGCGCGTTCGGCTTCCAGGACGGCGCTTGTCATGGCTGCGCGTCCAATCTGGCCGCCTTGGCCCGGGCTATGCTCTGGAATGGGGTGGGCGCGGTGTGGCGCGCCCGCGAAACGATATCGACCGGCAGGCCGAGCCGGGCTTCCAGTTCCATCTTGATCCGCGCCCGTTCGATGAGCGTCAGTGACGTGTCGGTCTCGATCAGGAGGTCCACGTCTCCACCTCTTGCCTGATCGTCGAGACGCGAGCCGAATAGAAATACTTCTGCCGTCTCGCTGGTCAGGCGGGATACGGTTTGGGTAATCCATCGGGTCTGCTCGTGGGTGAGGCGCATGGTTTCCGCAACTATTTTAGGAATAACATCCAGCCGGAGGCGAAGAATAGCACTCGCGCGCGGGGCTTCCCATCGTTGCGGAAAATCACGCTCGAAAGGGATGCGAATCCGGCGCGAGCAGGGAACAATACCCGGACACGATGCTTTTCCCTGGTTTGCCACTCGACAATTCCATGAACGCTACCCACAGCGAACAACTTTTCGCCGCCCTCGCCGCCGCCATTCCGGAGCCGAAAACGGAGTTGCGTCATTCCACGCCTTTCGAATTGCTGATCGCCGTGGTGCTGTCCGCGCAGGCCACCGACAAAGGGGTCAACAAGGCCACGGATCGGCTGTTTCCCGCAGCGAACACGCCCGAAGCCATCCTGGCCCTGGGCGAGGAGGGGCTGAAGGACTACATCAAGACCATCGGCCTGT
Organism: Methylococcaceae bacterium; assembly: GCA_035293245.1. GTDB lineage: Bacteria > Pseudomonadota > Gammaproteobacteria > Methylococcales > Methylococcaceae > DATDOO01. Next base: position 22,924 of record DATDOO010000348.1, read on the forward strand.
TCAACAGCAAGGCGAAAAACATCCTCCAGCTTTGCCGTTTGCTGATCGAACGCCACGGCGGCCGGGTGCCGGACAGCCGCGCGGCGCTGGAGGCGCTGCCCGGCGTGGGGCGCAAGACGGCCAACGTGATTCTCAACACCGCGTTCGGCCATTCGACCATCGCCGTGGACACGCACATCTTCCGCGTCGCCAACCGCACGGGGCTCGCGCTGGCAAAGACCGTACTGGAGGTGGAGAAGAAACTGGAGGCATGCGTTCCGGAACATTACAAGAAAGACGCGCACCATCTCCTGATCCTGCACGGGCGTTACACCTGCACGGCACGGGCGCCCAGGTGCCCGGCCTGCCCCATCTGGGAGTGGTGCGAGTGGCCGGAGAAGCTTCCCCAAAGTTGAAGAAATTGTAGGGTGGATTAGACGCGCATTAAAACTGAACTTCAGTCTTGCGCGGGCATTGGCGCGCGTCGTAACCCACCAGACAGCCTCGCCGGAACAATCAAGGCCGATTGGTGGGTTACGGCGTAGAAACGCCTAACCCACCCTTCACCATCTCGTGAAAGCCCCCGCCGCCCGCCAACAACGTGGCGCATTCTTCCGGCGGCAGGGGGCGGCTGTAGTAATAGCCTTGCAGTTCGTCGCAGTTCAGCGCCTTGAGGCGGTCGCGCTGTTCCTGGGTTTCCACCCCTTCGGCGACGGTTTTGAGGCGCAGGCTGCGGGCCATGCCGATGATGGCGCTGACGATGGCCGCGTCTTCCGGATCGGTGATGATGTCGCGCACGAAGGACTTGTCGATTTTCAGCTTGTCGATGGGCAGGCGCTTGAGATAAGAGAGAGAAGAATAGCCAGTGCCGAAGTCGTCGACCGCGAGGGTCACACCCAGCTCGCGGATGCCGTGCAGCATGTCCAGCTTGGCTTCCGCGTCATGCATGAGGGCGGATTCGGTCAGTTCCAGCTCCAGGCAGTGGGCTGCAAGATTGCAACTTTGGAGCGCCTGTTCCAGGCTGGCGAGGAAGTCGCGGTGGTTGAATTGCAGTGCGGAGATGTTCACCGCCACCGGGATGCGCGGCAGTCCGGCGTCTTGCCAGGCCTTGTTCTGCCGGCAGGCTTCGCGCAGCACCCACGTGCCGATGGCGATGATCAGGCCGCTTTCCTCGGCGAGGGGGATGAAGCTGCCGGGAGGGATCATGCCTTGTTCGGGATGCCGCCAGCGGATCAAAGCTTCCACGGCGACGACCTGGCCGCTGCGCAGACTGATTTGCGGCTGGTAATGCAACAAGAGTTCGCCCCGTTCCAAGGCGCGGCGCAGGCCGGATTCCAGCGACAGGGTGAGCAGGGTTTGCGCGTTGAGTTCCTGGGTATAGAACTGGTAATTGTTCCGGCCCAGGTTCTTGGCGTGGTACATGGCGGCGTCGGCGTTCTTGATGAGCGTTTCCGCGTTGGCGCCGTCCTGGGGGTAGAGGCTGATGCCGATACTGGGGCTGATGGCGATGTCGTGCTGCTCGATGAGGAAATGCCCGTGCATGGTGTCCAGCACCTTTTGCGCCACCACGCCGGCGGTGCGGGCATCGTCCACGCTGTTGAGCAGGATGACGAACTCATCGCCCCCCAGCCGGGATACCGTATCGCCTTCCCGGACGCAGCGGCGCAAGCGTCCGGACACGCCGACCAGCAACTCGTCCCCGGCCTGATGGCCTAGGGAGTCGTTGACGATCTTGAAACGGTCCAGGTCGATGAACAGCACGGCCACCAGGTCGCGGCTGCGCTGGGCCTGGGCGATGGCCTGGCGGATGCGGTCGTGCAACAGGAGGCGGTTGGGCAGATTGGTGAGCGCGTCGTGGTGGGCCAGGTGTTCGATGCGCGCGGCGGCGGCCTTGCGTTCGGTGATGTCGGAAAACATGCCCACATAGTTGACGATTTCGCCCGCCTCGTTGCGCACCGTGCTGACCGACAGCCATTCCGGGTAAATCTCCCCGTTCTTGCGCCGGTTCCAGATTTCGCCGCTCCAGCCACCGTTCAATTGCAGGGATTCCCAGAATATCTGGAAAAAATTCGCATCGTGTCGTCCGGAATTGAGCAGATGCGGCGTCTGGCCGACGGCCTCCTCCAACCGGTAGCCGGTGATTTCGCTGAAGGCACGGTTGGCCATGACGATGCGCCGCTCGGGGTCGGTGACCACGATGCCTTCGTTGCTGTTCTCGAACACCTGGGCCGCCAGGCGCAATTGCAAAGCCGCCTCCTTTTGCCGGGTGATGTCGCGGATCAAGGAAATGAAGCCGATCTGCGCGCCGGCGGCGTTGCGCACCACCGCGCGCGCCAGTTGGCCGAAGAACTGCGAACCGTCTTTGCGGCGATAGTTCACTTCGAGCCCCTGGGAAGGATTTCCTCCGGCAATCAGGGCATCGCTTTCCTGGACGGCGGTCCGGTAGTCCCGATCGCTGGGATAAAGCGGATCCGCGGTCTTGCCGAGCAGTTCCGTCTCGTCGTAACCGAATAACTGGCGGGTGGCCGGATTGACCATGACGATGCGCCGTTCGCTGTCGGTATGGATGACGGCGTCGGGTATGGCGCGGAACAGGGCTTCCATTTCCGCCTTGCCGAGTGCGATCTGCCGCTGTGCCGCCTCGCGCGCCGCCGCCTGTTCGTCCAACGCATCGAGCATGCGGTTGAAGCCGTTCGCCAGGATGCCCAATTCGTCGCAACGGTCGAACTTCACCCGGCGGTCGGCATGGCCGCGGCGTACCTGCGCGGCCACGGCCGCCAGCTCGGACAAGGCGCCCGCCAGACGGCGCGCCATGAGCCAGGCGAACAGCGCGCCGACCCCGATGGCCGCGGCGGTATAAAGCAGCCCGTTGCGGGTGACGGCCGCCAGGCCGGAGGTGATGTGCGCCTGGCTGATGCCGACCCGCGCCCAGCCGATCAGTTTGTCGTGGGCGAAGACCGGCTCGGCGACGTCCACCAGCCAGCCGTCGTCGACCAGGATTTGGGTTTTGGACGGCGCGCCGAGCAGTTTGCCGCTGACCGGGTCGTTGACGTACCAGCCGGCGAGGGCAGGGTCGCTGTGGCCCAGTACCCGGCCTTGCGGCGAAAGCAGCATGGCGTAGCGCAGGTGCGGGAAGCGCGCCTGGGAACGGATGACTTCCTGCAGGCCGGACACGTCGTTGGCCAGCGTCCAGGATACGCTGTTGGCGGCCAGGGTTTCGGCGAGGCTGCGTGCTTGCACCAGGCTTTGTTCCATGAGAAAGCCGCGCTGGCGTCCCACCAGATCGAAAACGAACAGGGTCATCAGCACCGCGTGCACCAGGATGATGCCCAGCATGAGCTGGCGGCGCAGGGTCTTGCCGCAAACCACCCTGAGCCAGCCGACGATGCCGAGATTCATGGAAGCTCCACCGGCCGCACTTCGTCGTTGAAGCGGTGCAGGAAGGCGCGTACCGGCTCGTAGGTTTCCGAGGTCGCCGGCTCGAAGCGGCTCAAGGCCATTTTCTCCAGCCAAGCTTGACCGCGTTCGTGCTCGTGCAGGCCGAGCAGCAGCTTTTCCACCTGGCCGGCGATGTCCGCCGCCACGTCGTCGCGCACCACCAGGGAGTTGTTGGGCAGCATTTCGGTGACCCACATCACTTTCAGGGCTTCCGCCACATCGGGACGTTCGCGGCTGAAGGCGGCCCACGGCGGCGGCCAGGTCGCACCCGCCGCGACGTTGCCCAGGTAGACGTTCATCATGGAGGATTCCTGCGAGCCGACGTAGCGGATCTCGACGTCGCGCATCACGTCCAGGCCCAGGCTGTGCAGGAAGTATTGCGGCAACATGGTCGCCGCCAGCGCCGTCGGCGCCGGAAAGCTCACCGCCTGGCCCTTCAGGTCGCTCACGTTTTGCACCGGACTGTCCCTGCGCACCAGGATGATGCCGCGGAAATTCTCGTCGTCGCCCATTTTGCCGAACACGCGATAGCCGTGTTTCAGAGCCATGACGGTCTGATAGGGATTGGGCAGGGCGAAATCGAATGCCCGACCGTAGAGCTTTTCGTTGAAGGCGGCGTAATCGCGCGAAGCCTCCAGGCGGAACACCGCGCCAGGGGTGTTTTCGTCCAGGTAGTCCATGATCGGGCCGAACATCTCGTGCAGCCGCTCCGGGTTGTGCAGCGGATGCACGGCAAACACGTATTCATGCCGGGCGCTGGACGTGGGCGGAGTCTGGCTGTATTGCGGGACGTATTCCTCCGCTTGCCGGGACTGGCCGCAGCCGCCCAGCGCAAGCAACCCCAGCAAAAAATTACATACAAACCATAGGGCTTTCATAGGGAAAAGTTTAACATTGGCTGTAAGCAAACGCTGACACACACCCGTAATCATCGGTAAAACCCTCCCCATGCATCATGCCCGCTGCCTGGCCGGCTTTCTTCTACTCCTGATGCCTCCCTTCGCGCCAGCGCACGCCGTCAACTGGGTGGAAGCGCTCGGCGCCGTGCCCGAGGGCAGCGGCCCCAGCCTGCAGGTGCATGGCTTCATCCAGCCGGAAATCCAGGCCACCGAGAACAGCAAGCTGGTGGCCGGGCCTTGGGCCGGCCAGCGCATGAACGCCAACCTCATGCGGCCGGAATTCCGCAATCCGGTGGACATCAATGTGGCGCGCTTTCGGCCCGGCATCCGCGGGCGGCTGGTGGACGGCGTCAACTACCGCGCGGTGATGGAACTGGGCTACAACGCCGCCACCCGCTGGGAGTCCTATCCGCTCTTGCTGGACGCCTATCTCACCTTTACCAGCACTCCGCTGGCCAAGCTGCGCATCGGCCAGTTCAAGACGCCCATCTCTGAAGAGGCGCAGCAGCCCTATCATTACTTCATCAACTTCGCCAACGTCTCCAATCTGCTGTTGCAGGAGTTCTTCTTCAAGAACGACGGCTCCGATCCCGCCCGCCGCAACGAACCGACCGGGGCGATTTCCTCTTACCGCGACGTGGGTCTGGAAGCCTTCGACAGCTACCGCGCCGGGGACTGGGAGCTTTCCTGGGCGGCGATGATCGGCAACGGCAACGGTATCCAGCGCTGGGACAACGACGGCAACCAGGATTTCTACCTGTTCGGCGCGACGGAATACCTGTTCGGCGGCAGCCAGGGGCCGTACCGCGAAGGCTTGAAATTCTTCGGCTGGTATCAGCACGGCCAGCGCTTTCTCGATACGGCCAGCGGCCGGGACGAATTTGAGCGCGAGCGCTGGGGCGGCGGCTTCACCCTGCGCCAAGGGCCATGGCGCTCCACCATGGAATACGCCGGCGGCGACGGCATGATCTTCGCGGGCACCGACGGCGCGGCGCGCAACGGCGCGCGCAGCAACGACAGAATCCAGGTCGCCTCTTTCAACGTGCAGCCGGAGGAAAGCGCCTTCGGTTTTCTCACCGAGGTGGGCTACCGTCTCACCCCGGAATGGGAACTGGAAGCACGCTACGACGAATACACCAGCGGCACGCGCATCGAGGCCAACGAACGCTTCTTCCGCACCGTGACCCTGGGGGCGCAGTATTTCTACACCCCGCAAAGCCACGTCACCTTCAACTACGAATTCCGCTCCGCCGACGCGCCCAACCTGGCCGGCGCCAGCACCGTCAACCGCAACCTGGACCAGCTCGACGACCGGATTTCCATGCAGGTGTTCCACGCCTTCTCGTTCTAGGCGCTGAGGCGAAAGCGCGTTTTTGCCTTAAACTGGCGCTTTCCGCACCTTCCAGTTCCCTATGACCGACCTTTCCGCAACCCTGCACCAACTGGGCGAGAACGCCGTCGCCGCCGCGCGCCTGATGAGCAAGGCGGAAACCGCCGCCAAAAATTCCGCCTTGCAGCGCATCGCCGACGGCCTGCTCGCGGAAGAGCCGGCCATCCGCAGCGCCAACGCCCGCGATTTGCAGGCCGGCAAAGCCGCCGGTCTGGACGCTGCCATGCTCGACCGGCTGGAACTGACCCCCGCGCGGGTGCAGGCCATGGCCGACGGGGTGCGCCAGGTGGCCGCGCTGCCCGACCCGGTGGGGGAGATCACCGGCCTGACCTACCGGCCGTCCGGCATCCAGGTCGGCAAGATGCGCGTGCCGCTGGGGGTGATC
>DATDOO010000349.1:0-11751 GCA_035293245.1 Methylococcaceae bacterium
GGGGAGGCGGACTGGCCCTGAATGTCACGGACCCCGCATCCGTCGCCGGCGTTCTGAAACAGATCGGCGAAACCTGGGGAGAGCCGCTGATCCTGGTCAACAACGCCGCCATTACCCGCGACAACCTCTTGATGCGCATGAAGGACGAGGAATGGGCCGATATCCTCGATACCAACCTCACCTCCGTGTACCGGATGAGCAAGGCGTGCTTGCGCGCCATGACCAAGGAACGCTTCGGGCGCATCGTCAATATCACTTCGGTGGTGGGGCAGACCGGGAATGCCGGTCAAACCAATTACGCCGCCGCCAAAGCGGGCGTGATCGGTTTCACCAAGTCCCTGGCCAAGGAGATCGGTTCGCGCAGCGTGACGGTCAATGCGGTGGCGCCCGGGTTCATCGACACGGACATGACCCGCGCCCTTCCCGATGCCCATAAACAGGCGCTGCTCGGTGCCATTCCGCTCGGCAGGTTGGGGGCCGCAGAGGAAGTGGCGCACGCCGTGGCGTTCCTCTGCTCCGAGGAGGCGGCCTACATCACCGGAGAAACGCTGAACGTCAACGGTGGTATGTATATGCCCTAAACCGCTGATTCATCCCCGATTTACTATCCCTGGCCCGCACGAACGGCGCTCGGTGCGCGTAAATGTTTCTTAACCGCAGGTTCGCTGATATAAAATACCCCGGCAACCTTGCACTTCACACGAAACCATAATTTTTGAGGATAGAGAATGAGTGACGTTGCAGAACGTGTAAAAAAGATCGTCGCCGAGCAGCTTGGCGTCAAAGAGGAGATCTCCAACGAAGCGTCCTTCGTGGATGATTTGGGGGCGGACTCGCTGGATACGGTCGAGTTGGTCATGGCGTTGGAAGAGGAGTTCGAGTGCGAAATTCCCGATGAAGACGCTGAGAAAATCACCACGGTTCAGCAGGCCATCGACTACGTCGAAAGCCACATTTAACGTCCGAAACCGCAGATTCAGCGCGCGTCCGTTCCTCGGACATGCGGGCGCGCATCCCAAGATTTTTCCATGAGCAAGAGACGGGTCGTCATCACGGGGGTGGGTTCCGTTTCCCCCGTCGGTTTGAATTCGGTCGATGCCTGGCGCAACGTGCTTAACGGCGTCAGCGGCATCGCGCACATCGAGCACTTCGACGTTTCCCAGTTCGCCACCCGCATCGGCGGCAGCGTACGCGGCTTCGACGCTACCCAATACGTTCCCGAAAAGGAACTGAAGAAGATGGACATCTTCATCCACTACGGGTTGGCGGCGGGAAGCCAGGCGTTCGAGGATTCCGGGCTGGAAATCGGCGAAGCCAACGCGGAGCGCGTGGGTGTCGCCATCGGTTCCGGCATCGGCGGCATCACCGGCATCGAAGCGGGACACAGTGCTTATCTCGGCGGCGGGCCGCGGCGGATCTCCCCGTTTTTCGTTCCCTCCAACATCATCAACATGATCTCCGGCAATCTTTCGATCAAGTACGGATTGAAAGGGCCGAATTTCGCGGTGGTCACCGCCTGCGCGACCGGTACGCACTGCATCGGCGAGGCGTTGCGGATCATTCAGTACGGGGATGCCGACGCCATGGTCGCCGGTGGCGCGGAAATGGCGACTTCCCCGACCTCGCTCGGCGGCTTCGCTTCGGCGCGCGCACTTTCGCGGCGCAATGACGAGCCGTTGAAGGCCAGCCGGCCGTGGGATCGGGACCGGGACGGCTTCGTCCTCAGCGACGGCGCGGGCGTGGTGGTGCTCGAGGAATACGAACACGCAAAAAAGCGCGGCGCCAACATTTATGCCGAAGTCATCGGCTACGGCATGAGCAGCGACGCGTATCACATGACCCAGCCGCCGGAAAACGGCGAGGGGGCGGCGCGCTGCATGAAAAGCGCCTTGCGCGACGCCGGCATTTCCGCGGAGCAACTCGATTACATCAATGCCCACGGTACGTCCACGCCGGCGGGCGACATCGCCGAGACCCGTGCGATGAAGGCGGCTCTGGGCGACCACGCGAGGCAGACCGCAATCAGCTCCACCAAATCCATGACCGGCCACATGCTGGGCGCGGCGGGTGGTATCGAGGCGATTTTCTCGGTCCTGGCGCTGCGCGATCAGGTGGTCCCGCCCACCCTCAACCTGGACCATCCCGATCCGGAGTGCGATCTGGATTACGTGCCGCACACCGCGCGGGAAATGAAGCTTGAGGTGGTGATGTCCAACTCCTTCGGATTCGGCGGTACCAACGGCACGCTGGTGTTTCGCCGCTGCTGAATTTAGCGGCGCCGGCGCGCCCTTTTCGCGCCTGCCGCTGAAAATCCCATGGCGAATTCGTTGCCTCTCATTTGGGTCGATGGCCGCGAATCCCGCCGGATTTCCGCTCTGGATCGCGGCCTGCACTATGGCGACGGGGTATTCACCACGCTGGCGGTACGGGGTGGGGCGCCGTTGCTCCTCGACCGCCATCTGGCCCGGCTGGCGCGCGACTGCGGGCGTCTGGGCATTCCCTGTCCCGCCCCCGAATTGTTGCGCGGCGAAGCTGCCCGGCTTTCGCGGGGGCAGGACCGGGCGGTTCTGAAAATCACCATCACGCGCGGCGAAGGCGGACGGGGCTATCGCGCGCCGGACGAATGCCGGCCGACCCGCCTGCTCGCGCTGCATCCCTGGCCGGAGTTTCCCGGCGATCCGGCGCGGGACGGCATCGCTGCACGGGTGTGCCATCTGCGGTTGGGGCGCAATCCTGCCCTGGCGGGCATCAAGCACCTCAACCGGCTGGAGCAGGTCCTGGCGCGCAGCGAGTGGGACGATCCGAAGATTCGGGAAGGCGTTCTTTTGGACTGCGACGGCGCTGTGGTCGAAGGGGTGATGTCCAACCTGTTCTGGGTAAAAGAGGACCGCCTGTTTACACCGTGCTTGAATGAATGCGGCGTCGCCGGCGTCATGCGCGCCTTGGTGCTGGAGTTGGCTGGGCACCACGGCCTGTTCGCCGTGGAAGTCCGGGAGCCTGTTTCCACTCTGTTTGAGGCCGACGAGGCTTTTTTCACCAACAGCGTGATCGGCCTGTGGCCGGCGCGGAGCCTGGACGGGCGTGCTTTTGCCCCAGGCCCGGTTTCCCGCCGCGTCCAGGGCTGGCTGGACGATGCCTGGTGCGGAGAGCGCCCGTGAAGATGTGTCGCGTTCTGGCCGGAATGCTGATTCTGTTCAGCCTGGCGGGCGGATGGCTGTGGATGGATTACCGCTCGGTCCTGAGCCAGCCGGTGCTTTCGGGCTCGGCGAAGGTTTTCGAGATTGCCAAGGGGGACACACCGGGGCAGATCGGCCGGCGCTTGCGGGATGAAGGGTTCGATGTGTCGTCGTTCTGGTTTCGTTGTCTGGCGAGGATGAACGGCGTTGCGGCGCGCATCCGCTACGGCGAATACGAAATTGCCCCCGGGACCACGCTGCCGCAATTGCTGGTCCTGTTCGCCAGCGGCAAGGTGCGTTTTCACGCCGTGACCTTCGTCGAGGGCTGGACGTTCCGCCAGGCGCTGGATGCCCTGCGGGACAATCCGGCGATCGGCCATACCCTGGACGGCGTCCCGCCGGCGGAGATTATGGCCGCGCTTGGGTTGCCGCCAGCCAATCCGGAAGGGCAGTTTTTCCCGGATACTTATTTTTTCGCCAAAGGCGGCAGTGACCGCGTGATTTTATTGCAGGCCCATGCCCGGATGCGTGCGGTGCTTGAGGAAGAATGGCGGCGGCGAGACGAGGCCTACGCGCCGGCAACGCCGGAAGAAGCGCTGATTCTGGCTTCCATCGTCGAGAAGGAATCCGCCCTACCCGGAGAACGGCCCCGTGTCGCCGGCGTATTCATGCGCCGCCTGCGCAAAGGCATGTTGCTCCAGACTGACCCCACCGTGATTTACGGCATGGGCGATGCTTTCAATGGCGATATCCGCAGCGAGGATTTACGCCGCGACACGCCCTACAATACTTACGTCCATGCCGGATTGCCGCCCACGCCCATCGCTTTGCCGGGCCGTTCCTCGCTGAACGCGGTCCTGCACCCCGCGCGCGACGACAGCCTGTATTTCGTGGCGCGCGGGGATGGCGGCCACATTTTTTCCGCGACGCTGGAAGAACACGCACGGGCGGTGAATCAGTGGCAAAAAGGCAACCGGAAGCAATGATGCCTGGCAAATTCATTACGCTGGAGGGTGGAGAGGGAGCGGGCAAGTCCCTCAACCTCGGCTTTGTCCGGGATTTCCTGCTCGCGCGGGACGTGCGGGTGGTGACGACCCGCGAGCCGGGCGGCACGGAACTGGGGGAAAAGCTGCGTTCTGTCCTGTTGGGCGACGGCAAAATCCAGCCCGAAGCGGAGTTGCTACTGGTTTATGCCGCCCGCGCCCAGCATCTGGCCGAAATCATCCGCCCCGCTCTCCAGCGCGGCGACTGGGTGCTGTGCGACCGCTTCAGCGATGCGACGTTCGCCTATCAGGGCGGCGGCCGGCGCTTGGCGGTTTCCGCCATTCAATTGCTGGAAAACTGGGTTGTGGGAGATTCCCGTCCCGATTTGACCTTGTTGCTGGACACGCCGGTGGCGGTGGGGCAGGCGCGCATCCAGCGGCGCGGGGCGCCGGATCGGTTCGAGGCCGAGGAGACGGCGTTTTTCGAGCGGGTGCGCGCGGTTTATCGCCAGCGCGCCGCCGCGGAACCGGCGCGTATCAAGGTGGTGGACGCCAGCGCGGAGTTGGTCGCCGTGCAGCGTCAGATTGCCGCCTGCCTTCAGCCGCTGTTCGGGGTGGTGTGATATGCAGCCGCCTTATCCGTGGCTGGCGCCGGCCTGGGAGGCGTTGGGCGACTATCTGCGCGCGGCACGCCTGCCCCAGGCGCTGCTGATTCACGGCCCGGAAGGGTTAGGTAAACGCAGCCTGGCGGAGGCCTTCGCCCAGCGCCTGCTGTGCCAGGGAAACGGCGATGAACTGTGCGGACAGTGCGTCGGTTGCCGTTTATGGGCTGCGGGGACTCATCCTCACTATCACGCCGTACATCCGGAAGAACCCGGCAAAGCGATTCACGTGGATGCGATCCGCACGCTGTCGGCACGCTTCGCGCTCAAGTCGCAGTATGCGGGCTGGAGGCTGGCCGTAATCGATCCGGCGGATGCCATGAATGCTTCGGCGGCCAACGCGCTGCTCAAAACCCTGGAAGAACCGCCGGAGCGGAGCCTGCTCATTTTGTTGAGCAGCGCGCCGGGACGTTTGCCGGCAACGATCTTGAGCCGTTGCCAGAGATTGCCGGTTCATCCGCCGTCGAAAGCGCAGGCATTGGCCTGGCTGGCCCTCCGGCAAGACCGCTATGTCCCGGCCGATTTGTGGTCCGCCGCCAGCGGTTCGCCGTTGCGCGCGCTGGAGATGTCCGAAAAGGACTATCCGGCATGGCGGGAAAAGCTCTATGGCCTGTGGAATGGCGGAGACTCTGCCGGCGCCGTCGATCCCGCGCTTGCCGCGGAAAGTTTTTCCGCCGTACCGCTCGAATATCTTTTGGAGTGGCTGATGCAATGGGCGATGGAGCTTATTCGGCGGATGTATGTTCCGGATCAGGAAAGTTTTTATAATGTTCCGCGGATGGACGTCTTGCTGCAGGCCGGGAGGCTCGATTCTGTCGAGATCCATGCTTTTCTGGATCGGCTCGTGTCCGCGAGGCGCCTTCTGATAGCGAACCCCCAATTGAACAGGCCGTTGATTCTGGAAGAAACGCTGGTCGGATGGTTCCGTTTCTTTAGCTGAGCCGCGCAGGAGTTATTCATGTCGTCGACGCCGGAAACATCCCGCCACGGACTTTTGTCCCTCACGATCAAAGACAAGGGGACGCTTTACGCCGCTTACATGTCGTTCATCAAGAACGGCGGGTTGTTCATTCCCACGTCGCGCTACTATTCCTTGGGCGAGGAGGTATTCATGCTGCTCAACCTCGTCGACGAGAAAGAACGGATTCCCATTTCCGGCAAGGTAATCTGGATCACGCCTCCGAATTCGGAAGGAAACCGTGCTCCTGGTATCGGCGTTCAGTTCGACGATAGCGACAATGGCTTGGTCCAGAAAAAGATCGAAACCTATCTTGCCGGCGCCCTGCAGTCGGAAAGACCCACCCAGACCATGTAGTCTCCCGTTGCCGGGTCGGTGCCGTCTCCCATGGTCACCGACGGGCGCTATTCTTCCCGTTTTCTTAATCCTGGATCGTTGTTTATGTACGTGGATTCCCACTGCCATCTGGATCGTCTGGATCTCGCTCCTTACGGGAACCGATTCGACAATTTCATGGACGAAACCCGACGGGCGGGGGTGGCGCGGATGCTGTGCGTTTCGATCAACTTGCCCGACTATCCCGCGATGCGCCAACTGGTCGATGCGTATCCCGACATATCCATCTCCGTGGGAGTTCATCCGAACGAGAAAGGGGGTCCGGAAGCCAGCGAGGCGGAACTCGCCGAATTTGCCGGCGACCCCAGAGTTATTGCGGTCGGAGAAACCGGGCTGGATTATCACTACCATGCCGCCGGCTCCTCGGAATGGCAACGCGAGCGATTTCGTGCGCATATCCGCGCCGCGCGCGCCGTAGGCAAGCCTCTGATCATTCATACGCGCGAAGCCAGAAGCGATACGTTGCGCATTCTCAAGGAAGAAAACGCCGCCGAAATCGGCGGCGTCATGCACTGTTTCACCGAGGATTGGGAAACCGCGCGTCAGGCGTTGGACCTCGGATTCCATATCTCTTTTTCCGGAATCGTTACATTCAGAAACGCTGAATTACTGCGCGAGGTAGCCCGCAAAGTGCCGGAAGACCGGTATCTCATCGAAACGGACAGTCCTTATCTTGCGCCCATCCCGCACCGGGGGAAACCCAATTACCCCGCTTACGTCCGCCATGTCGCCGAGTGCTTGGCCGACGTACGGCGGATACCGGAGCCGCGAATCGCCGAGCAAAGTGCAAGGAATTTTCTTGCGCTATTCAAAGTAGAGTGAGGGAAAGTTAGTTTAAAAGTAATTAACCCACTGGATATTCGTGATATCTCTATGCATAATGAAGGCCGGAACGATTATGTCGATTTGCATAGCGAAATGCGGTCATGCTTTTCAGTTAAACGAGGAGAATATCCGTGAGTGAACAATACAACGCGATGAGCGAAGATGAATTGGCTCAGGTCATCAAGAATGCCGAGCGTGCGCTTGACGAGCGCCGCAAATCCAAGCGCAAGGAGATCGAGGCCCAGATCCGTAGGCTGGCCGACAGTATCGGAATGGACGTCCAACTGATCGAGCGGGAAACAAAGCCCAGGGGATCAAGCATGAAAGGGGCGAAAATCGCGCCGAAATACCGTCATCCCAGCAATTCCCAGTTGCAGTGGACGGGGCGGGGCGTGGCGCCGAAATGGCTCAAGGAACTGGAAGAGCGCGGGCGCCGCAGGGAAGAATTCCTGATTCGTTGAGAAATCGCTGCCGAGAGTGGGCTTGACGTTCAGTTATCCCCGGCCGAAGGCCATGTCGTCAGCGTGTGAGTTTCGGGTGCCAGCCCTTCGTTTTTGTAATGCCGGTAACGCGTCCGTCCCGCGAGCCGCGAAGGTTCGTCATGGGCGACCAATTCGGCTACTCGCAACTGGCGCCGGTACTCTTCCGGCAGTTCGTCGGCCAGGTTGATGATCAGGTCGGTCGCCTCTGGGGCAACCGGCCTGATCCCGATCGACACGGGCGGACATTCCGCTGCCTCGCTTCCTTCCAGCAACGTGTGCGGTACAAAGCTGCCCTGGCGGAAAGTCCACAGCAATTGATCGAGTTGTTGGGCGGTCGCTTCATCGCCGGTGCGTAGGTAGATTCTCAGACCTTGACGGTAAGCTTTCTCGCTCAGGCGGCAGGCGAAAACCAGCCGTTGCCGCTCGTCGCCGGGCGGCAGGACGTAAAAATCGACCCGCGTCATGAGCGTTCTTACAGACGGTCGAGCAGGAACTGGCTGAGCAGCGGCACCGGCCGGCCCGTCGCCCCCTTGTCCTTGCCGGTTCTCCAGGCGGTCCCGGCGATGTCGAGATGCGCCCAACGGTATTTTTTCGTGAAGCGCGACAGGAAACAGGCGGCGGTGATGGCGCCGCCGTCCGGTCCGCCGATGTTGGCCAGGTCGGCGAAACCGGATTTGAGCTGTTCCTGATATTCATCCCAGATCGGCAGCCGCCAGGCGCGGTCTCCCGATTCCTCTCCGGCTTTCAGTAGAGCCTCGCACAGTGTATCGTCGTTGCCCATCAGCCCGCTGGGCTGGCGGCCCAGCGCCACCACGCAGGCTCCCGTGAGCGTGGCGATGTCGATGACCACCTCCGGATCGAAACGCTCGGCGTAAGCCAGCGCGTCGCAGAGGATCAGGCGGCCTTCCGCGTCGGTATTGAGGATTTCGATGGTCAGGCCGGCCATGCTCTTGACGATGTCCCCCGGCTTGTTGGCGTTGCCGCCGGGCAGGTTTTCCGACGCGGGGATCAGGCCGACCAGGTTGACGGGCAATCTCATTTCCGCCGCGGCCTGCAGGACGCCCAGCACGGATGCGCCGCCGCACATGTCGTATTTCATCTCGTCCATGTTGGCGGCGGGTTTGATGGAAATACCGCCGGCGTCGAAAGTCAGCCCCTTGCCGACCAGGACGACGGGTTTGGACTTGGCCGCCCCGCCCCGGTATTCGAGCACGATGAGGCGGGCCGGCTGGCGGCTGCCCTTCGACACGGACAGCAACGCGCCCATGCCCAGTTCTTCCATATCCGCTTCGTCGAGGATTTTGGCCTTGAGTTTTTTATGGGATTTGGCCAGTTTTTCGGCGTGTTCGGCCAGATACGTCGGGGTGCAGACGTTGCCCGGCAGGTTGGCCAGGTCCTTGGTCGTGCAGATGGCCGCAGCGATGGCGCGGCCCTGGATCAGACCGGTTTCCGCCGCCTCGACGGCCGGTCTGTCGCTCAGATAGAACGCCACGCGCCGGAGTTTTGGGGGCTTGGCCTCTTCCGTGTCGGTTTTCAATTGCCGGAAGGTGTATAGCGCTTCTTCGATCGACATGACGGCCTGGCGGATTTTCCAGGCGTTGTCGCCACCCGCGATTTCCAGGTCGGGCAGGGCGCAGACGGCTTCCTTCGCGCCGCAGGATTTGAGCGCCTGCACGGTCGCACCCAGCGCCTTGCGGTAATCCGCCGGACGGATTGCACCTTCCTTGCCGAGGCCGATCAGCAGGATGCGCCCCGTCTTGCCGTGCTCGCCGTCGAGGTGGATCAGCGTCGCGTCGCCGGGTTTTCCGGCGGCGTCGTCCTGTTTCAGCACGCGGCTGAGGCGGCCTCCGTGGGCGGCGTCCAGCGCGTGCGTGACTGCGGGAAATTTGTGCTTTTCGTAGTAGCCGAGCACCACGCAATCGCCGCCGAGTTTTTCCGGTGAGCCGGTTTGAATAGAATAGTCCATGCCGTATGCCAAGATTCAAATAGAGGGATGCGTGCCGCGCTGGGCGGCCGCGACAGTTCAACGCCGAGGAAGTCTACTCAACTCATGATCAATTTACATCCCGCCGGGGTAGCAGGAAGGCCGCGCCAGCGCTGGTTTACCGTGCTCGATCGCCTCATCATGGTCGACGTGCTGCGCACGACGGTGGCCGTCCTGGCCATTCTGGTGCTCATCATCGTCAGCAAGCGGTTCCTGCGCATTCTGGCTCGCGCCATCGAGGGGCAGGTTTCCGGCGAAGCGATTTTCCTGTTGCTGGGACTCAAGATCAGTGCCGCGGCCATCGCCTTGCTGCCTTCGGCCCTATTCGCCGCGGTGCTGATGACGCTCGGACGCATGTACCGCGACTACGAAATGCCGGTACTGGCCGCTTCCGGCGTCGGCGTAGCCAGGATTTACCGCGCCGTGATGCAGGCGGTGCTGCCGCTGGCGCTGCTGGGCGGGGCGCTGGCCTTGAACGCCTTGCCCTGGATCGAAGCGGAGACGCAAAGACTCTTCGCCAAGGAGGAGCGGACCGCGGATCTTCGGGTCATCAAGGAAGGCAAGTTCGCCGAATCCAGCGACGGCAACACGGTGTTCTATGTCGAGAAATACGAAGACCGGCAGAGCATGCGCAACATCTTCGTGCAGAGCCACGGCCACGGCAAGCAAGGCGTCGTGACCTCCGCAAGCGGCTATCTCAAGGAAACCGGGGACGGCGAGCAGTACATCATCCTGAAAGACGGCATCCGGTACGAGGGCGCGCCCGGCCAAGGCGCGTTCGTGATTACGGAGTTCGACGAGTACGGCGTGCGCATCCAGGAAAAGGAAGACAATGGCCTCAGCGAATCCGACCGCCGCAACAGCCAGTCGAGCCAGGCGCTTCTGGATTCCGGCAACCCCAAGGACGTTGCCGAATTCCAGAAGCGGCTGGCCGTCCCGCTCGGCATCGTGGCCTTGACCTGCCTGGCCGTGCCGCTTTCGCGGGTCGCCCCGCGCAGCGGGGTTTACGGCAACCTGTTCGCGGCGTTTCTCATCTACCTCGCCTATGAAAATGCACAGCGCGTGACTCAAGGGCTCCTCATCAGCGCGAAAATCGCCCCTGCGCTGAGTTATGTCCTGGTTTACGGGCTGATGGGGCTAGGGATGTTCGGCATGCTGATTCACGAACTGGGCTGGTTCTGGGTGAAGCAATGTCTGACGGGCGGCTGGAGGCCACGGAGATGAGGGTATTAAACCGCTACATCGGCCTGGAGGTCGTGAAGGGGACGCTGATTTCCGCCCTGATTCTCCTGGCCTTACTCAATTTTTTCACCTTCACCGACGAACTGGGCGACCTGGGTAAGGGCGACTATCACCTGCAGGAGATATTTCGTTACCTGCTCCTGATGTCGCCACGCAACTTTTACGAACTGCTGCCTTCCGCCGCGCTGATCGGCAGCCTGTTCACCCTGGGTGCGATGGCCAGCAGCCAGGAGCTCGTCGCCATGCGCGCCAGCGGCGCGTCGCTGCGCGCCATCATCTGGGCGGTGTTGCGCGCCGGCTTGGTGCTGGGACTGGTGGCAGTGGCGGTGGGCGAGTGGATCGCCCCGCGTGCCGAACAGGAAGCGCAGATGTACCGCGCCGCAGCGCAGAAGAAGCAGGTGGCCCTGCGCACCAAATTCGGTTTCTGGCTGCGCGACGGGGACGTGTACATCAACATCCGCAAGATGATCGACGTGACCCGCCTGGAGGATATCAACATCTACCAGATGAACGAGAGCCACCAGCTTGCGGCTTCGACGCACGCCGAGCGCGCCAGCTACAGCGGCGACAAGTGGCGGCTGGAAGACATCCGTCGCAGCGATTTCGCCACCGGGCGGGTCAACGTGACGGAAACCCCGGAGACGGATTGGGCGTCGGTGCTGGATCCGGGGCTATTGAGCGTGGTGGTGGTCAGTCCGGAAAACCTGTCCATCCACGATCTGGGACGCTACATCCTGCATCTGCGGGCCAACAGTCAAAACGCCCGGCCGTTCGAGCTTGCCTTCTGGGGGCGGGTGATGACCCCCATCGCCACCCTGGTCATGCTGTTCGTGACTCTGCCGCTGGTGCTCAACACCCAGGTGCGCACGGGCGTCGGACAGCGCATCGTGGTGGGTACGGTGATCGGCCTGGGGTTCAACCTGTTCGACAAGCTGTTTTCCCATCTCGCCCTGATTTACGACCTGCACCCCTTCTTCGCGGCGGTTTTCCCCGCCGGCATTTTCTTCGCCGCCGCCTGGCTGGGGTTTCGCCGGATTTTCTAA
>DATDOO010000350.1:0-5532 GCA_035293245.1 Methylococcaceae bacterium
GGTTTTCGCCACGCACTGATTCCGGCCAAAAACGCGCCCAAGGGCAAAGTCAGCGGCTTGCAGCCGATTCCGGTCAGGACGTTGCGAGAGGCTCTGGCGGCATTGTAAGGGTGGGTTAGCTGCGCATGGGGATGAGTTCGCAGTTGCTTCCTCCTTATTGGCGCAGCGTAACCCACCGAACGGCTTGGACGGATCAACCAAGGCCAACCGGTGGGTTACGACGCGCATCAAGGCAAAGGCAGGATTCGAGTACAGATTTTGCGCGCGTCTAACCCACCCTACATTTCTTTGATCGTCGCCAATCCCCGGCGGTAAATCTCGTCGGGCTGGTGCGCCAGCGCGATGTCGGCTTCCTGCAAGGCGTCCCACAAGGCCAGCAGGAGGCGGGACTTGATTTCCAGCCGTCCCGCCTGCTCGGTGTTGATGAAATACTGCACCTGGAAGTCGATGCCGGCGGGCGTGAACTCGCTCAGCCACACGTTGGGCGCGGGTTCGGCCAGCACGGACGGATTGGCCTGCACCGTTTCCAGCAGGATGGAACGCACCTCGTGGGGGTTGGCGCGGTAGTCCACCAGTAAATGGAACACGGTGCGCAATACCCGGTCGTTGCGCGTCCAGTTGACCAGCGGCCGGCTGATGATGTCGGCGTTGGGAATGATGACTTCCTGGTTTTCCGCCGTCTTGACCGTGACCGAGCGGATGCCGATGTCCTTGACCTCCCCCTCGATGGTACCGATGGTGACCAGGTCGCGGGCGCGCAGGGGGCGCTCCAGCAGCAGGATGATGCCGCTGATGAAGTTGTTGGCGATGTTCTGCATGCCGAAGCCGATGCCCACGCCCACCGCGCCGGTGAAAATGGCCAGGCTGGTCAGGTCAAGGCCGAGCTTCTTCAGTGCGATCAGCACGCCGACCAGGAACACGCTGTACTGGGTGAAGGCGGCCAGGCTGTTGCGCACCCCGATGTCGACCACGCGGGCGTAGAGCCAGCGGAAGCTGAACTTGCGCACCCAGCGCGTGAGCCAGATCAGGATGGCGAGAAACAGTCCGGCGCCGATCAGCCGCCAGGCGTCGAAAGCCTGTTCGCCGAGGTTGAACAGCGGGGTGTGCAGCCAGGCGTCCAGGGTCTCTTGCAAGGCCGGCGCGTTTTGCCAGTCGTAGATGCGCAGCAGGAGCAGCGCCGCGCCCAGGATCAGCAACAGCCGGGCCGCCTGGTGCAGGGGCTCGATGATGTCCTGCACCCAGTAATGGCCGGTATAGAAACGGCTGGTGACCGTGCTCGAAAGGGATTTCACCATGTCGCGCAGGAACCCTTGCGCCAGATACCAGCCCATGATGACCAACAGCAGCCAGGCGAGATGCGCCGCGACGGTCCAGGCGAGATTGACGTAGCCGACCACGCCGAGCAAGGAGGCGGCGAACATGGAAAACAGGAACAGGAAGCTGGAAACGCTGGTGACGTTCAGCCAGCGCCGCGAGAAAAGCGCCTGCTCCAGCCGGTCCATGACCCGCGGCCGGATGCGCAGCATGGCGGCGAAGGAACTGGCCAGCAGCAGCATAAAGGTGCGTTCGGTCAGTTCGTGCAGTTCGCCGGAAAGGATGCCGGCCTCGCCGAGAATCATGAAAAAAGCCAGCAGGGCGCTGAGCAGGATGAACCAGAACAGGATCCGGTACAGCGTCGCTTTCCATTCGGCGCGCCTGACGCGCGCCGAGAGCAACAGTTGCTTGGCGAGAATCTGCGGCACGCGGGCGCCGAACCAGAGGGCGAAGACCAATGCCAGCGCGAGGAGGGCATCGGTTTTCACATCGAGAAGCCACGCCGCGGGCAGCAGCGCGCCGGTGAGCAGGGCGAAGCGGTTTTCCCGGAACAGGTCCAGGGCGAGCAGGAGCGTTTTGGCGGAAAAGCTGGCGGCATCCGCGTAGCGCAGTTGCGGCAACTGCGCGCTCAGCCGGTGGAGCGGCAGCCAGACCGCCAGCCAGGTCGCCAGGGCGAGCAGGGCCCCGCCCCAGCTTAACGGCGTAGCGTGGCGGAGGCCGGCGGCGATCTCTTCCGCCGTGTTCCGGGCGAATTGCCCCAGCGTGGCGGGAAGCTCGATCAGTTCGCGGAAGATTTCCTTCCATTCGGTCAGGTCCGCGGGAAGGGTGTGGCGTGCGGTGAGACCGCGCTTGACGCTGGCCTCGTGAGCGGCGCGCGCCCGATCGAGCGTCGCGTCCGCCTGGCGCATTGTCTTTTGCAACGCGGAGACTTGACGGGCGAACTGATCGGCCAGGCGGGCGACGATTTGCTGTTCCTTGAGGATTTTCAACTGGCCCGGCGCGGCCGCCTGGCGTTTTTGCAGTACCTCCAGCGTTTGTTGCAATACCGCCAGTTTGCCCTGGGTCAGGGAGTCGGCGGAGTTCAATTCGCCGGCCAGTTTTTCCGTTTCCGTCAGGAGCGTGGCGAGCCGGTCGGCGTCGAGTTCCGGATTTTCCAGGCGTTTCTCGCTCTGACGCAGGGTGTAGGCCGCCTTTTCCGCCTGCAACTGGGTCTGCAAAAGGTAGGCGGATTCTTCCGCTTCCTTGATCTGGGTTTGTAGCAGATTTCTTTCTACGGGGCTATCCGGGCCGTTTTCCGGAAGGACGCCGAGTTGTTCGTTGAGCCGGGTCGAGAGTGCCAACAGGCGCTGCTGCTCCTGTTTGACGCGCAGTTCCATTTCCACCAGCGCTTCCTCGCGGCGCGCCGTCAGCGCGGTCTCGTAGCGGTCGTTCATGAGGGCGCGGTATTCCCGGCTGAGTTGGAGCTTGTCCTTGATCAGCGCGGCTTTTTTGTCCAGCAGGGTCTCTTGTTGGGTTTCCAGTTCGAGCAGCGCCCGCTTGCTGTCGAGCGCATGGACCGTTTTTTCCAGCAGTTGCCGCTGTTCGGCGTTCGGCGCGCTCAGGGCGCGCAATTCCTTGAGTTTCCTTTCCAGTTGTTCGACGGCCTCGGCCAGTTCCCGTCCGGTGCGTTCCGAGGCCAGCTGATCGAGTTCGATGGATTGCAGTTCGATTTCCGCCGCTTCCTGGGCGGTGCGTGCTTCCTCGAGGCGGGCAGCGCCGATTTCCTTGTCGCCGCCGTCGCCCCGTAATTCCGCGATGGCGGCGCGCAGCCGTTCCACGTCGCCATTCAGCTTGGCGATGAGGGAGGCCTGCTCGTCGAGGGCGTGGCGCCGGGCCTCCACGGGTTCGGAAGGAACGCTTGCGGGTTGTGCGGGGCAGGGAAACGGCGCCGCCAGCAACAGGCAGAAGAAAACAAGGACGATACGATTTAGGGATGGCATGGCGGAGCGAAAGGCAAGGAACGGCGCGCACGAAAGGGCGCTGCTGCGGTGTGGGTCAGGCGTGTGGGTGGACGAGGGAATGAAAATCGCGCTCGAGCAGGGAGCTGTCGCCCAGATTCAACTCAACGATACGGCGCAGGGTGCAGATGCTGTCCAGGTCGATGTCGCGGCATAGAAGTCCCACCTGCCTGCCATGGAAATGGGCGAGCGTAACGCCCATTTCGACGTACGGTCCGCCTTCCAGGTGGATCTCGACGCGGTGGCTGGCCTGCGGGTCGCCTTCCCAGGGTTCCGGCAACTCCAGCAGACAGCCTTTGAGGCTCAGGTCCAGCACCGTACACGTCCAGCGCTTTTCCCCGCTGACGAGCACGGCGGGAGTCCTGTAGAGCACCCGGTGAAAGCGCCGCTTTTCCCCTAATTGGGTGGGGAGGGCAGTCATTTTTCCAGGAAAAACATCAGGTCCTGACCGAGGACTGTCAGCGTATCGCCGTCCTTGAGCGGCAGGGTCTGCTCGGCGACCGGCTGGTCGTTGAGCGTGATGGAGGATGTCTGGGAAATGGCGGACAGGAAGAAACCCTCCGGGCGGTGGGCGATGATGGCGTAGCCCTGTTCGGGTTTTCCCAGGCGGGTCAGGGAGTTGCGCAGGGGCAAAATCATGCCGATATTCTTGCCGTTCATGATCTGCAGGCCGGCTTTGAGGCCACGTCCCTGGAGGTCCGCCGGAGTGCCCCGCGGAGCCTCCTGCTCCTCTCCCGAAGGAGGCGCCCATTGGCGCTGCTGGAACTGCAGGGTGTGCTTGCCCAGGGTGAGCGTGTCGCCGTTCTTCAATTCGTGTTCCGTGACGCTTACGCCGTTCGCCAGCACGGGAAACCCGGGATCCAGCACGCGCAATACAGCCCGCCCGTCTTCAAGATCGATCACCGCGTGGCGCGGCGCAATGGCCAGGCTGTCGATGGAAACGGCGTTGCCGGGATCCCTTCCGATGGAAATGGGGCCCGTCTGGAATTCAAATTCTTCGAGTTGCGCGCCTTTGAAAAAGAGTGTCAACTTGGCCATGGCCTGGATGTCCGTCCCGGAATTTCGTTAAGTATAGTCAGGGTTTTGTGCTTTGTCCGTCATTATCATGCCGCATATCCCTTGCGACACTCCGGCGGGCCGCCTTCGGCGGTGCACAAACGTGCCTGGAGTAAATTGAACGCGCATTGCGCGGCCCGGGCGAGTCTCACGGATGAGACGAGTAAATCGGCTGTCCTGCCGATTTGTCATGGCTGCGCCCGCCCTGGGTCGTGTCCCGGGATTACGCGTGCCATCCGCTTGCGACGATATAACCCGCCGGGCTAGCCCTGTCCAGCCCCCTGGAGGCGTTTCGTGCGCCGATCCGCTCCCTGAGGGACGGCCTCGCCGCTTTCGGGATGAAAAAGCACCTGTTTGACTGCGTTGCCTTCTATGCGGGTGACTTCCAGCGGATAGCCGAATAATTTCAGGCTGACGCCGGGTTCGGGGATGGTTTCCAGATAGTCGATGATGAGGCCGTTCAAGGTCTTGGGTCCTTCGGTGGGGAGGGAGAGACCGGCGAGCCGGTTCAGTTCGCGGACGTTGATGCCGGCATCCACCAGGAAACCTCCATTTTTCAGCCGCTGGATGTCGGGCGTGACCGTGGCGATTTCACCGATGATTTCCTCCAGGAGGTCTTCCAGCGTGACCAGGCCGAGCACGTCGCCGTACTCGTCCACCACCAGCGCCATACGGGTGTTTTCATGGCGCAGATGCATGAGAAGGCGGTGCAAAGGCGTGCTTTCCGGCACGAACACCGCCGGTTCGACGTATTTGCGCAGCGACTGCCGGTCGAAGCGCTGCTGGCTCAGCGGCCCGAGTATCCCGCGCAAGTGCAGGATGCCCGTCACCTTGTCGATGCTTTTCTGGTAAACCGGCAGGTGGTTGTGCCGGCTGTCGTGGATTTGCTTCATCACGCTTTCCCAGGGATCGTCCAGGTCGATGCCGACGATTTCGTGGCGGGGAACCATGATGTCCTCGACGGTGGCCGATTCCAGGTCGAGGATGCTCAGCAGCATGTTCTGGTAGCGTTCCGGAATGAAGGCGCCCGCTTCCGCCACCACGGTGCGCAGTTCTTCCTTGCTCAGGGTCTGGGCATCGTCCAGGCGGCCCCGGAAGCCCAGCAGGCGCAGCACGACGTTGGCCATGAGGTTTACCACCCACACCACCGGATAGAAAAGGCGCA
>DATDOO010000351.1:0-4472 GCA_035293245.1 Methylococcaceae bacterium
CCGAGGTGACGAAGGATTACGGCGACACCCCGGAAATCGAATGCCTGCCCTCCCAGATCAACCAGGTGTTCATGAACATGCTGGTCAACGCCGCCCACGCCATCGAGGAAAAGGGCGTGATCCGCATCCGCACGGGCCGGGAAAACGGGCAGGTCTGGGTGGAAATCGCCGACAACGGCAAGGGCATCGCCCCGGAGCACCTGAAAAAGATTTTCGAGCCGTTTTTCACCACCAAGCCGGTCGGCAAGGGAACCGGCCTTGGGCTGTCGGTTTCCTACAGCATCGTCCAGAAGCACGGCGGGCGCGTCGAGGTGGAAAGCGAAGTCGGCAAGGGCACGACCTTCCGCGTCTGGCTGCCCATCCGCCACACGCCCCTTGAATCCCCGGGCAAAACGACTCTTTGAACATTACTGTACCCCTATGGCCATACTCATCTGGAACGACCAATTCAACGTGGGAATCCAATCCATCGATAACCAGCATAAGCGCTTGGTGGAAATATTGAACCAGTTGGATGAGGCGGTCGCCGTCGGCAGCGACCACGCCACCATCTTCGGCCTGGTGGACGATTTGGCGGACTACGCCCATTATCATTTCGAGCATGAGGAAGAACTCATGCGCCAGGCGAGCCACGATGTCCTGCATTACGTCAAGCATAAGGCGGAACATAAGGAATTCTTCGACAAGGTCCTGGAAGAGCACGAGAAAGTCAAAAACGATCCTGCGGCGGCTTCCGGCGAGTTACTCGACTACCTGGTCGAATGGCTGTCCGAGCATATCCTGTATTCGGACAAGCAGATGGCCGTCGACCTGATCGCAAAAACCGGTCAAAGTGCGGCTAAAGTGGTCAAGGAACAGCAATCCGAAATCATGCGCAGCAATCTCTTTTCCGCCCTGCGCGAGAGCGAAACCCGCTTCAAGGAACTGTCCGACAACCTGTCGGCCTTGATATGGATCACCAATGCCGAAAACGCCCTCGTTTTCTGCAATCAGTTCTGGTTCAAAACCTTTGCGCTGCCCAAGGGCGAAATCACCCGCACGCAGTGGCTGGACACCATTCATCCCGACGACCGCGTCAAGATCACCGAAGCCCACGCCCAAGCGGCCTCCGAAGTCGTCAAGTTCCAGATCGAATACCGGCTGCTCCCCTCCAACGGCCGGGTGGTCTGGATCCTGGAAACGGCGGTGCCCCGCGTCAGGAAAAACGGCAGTTTTGCCGGGCTGATGGGTTGCGGCATGGACATTACCGCACAAAAGCAGGCGGAAGCGGCGCTCGCCCGGATCAACCAGGAGCTCGAAGACCAGGTCGACAAACGAACCCAGCAATTGCTCGAAGCCAATAAAACCCTGGAAATCGAAAAGGCGCACCAGATCGAATTGAACAATAAACTCATCGAAGCGCAGGGCCACCTCATCCAGTCGGAAAAGCTGGCCTCCATCGGGCAGTTGGCGGCGGGCGTGGCCCATGAAATCAATAACCCACTCGGCTATATCTATTCGAATCTGAGCAGCCTGAAAAAATATCTCAAGGATATTCTTCAAATAACCGACCTGGCGGAGCGCATCGCCCGGAATTTACCCGCCGACAATCCCGAGTCCGGGGAATTTACCCGGCTAAAACAGGAAATCGGCCTGGATTTTCTCAAGCAGGACCTGGAAGACTTGGTCGACGAGAGCATCGAAGGGGCGACGCGCGCCAAGAAAATCGTTCAGGATTTACGCGACTTTTCCCGCGTCGATACTCAGGAATGCGAGATGTTCAATCTCGAGTCCGGAATCGACGCCACCTTGAACATCGTCAACAACGAATTGAAATACAAGGCCAGGGTCGTCAAGGAATACGGCGGCATCGAGCCTTGCGAATGCGTCGGCGCCCAGATCAACCAGGTATTCATGAATCTGCTGGTCAACGCCGCCCAGGCGATCGAAACCAAGGGCGACATCACCATCCGCACCGGCCAGAGCACCGAGGAAGTCTGGGCGGAAATCGCCGACACCGGGAAAGGCATATCCCCGGAGCACCTGACGCGGATTTTCGAGCCGTTCTTCACCACCAAGCCGGTCGGCAAGGGCACCGGACTCGGGCTGTCGGTTTCCTACAACATCGTCCAGAAGCATAACGGACGCCTGGAGGTGGCGAGCGAACCGGGCAAGGGCACGACTTTCCGCGTCTGCCTGCCGATCCGTCACGTGGCGAAAGTAAGCGCCGGTCCGACATGAACGACAGCGCCAGCCAACCGGACGTGGCGGACACGCGGGAAACGGTGCTGTTCGTGGACGACGAGCAGAACATCCTCAACGCGCTCAAGCGGCTGTTCCGCGCCGAAGGCTACCGCATCCTCACCGCCAATGGCGGAGCGGAAGGGCTTGAAGTGTTCGGGCAGGAGCACGTCGACCTGGTCGTCTCCGACATGCGCATGCCCGGCATGAGCGGCGCGCAGTTCCTGGAGCAGGTGCGGCTCAAGTGGCCGGATGCGGTGCGCATCCTGCTCACCGGCTACGCCGACATGAGTTCCACCATCGACGCCATCAACAAGGGGCAGATCTTTCGTTACATCGCCAAGCCCTGGGAAGACAACGACATTGTCCTCACGGTGCGCCAGGCACTGGAACGCAAGCGCCTGGAACGGGAAAAGGCCCGTCTCGAAGAACTGACGCACCGGCAGAACGAGGAACTCGCCGCCCTCAACGCCGGCCTGGAAGAAAAGGTCCGCGAGCGCACGGCCGAACTGCGCCGGACGATGCAGCAAGTGGAACTCGCCCACGAAAAGCTCAAGCGCAATTTCTTCGACTCGATCCGGATTTTTTCCAGCCTCATGGAAATGCGCGAGGGCAGCATGGGCGGGCATTCGCGCCGCGTCGCCGATTTGTCGCGGCGCCTGGCGCAACGGCTCGGCGTCGCCGACGGCGAGGCGCAGACCATCATGCTGGCGGCCCTGTTGCACGACATCGGCAAGATCGGCCTGCCGGATCACATCATCAAGCAGCCGTTCACCAACCTGTCGAAGGCGGATCGCGCGGAATTCGTCAAGCATCCCGTCAAGGGCGAGGCGGCGCTGATGGGGCTGGAGCAATTGCAGGACGCCGCCAAGCTGGTGCGCGCGCACCACGAACGCTACGACGGGCGCGGCTATCCGGACGGCATGGACGGCCGGAACATCCCCCTGGGCGCGGCGATCCTCGGCATCGTCAACGACTACGACGAACTGGTAACCGGCCGCCTGCTCGCCGAACGCCTGACGCCGGCGGAAGCGCTGGCCTTCATCGCCGACGCCTCCGGCCGGCGCTACGATCCCCGCGTGGCCGAAACCTTCGTCACCCTCATGGGCGGGGTCGACGACAGCGTCGCGTTGCGCGACATCGCGCTGTCCCCCCGGGACCTGCGCAGCGGCATGGTGCTGACCCGCGACGTGCTGGCCAAGGACGGTTTGTTGCTGTTATCCCGCGACTACGTGCTCAACGACAAGGTGATCGAACAGTTGCACAACTACGAGCGAAGCTGCGAGCAGCACCTCGTCGTGCATGTGAACGCGCTGGAGCAGTAGGGTGGGCATGGCCCACCACCAGGGCATCGAACGGAGCGAACGGTGGGCGGTGCCCACCCGGATTTGAGGCTTTATGGCAGATTACGACGCAAACGAACGCAGGCTGACCGTCAAACTGGTCTATTACGGACCGGCGCTGAGCGGCAAGACCACCAACCTCATGCGCCTGCACGACCTGCTGCAGCCGGAGCTGAAGGGCGAAATGATGCTGCTGGAAACCAGCAACGACCGGACGCTGTTTTTCGACCTGCTGCCGCTGGGGTTTCGCGCCCCTTCGGGCTTGCTCGTCACCTTCAAGCTCTTCACCGTGCCGGGGCAGGTGGTGCACGACAGCACCCGCAAGGCCGTCCTGTCGCGGGCGGACGGGGTGGTGTTCGTGGCCGACTCGCAACGCTCGCAGAGCCTCAACAACGCCGAATCCTTCGAACGCCTGGAGGAAAACGCCCAGCGCGTGGGCCTCGACTTCGACACCCTGCCCCTGGTCATCCAGTACAACAAGCGCGACCTGCCCGACATCCTTCCCGAGGCGGAGGTGCTTGCCCGCTGGTCCCAGGCGCCGTGGCCGGTGGTGTTCAGTTCCGCCCTGACCGGCGCAGGGGTGCTGGAGACGTTCCGCAAATTGCTGGAGTCGGTTCATGCCGCGCTGGATCGGCACTTTGCCCTGCAAAAGGAGCACAGTCTCGACTGCGCCGCGTTCTGTGCCCAGACCATCCGGCTCGACGCCCCCGGTGAAACGCCGCCGCCGGGAGGCGCGCCATGAACGACACGCCCCACGATCCGGCTTTCCACATCGGCAGCGGCGCGACGCCGGCGTTCGACCGGGATTTCTCCCTGGAAGAGTTGCTGCGCGGCGTCAACCGCGCCAAGCTCCACGCCGCATTGCGCGCTTTGCTGGGCGATGCGGCGGCGCTGAGCGATGCGCACGGC
>DATDOO010000352.1:0-4248 GCA_035293245.1 Methylococcaceae bacterium
GGATGTTTCCGGGAGCGCCATTCTCCTGAATGGCGTCCTTCGTTTTTTCCGGCGGGCTGTAAGTACAGCCCGCACCCGCCAACCGCCAATCGGGAGATTGGCGTTCCCGGCGCCCGCCATTCAGATTGGCGGGCGGCACCCAGCGGTGACAAGCAGAGCGGACTGAGAGATGCTTCGCTGCGCTCAGCATGACAACTGGTCCCGGCTCGGGGTTAACCGGGCGGGAGTTTGGCGCGGAGCTCGTCGAAGAAATTGAAGATGAAGCTGACCTTGTTCACCGCAGCGGTCACTTCTGTGCCGGGGGCCTTCAGCACGGCGAAGCGCTTGCCGTCGGGGTGCAGGTCAAAGTTCCCGACGCCCCCTCCGAGGTTGGTGAATTGGCCGGGCGACCATAACTGAGGCTTGTCGGCGCGGAAGGAGTCGCCGGAAGCGGTATAAGTGGCCACCATGATTTTGCTGTCGGCCGTACGATAAAAGAGTTCCTTGCCGTTGCGCGACCACTTGGGGTGGCTGCCGCCGCCGGTGGAAATCTGCCACTTGCCGCCCGGGCCGGGAAAAGGCCGAACGTACACTTCTATGCTGCCGGATTCGATGGACTGATAGGCGAGCCAGCGGCCATCGGGCGAGAAGGCGGGCTCCAGTTCGTTGAAAGCGCTGTTCACGAAGGGCTTGGGCTCTCCGGGCTTCCAGCCGGACTTCTCGTTGCCTTCAACCGATAACGTCATGATGTCCGCCGAAGTTTCGGGGTTGGTCTGGCGGAACGCCAGGACCTTGCCATCGGGCCGCCAGGAGCGCGCGTACTGGTTGTTCTTGCTTTCCGCGAGGCGTTGGGCATTCCCGGCGCCATCGGCGCGTATCCACCCGAGGTTAAGCGCCCCGCCTTTTTCTTGGGATGAATAGACGATTCTCTGGCCGTCGGGAGTCCAGGAGGGGTAGGCGTTTGTCTCGCCGGCAAAGGTCAGGCGTGTCAGGGTGTCGCGTTCCCATTCGTACACCCAGACGTCCCTCCTCTTGCCGTCAAAGATTTCCAGAGCCAAACGCTTTCCGTCGGGGGAGAACGCTGGATTGCGGTAATCGGCGGGAGTCTCGCGCAAAGGCGTGAATCTGCCTTCGCGGTCCATCCAGTAGATGGAGACTTTCTGACCCTCGCTGCCACCTGCGACATACACAACGTTTCCGGTATTGGAGAAAGAAAACTGCGCTCCGCCAGTACCGGGAGTGGTAAGCACGCCTTCAAGGATCGGCGCGGGCTGGCCGGTGACCTCCAGCCGCTGCAAGTCGAAGGGCAAGGCAAACAGCGTGCCTTCGTGCAAATAGACTACATGCCCGCTGAGCAGATAACGGGCATAGTAGCCGCCGCGCTGCACCGTTTTTCGCTGTCTGGAATCCACAGAGTATACGACGATCTCTGCGTCCTCGTAGTTGCCCTGGCCCGTGTCGGACGTGAACAAGACAGCCTTGCTCCCCGGCAGCACCTGGGGCCAGCGTTGCGTGATTTCACCCGCCTGCTTATCGAGCGTGGTCAACGGTTGGGGGGATCCTCCAGCGGAGGAGACATTGGATAAGGCCGAAGTTTGAATCGGTGCGAACACGATCGTTCCGTCGTCGCCCCAGCTTCCGCCGACGCCAGTGGTAACATCGCACAGCGTGACCGCCGCGCCGCCTTGCACGGAGATCTTCTTCAACTTGCCGTCGGCGAAAAAGCCGATCCACTGGCCGTCGGGCGAAAAAAAAGGATTGGTGGCATTCTCCGTGCCGGAAAGCGCGGTGGCCTGCAAGTGGTCGAGCGAGCGGATGTAGATGCGCCGCTTCTGGTCGGAGGCAGTGGCTAGAAGGGCCAGGCGCATGCCGTCGGGCGAGAGGATCGCGGAAGCGCCAGTGGCGGTGTACAGGCTGGCGTCGGCGCCGATTTCCGCGCTCAGACGCGTTTGTTGCGGCGGCTTGGGCGCGCGCAGCACGTAGCCTATGGCAAATGCGATGGTCGTCAATACAAAGAGCGCTACCGCAGCGGCCCAGGCGAGGCGCTCGCGGCCCTTGCGCTGGGCGGCGACGGGCTCGGCGGGGCCGAGCGCGACGCCGGAGAGGACGTCTTCGAGCACAATTCTCACTTCGCCGATGTGCTGCACGCGGCGGCGCACGGGCTTTTCCAGGCAGCGGCGCAGGAGGTTGCGGATCGCGGGTGGCGTGTTCGAGGGGATCTTGTCGAGCGCCGGCTCCTCCTTCATTACCGATGCCAGCGTCTCCGGTATCGTTTCGCCCGAGAAGAGCTGCTTGCCGGCCAGCATTTCGTACAGGACCACGCCGAAGGCCCACACGTCGGCGCGGCGGTCGGCCACCTTGCCCTTGGCCTGCTCGGGAGACATGTAGGCGGCGGTGCCCAGGATCACGCCCTGCCGGGTGGCCGCCATGCTGAGTGTGGGCGAGTTGCTCATGTCAACGTCGGTGGGGTCGTCGGACAGGGCTTTTGCCAGACCGAAATCCAGCACCTTGACCATGCCTTCGGCGGTGACTTTGATATTGGCGGGCTTCAGATCGCGGTGGATGGTGTTTTTGTCGTGCGCGTACTCGACGGCGTCGGCGATTTGCCTGGCGATGGGCAGAGTTTCGTCCACTGGAACTGGGCCGCTGCGGATGCGATCGGCCAGTGTGGGGCCTTCGACCAGTTCCATCACCAGGGCGCGGATGGGGCCGGATTCTTCGAGACCGTAGATGGCGGCGATGTTGGGGTGATTCAGCGAGGCCAGCACCTTGGCTTCGCGCTCGAAACGCGCCATGCGCTCTCTGTCTCGAGCAAAAGCTTCAGGAAGGACTTTTAGCGCAACGTCGCGGTTGAGGCGCGTGTCATGGGCGCGATAGACTTCGCCCATGCCGCCTGCGCCGATCAGGCTGATGACTTCGTAGACGCCGATTCTGGTGCCGGAACTAAGCATTCGGAGAGATCCCTCGCTCCCCTCGGGATGACACCGACCAAACGTTTCTCAACAAGCTCCTGGCGGTTCTGCGAGACGAACACCCAGGGAGCGACATTGCGTGCCACCCGGGGGCTGAGTATACACCGGGACGAAATCATCGGCGATAGGAACCGGCGGGAGCAAGGCCTGGAGGGCAGAAACTCGCGCGTTTGAATGTTACACTTGGCCGGGAAGTTGGACAGAGAGCAGGAGGAACTGGATGGGATTCGCCACGGACGCAATTCACATCGGGCAGGAACCCGACCCGGCTACCGGCGCCATTGTCGCGCCAATCTATCAGACCTCGACGTACGTGCAGGAGGCGCTGGGCAAAAACAAGGGCTACGACTACGCGCGCACGACGCATCCCAACCGGCAGGCGCTGGAACGATGCGTGGCGCGGTTGGAAGGCGGGCAATCGGCGTACGTTTTTACGTCGGGCATGGCGGCGATTGACGCTGTGTTTCGCCTCTTGCGTCCGGGCGACCACGCGATTATTTCGCAGGCGGTGTATGGGGGCGTGTACCGGCTGACGACACAGTTGCTGACGCAGTTTGGGCTGGAGTTCAGCTACATCGATACGTCGAATGCGGCGAGCGTGCGCGCGGGCATACGTCCCAACACCAAAATGATTTACGCCGAGACGCCGACCAACCCAACGATGATCATTACCGACATCGCGGAGATGTCCCGGATCGCCGACGAGCGCAATCTGACGCTGGTGGTGGACAACACATTTCTCAGCCCGTACCTGCAACGGCCGATTTCGCTGGGCGCGCACATCGTGGTGCACTCGATGACCAAATACTTGAACGGCCACAGCGATGCGCTGGGCGGCGCGGTGGTGCTGACGCGAGCGGCGGACGCGGCCCAGATTTACTTTGTGCAGCGGTCGGCGGGAGCGGGGCTGGCGCCCATGGACTGTTTCTTGGTGGCTCGCGGGATCAAGACGCTGGCGGTACGCATGGCGCAACACGACTCGAACGGCATGGCCATTGCGCGGTACCTGGCGCAACATCCGAAGGTGAAGCGGGTTCTGTATCCGGGTCTGCCCTCACACCCGCAGCATGAGCTGGCGCGCAAGCAGCAGCGCGGGTTCGGCGCCATGATCTCTTTTGACGTGGGCGACCTGGAGGCGGCGCGGCGGTTGCTGAACCACGTGAAGCTGTGCTCGCTGGCGGAAAGCCTGGGCGGCGTCGAGACGCTGATCTCGCATCCGGCGACCATGACCCACGCGTCCATACCGGCTGAGGTGCGGAAGCAGACGGGAATTACCGACGGCTTGGTGCGCATTTCG
>DATDOO010000353.1:0-3949 GCA_035293245.1 Methylococcaceae bacterium
CTCCCCCATGATCGTGGACGGCAGGGTGTATCTCGGTGATGAAGATGGCGACATCGTCGTGTTCCAGCACGGCAAAGAGAAGAAAGTACTGGCGGAGATGAACATGGGCAGCGCCGTGTACGGGACGGTCGTCCCGGCCAACGGGGCGCTGTTTGTAATCAACCGCAATGAACTGTACGCGCTGGCGGTCCAGTAGTCACCGCGGCGCGGGCGCGCGGTTTGCTGGACGATCCCCCGCCGCCGTTCGCTAGGTCGTGGCGAAAATGACCTTTTTTCAGGGCGGGCTGTCCGCCAATACTGAGGGCGGACCCGCACCCGTGATGCGCAAATGGCTCCTCCTGGTGCTCTGGATCGGCGCCACGGTTCCCTCACTTGCCCAGGCGCCCGCAAGCGCGCCCTCCCCCTCCGCATCCGATGACTGGCGGCAGTTTCGCGGCAACCCTGCCTTGACCGGTGTGGCAACCGGCGCGCCTCCCGCCACGCTCAAGCTCTTGTGGACTTTCCAGGCCGGCGACATCATCGAGTCTTCGGTGGCCATTGCCGGCGGCGTCGTTTACGTTGGCGCAGGCAATGGGGATCTCATTGCCGTGGACCTGGCCTCGGGCCAGCAGCTCTGGAAATATTCCACCGGCAACCTGATTGGCGAATCCTCGCCGGCCGCCGGCCCTGATGCCGTGTACATCGGCGATCTCGATGGCCTGGTTCACGCCGTCAGCATACGCGACGGCAGGCGCCTGTGGACGTTCAAGACCGGCGCCGAAATCAAGTCCTCGCCGGTCCTGGTGGCCGGGCTGGTGGTCATCGGCTCTTACGATACCAACCTCTACGCCCTGGACTCGCGCACCGGGAGACTGCGCTGGAAGCTGGAGACCAAGGGCCAGCTTCACGCCACCCCGGCCGTGCAGGGAGATCATCTATTCATCGCGGGATGTGACGAGATTTTCCGCGCCATCCGCATCGCCGACGGCAAGCAGGCGTACCAAATCGTCTCCGGCGCATACACCGGCGCATCGCCGGCCTTGAACGGCGACCGGGCTTACTTCGGCACTTTCAATGACGAAGTGCTGGCGCTGGACCTGAAAGGCCGCAAAATCCTCTGGCGCTACCAGAATCCTGACCGGAAATTTCCCTTCTACTCTTCCGCCGCTCTCGCCGGCAATCGCGTCATCCTGGGCGGACGCGATAAAGCCGTGTACGCCCTGGATGCCTCGACCGGCAAGCCGCTGTGGACCTTTGACACCCGCGCCCGCGTGGACTCGTCGCCCGCCGTGGCCGGCGGCAGGGTCTATGTCGGCTCGCATGACGGCCGGCTCTATGTGCTGGATGTGGCTACCGGCGAAGTGCGCTGGCAGTTTGACGCCGGGGCCGCCTTCTCGGCATCCCCGGCCATCGGCGGCGGCCGCGTGGTGATCGGTTCGCAGGACGGCGTTCTGTATTGCTTCGGCTAGACGCAAAAACTTTTCAGCGCGCCCGTATGTCGTAACTGGACAGTGTGCCCTGGTTGCGGATGTACAGCCTGCCGTTGCTGATCACCGGGTGGGCCCAACTGGGCAGGCCCTGGTCGGCAATCTCGAACCGGCCCTTTTCTCTGTATGCATCGGGAGCGGCATCGGCGAGCCCGACGACGTTGTTCTCACTGACGATGTACAACTGCCCATCGGCGTAGCTCAGCGAGCCCTTGCCGACGCTCCGATGACGCCAGCGCACGGTGCCCGTCGCAAATTCCATACAGGTCAAAATCGAATTGTTGAAGCCGTACAGGTACCCGTTCACCAGAACCACGCCGCCGTGATGGTTCTGCATCTCTCGGGTGAAATAAATCTCCCTGGCCTGCACTGCGCCGGCGGCAGTCGTCAAGCCCAGCAGCGCGCCGCCCGTCCCGTAGTCCGAAGTGTAGAAAACCTTATTGTCGTAGAAGATGGGCGTAGCGGCGTTGGCCGTGTTGTTGGCCACCCGCTGGTACCTCCACAGGAGCTTGCCGTCCGTTGCGCGCACGCCTACGCCGGCGCTCTCGGTCAGCGTCATCAGTGTCCGCACGCCCCCCACGTCGGCGGCCACAGCCGATGCGTAGCCTGCGGCGTCACTGAGTTCCTTGCTGCTCCACAGGGTCTTCCCGGACATCTTGTCCAGCGCCACCAGGCTCGCGCCCTGGCCGCCTGGCGTTACGATCACCCGGGTCCCGTCCACCAGCGGCGATTCGCTGATCAACCAGGGAATGTTCCGGCCGCCAAAATCCGTGAGCACATTGCGCTGCCACACTACCGAACCATCTTGAGCCTTCAGACACGCCAGGTCCCCGTTTTCCGTCAGAACGTACACCCGGTCCCCGTCCACCGTCGGCGTGCCCCGCGGCCCTGGCCCGCGGTCGTTGCCGCGCCCCGGACCGATTACCCTCGACCACACCGCCCTGCCGGTGGCGCGGTCCAGACTGGACACCGCGCTGTCTCTGCCCTTCAGCCCCTGAACGTACACGCGATCGCCCTGCACTGAAATCGAGCCGAATCCGGCGCCCAGGCCGGAAGCCATCCACACGCGGGACGGTCCCGAAGCCGGCCAATTTTTCAGCAGTCCGGTTTCCTTCGAGAGGCCCGAGCGATCCGGCCCTCGCCACTGCGGCCAGTCAAGACTTGCAGCCGACTGGCTACCCGCGGCGATGGCCAGCCCCAGGACCAGCATGAAAAACACGACGAAACGGCATTTCACCATGGCCATACCTCGTCCGAAAGCTCTCGCGGCCGCCCGCGGCCAAAAAACCGCGACAAAAAGCACGAGCCAGTTTAACATAGCGGTCGTTCCGCTGATGGCAACGGGCTGATCGCGGTCTGTCGCAGGCGATGTGGGAGTCCGGAACTTCGCCGCCGTGACTTCACAGGGAGGGGCCTTTCCTATGCGCCCATCGAGGCGAATTGTGTCCTCTATCGTCATCCTGTTCTTGGCGGCTCTCCCCGCCGTCAGCCAATCACCTCGCGCGTCGGTTCGGGGAGTAGTGCTTGATCCGTCCGGCGCGTCCGTACCGCAGGTGACGCTGCGCATCACCAACGAGGCCACCGGCGACGGGCGGACCGCAGTCGCCGGGGCAGACGGGCGCTTCGCCGTGGTCTCGCTGCCACCCGGCGGTTATCGCATCGAGGTGCAGCAGCCCAGCTACAAGAAGTACCTGTCCCGCACCGGCCTCCAGGTCAATCAGGAGCTTTGGCTCGAGGTGCGGCTGGAGTTGGGCAGCGTGACCGAGGAAGTCATAGTCACCGCGCCCGTGGTGCCGCTCGAGAAGGAGACGCCCGCGCTCGGCACCGTGATTGACGGCCGCCAGCTAACCAGCCTCCCGCTTGACGGCCGCAACTTCCTGGAGCTGGCGCTCCTGGCTCCGGGCGCGGCGCCCGCGCCGGAAGGCTCCGCCAGTTCGCTCCGCGGCGATTTCGCTTTGACGGTCAACGGCGGGCGCGAGGACGCCAGCACCTTCCTGCTCGACGGCGTCTACAACATGGACCCCAAGCTGAACACGCCCGGCGTGCGACCGCCGGTGGATGCCATCCAGGAGTTCGAGGTACTTACCAGCACCTACGATGCCTCTTTCGGACGCAACGCCGCCGGTCAGATCAACGTCGTCACCCATTCCGGCACGAACATGTTTCACGGCAGCCTTTACGGCTTCCTCCGCACTCGCGCCATGGACGCGCGCAACTACTTCGCGCCTGCGAACGAGCCTGCCCCGGATTACAGCCGCGGCCAGTTCGGCGCCTCCCTCGGCGGTCCCATCGCTCGCGACCGCACGTTTTTCTTCGCCGACTACGAACACACGCGCCAGCGCGAGGGCCTTACGCAAATCGCCAACGTTCCCACCCTGGCCGAGCGCAACGGCGATTTCTCACAGAGTCTGCTTCCAGCCCCCATCAATCCCTTCAGCGGAACACCCTTCCCCGGAAACCAGATTCCTGACGGATTCATCCAC
>DATDOO010000354.1:0-16619 GCA_035293245.1 Methylococcaceae bacterium
GGGTGGCCTCCAGGCCGCCCTTGGCCTGGAAAAGCATTTTCAACTGTTAATGCAGACATAGCCTTTTCAAAGGGGGGAGACAGGATTCCTGCCCGCGGAGCGCGGCAGGTTCCTGGGCAAGGTCGGGGTGAGGGAAATGACCCGGACGACCAGCCGCTGGTATCTTCCGGGGCGGCTGGTCGCCATGATCGTTGGCTGAGGGTTGTTTCATGCAGTGGATTGAAATTGGAAAAATGCGATTACCAGGCAAACCTGCGGATGACCCAGTCCGGCCAGACCCCGTGCTCCCGGGCGATGGCGGACACCCGCCGCAGGCGGGCATCATCGTCCACCGCGTCGGCGAAATCGGCCTGGTGGATGCCGTCGGTGACCAACGCGGTGTCCAGACCGGCCCTGGCGCCGCCCACCACGTCGTGGCCCACGGAGTCGCCGATGGCGACGGTCCGGCTCGGGGCGAAATCCGCCAGCACCTTGCCGCAATAGCGGTAAATCGCCTCATGGGGCTTGCCGATGTAATGCACCGTGCCGCCCATCTGTTCGTAGCGGCGCGCCAGTTCTCCCGCACTGAACGTTAACCCTTGCGGCGAGAAACGCACCAGATCGGGATTCACGCAGACCAGCGGCATCTCGTGGGTGCTGCCGTATTCCAGGATGGGCAGGTAGTAAGCCATGGGATGCTCGTCGGCGACGCCGGCCAGCAGGATGAAGTCGGCTGCCGCCACCGTCTCCGCCATCTCCACGTCCAATCCCCGCGCCAGCGTGTCCGTGCCGTCGCTGCTCAACAGCAGGCAGCGGCGGCCCAAAGAGGGGACGAAAGGCGCCCCACGCGCCGCCAGACTGTCCCGCGCGACTTCGCCGGAAGTGACCAGGGCGGTGTAACAGTCTTCGTCGATGCCCAAGGCCCGCAGGCGCTCGGCGTTATCCGCCGCGCGTTTGCCGGAATTGCTGAGGATCGCCACTTGCTTGCCCGAAGCCCGCAAGCGGCGCAGGCACTCGACGGCGCCGGGAAAAGGCGTTTGG
Source organism: Methylococcaceae bacterium (assembly GCA_035293245.1). Taxonomy (GTDB): domain Bacteria; phylum Pseudomonadota; class Gammaproteobacteria; order Methylococcales; family Methylococcaceae; genus DATDOO01. Next base: position 1,021 of record DATDOO010000354.1, read on the forward strand.
CCGTCGTGCAGCACCCCCCACTGATCGACCAGGAACGCCTGGTAGCGCTCGGCGAAGGCGCCGACGCCCGCCACGAGGCGGGGTTGGGTAGACAGGTTTTTTCGCATGGTTCAGTAGCTCTTACAAGTGAAGTGGCTATCCCGCCGGACCGGCGAAGCGTTTTCAGAGGTCACAAATCCTCCGGGACAAAATCGCCTGGAGCGATTTTGGACGACGAAGTCGCCCGAAGGGGGCGGCGCAGGACGCGCCGCATCATTGGATTTCAAAAGTACCCCTCCATCTTTTTCTGCTCCATGGAACCGGCTTGGTCGTGGTCGATGACCCGGCCCTGGCGTTCGGAGGTTTTGGTGAGCAGCATTTCCTGGATGATTTCCGGCAGGGTGGCGGCGCTGGATTCCACGGCGCCGGTCAGGGGGTAACAGCCCAGGGTGCGGAAGCGCACCATTTTCATTTCCGGCTCCTCGCCTGGCTCCAGCGGCATGCGCTCGTCGTCCACCATGATGAGCACGCCGTCGCGCTCCACCACCGGCCGCTCCTTGGCGAAATACAAGGGCACGATGGGAATGTTTTCCAGGTAGATGTACTGCCACACGTCCAGCTCGGTCCAGTTGGACATGGGGAAGACACGGATGGATTCGCCCTTGTTGATCTTGCCGTTGTACAGGCTCCACAGCTCGGGGCGCTGGTTTTTCGGGTCCCAGCGGTGGTTCTTGTCGCGGAAGGAGTAGACGCGCTCCTTGGCGCGGGACTTTTCCTCGTCGCGCCGCGCGCCGCCGAAGGCGGCGTCAAAGCGGTACTTGTCCAGGGCCTGCTTGAGGGCCTCGGTCTTCATGATGTCGGTGTGCTTCTTGCTGCCGTGGGTGAACGGGCCGATGCCCTGCTCCACCCCTTCCGGATTGACGTGGACGATCAGGTCCAACCCCAGATCATGCGCCAGCCGATCCCTGAACTGGATCATCTCGCGGAATTTCCACGTCGTGTCCACATGCAGCAGAGGGAACGGCGGTTTGCCGGGGTAAAAGGCTTTCATCGCCAGTTGCAGCATGACGGCGGAGTCCTTGCCGATGGAGTAGAGCATCACCGGGTTTTCGAACTCGGCGGCAACCTCGCGGATGATGTGGATGCTTTCCGCTTCCAGTTGCTTGAGATGGGTCAAACGATAGGACGACACGATCCGCCTCCGTTAGCCGGTGTTGCGCATTCCCGCCGCGATGGCGTTGATGGTGCGCAACAGCGGCAGCATCCAGGGGCTGTTGCCGCTTGCGTCCGCCGTTTCGCTCCGGACCCGCTGGAGCAGGGCGACCTGAATGGCGTTGACGGGGCCTAGCAGGGCGTTGCGCCGGTCCAGGGACGCGGCGAGCGGAGGGTTGTCCGCCAGCAGACGGTCCGTGCCGGCGATATCCAGAATCCAGGCCACGCTGCGCCGGTATTCGCCGTCGATCATCGCGAGGACGCGCTGGGCGGTGCGTTGATCGTGGCACAGAGAGGCGTAGTCCTTCGCCACATTCATGTCCGCCTTGGCTAACGCCATCTGCGCGTTGCTCACCAGGTTGCGGAAGAAAGGCCACTCCCGATACAGCGCCTTGAGTTTCTCCAAGCGGGGGGCCGAGCCCGCGCACCAGCTTTCCAGGGCCGTGCCGATGCCGTACCAGGCAGGGAAGGTCTGGCGCGACTGCGCCCAGGCGAACACCCAGGCGATGGCGCGCACCGAGTTTTTGGAACGGTCCTGCTTGCTCCGGTGCGAGGGGCGCGAGCCGATGTTGAGCTGGCCGATCTCCCCCACCGGCGTGGCCTCATAGAAATAATCCAGGAAGCCGTCGGTGCGTTCGGTCAATTCGCGGAACGCGTTTTCGCCGATGCGCGCCAGTTCGACCATGATGGCCAGGTTTTCCGGCGGATCTTCGGGCTGGGGACGCACCAGGCTCACGCTGGCATCGAGCAGGCCGGTGACGCCCATGGTCAACTCGTAAACGGCGGTTTCCATGTTGTTGTAACGGTAGAACAGCACCTCGCCTTGTTCGGTGAACTTGATCTGCCCGCGCACCGTGTCGGGCGGCTGGGCCAGGATGGCTTCGCGGGTGGGACCGCCTCCCCGCCCCACGGTGCCGCCGCGCCCGTGGAACACGCGGCATTCGACCCCCCGCGCCTCCGTGATAGCGACGATTTTTTTCTGCGCCTGATAAAGATTCCAGGCCGAGGCCAGAATGCCGCCATCCTTGCAGGAGTCGGAATATCCCAGCATGACTTCCTGCGTATTGCCGGAAGCCCGCAGAAGGTCCCGATAGACCGGCGTGTCCAGCAAGGCGCATAGCACAGGTTCGATGCGCGCCAGATCCTGGATGGTCTCGAACAGGGGGCTTGCGCCGATGTGGCAGTAGCATTGACCGTCACGCCAGCCGGCCAGACCGCCCTGGGCGGCCAGGAACAGGACTTCCAGCACGTGACTGGCGGCGTGGGTCATGGAAATGATGTAGCGGCCAAAGCATTCCGGGCCGAGTTCCCGCCGCATGCGGGCCATGACGCGGAAGGTTTCCAGCGTCTCGCGGCTGGCCGCCGAGAGGGCTTCCGGATCGTAGGCTGGAAGCCGGGAACCGCCCCCTTCGACCGGGCTCAGGGCAAGGATTGCGTCGCTCAGCACTTGCAGCCGTTGGCTTTCTTCCAGGGCGCTGTAGTCGATGCCCAGCGCGGCCTTGAGGATTTCCGCCACCGCCTCCCCATGGCGGCCCGATTCCTGGCGCACGTCCAGCTGGGCGAGATGGAAACCGAAGGTCTCCACGAGGCGGATCAGATCCCGAAGTTCCAGCGCCGCGATGGCCGCGTCGCCGTGGGAGCGCAGGGAGTCTTCGAAAACGCGCAGGTCTTCGCGAAAGGCGCGGGCGTCGGCGTAAGCGTGCGGCTCATCCGGCGCGGCCTCGGCGGTGAGACTGGCCTGGGTCCGCGCCAAAGTCCGCTGCATGCGGTATTTCATCAGCGCCAGCTTGTGGCGGTACGGTTCCTGCAAATAAATCCTTTCCATCTCGCGAACGGACTCCCCCAGCAAGCGCCGGTCGCTTTCCAGACCGGCAAGAAAGCGTTCCGTGGGCTGGCACAGGCCGTAGGAATGGGAAATCTGTCCGCGCAGCTCGTCCAGGCGGCGGAGGTATTCCTCCAGCACGGTCCGCGCCTGGAGGCGCAGGGCCAGCGCGATGCATTCCGGCTTGACGTTGGGGTTGCCGTCGCGGTCGCCGCCGATCCAGGAGCCGAAGCGCAGGAAGCTGGGGAGGCGGATGGCGTCCCCCTCCGCCCGCTCCGCGCCGTAAACGTCGCCCAGGGAGCGTTCGAAGTTGCGGTAGACGCGCGCCGTGGCCTGAAACAGCGAGAGCGGGAAGTACGACAGTCCGGCTTCGATCTCGTCCCGCACGTCCATCTTGCGGGCGCGGATTTCCTCCGTTTTCCACAGCAACTGGATCTGCGCAAGCAGCTTTTCGAGAACCTCCTGGCGGAAATAGCCTTTGACGCGGGGGTCGTCCAGCGTTTCGTGCGTCAGGAAGACGTTGCGCAGGGCTCCCTTGACGGTGCGCCGCTTGATTTCGGTCGGATGGGCGGTCAGCACCGGCATATAGAGCAGACGGTTCAGCAGGACTTGCAGTTCGTCCGGCGTGACGCCGGCCTTTTTCATCCCCAGCAAGGTGTCGTGAAAGGAGCCGCGCCAGTAATGGCCGCCGCGCTCGGCCTGCCGGCGCCGCTGGCGGAGATAGTGGGATTCCTCGGCGATATTGGCCAGGCTGAAATAGAGACTGAAAGCCCGGATCACCGCGCTCAGCGCATCGGGGCCCAGGCGTTCGATGGCCTCGATCGGTTGCCGCCGGGACTGTTCGTGCTTGCGGCGAAAGCCGCCCAGACCGCGCCGCAACAGTTCGACCGTGGCGGCGACCTCCGCTCCCCCTTCGGTTTTGAGAACCCGCGCCAGCAGCGAGTCCAGCAGGCGGATGCCGCGGCGGAGCCGGGTTTCGTCAAGCGAAATATAGGCCAGCAGGTTCCTGGCGGTCGAAGTGTACGACGCGCTCGCGCCCAGCGACGCTAGGGCGGCACGCTTGTCGGCATCGGGTGGGTTCATGGCGTTGTTCCCGCGCCTTCAATCGATTTGCGAGTTCCGCCCCAGGCGTGCCGCTGGAAGATGGCGTGCAGGGTTTCCCAGTCGATGACCAGTTCGCCCCCCGCCGCCTGGTGTTGTTGTTCCCAGTTGACCAGGAGGTCCAGGCAGGACGATGAGGCCCAGCAACGTAGCCCGGAGGCGCGGTAAGCGCGTCCGGGAACCCACGCCCACGATTTCCACCACCGTTGTTCCGGCAATGCCGCTCCCGGATGCCCCGCGGCGGGGCCTCCGGGCTACGCGCTCACCAGACAAAGGGCCCACCACGATGCCGCCAATGATGGCGGTAATGAGACCCACCGAAGCCGCTTTTTCCATGGGAACGCCGGAAGCGATGGCGATACCCATGGAGAGGGGCAGGGCCACCAGGAACACCACGACGGAAGCGAGAATATCCTCCTTCCAGGTCACCAGCAGGCTTGCGTAACCTCCGGAAGCCGTGTTGCTTGCAGTCGAATCGGGCATGACCGAGCCCTTCTCAAATGTCCAAGGCGACAAACTTGCGTTCCGGCGCCGACAGCAGCGGACGCTGTTCGGTCAGCGTCCGAAACTGGCTGCTTGCGGGATCGTAGCCGAATACCTCGCCGGTCTCGATCTTGTAGACCCAGCCGTGCAGCTTGAGCTTGCCCTGGGCCAGCCCGGACGCCACCACCGGGTGGGTGCGCAGGTTTTCCATCTGCGCCAGCACGTTTTCCTGGATGGTGACATTGAGCAGCGACGGGCCTTCGCGCTCGCCGTACTTGTCGCGCACGATGCGGCGGGTGGATTCGGCGTGGGAAAGCCACTGGGTCAGGGCCGGAAAATCGCGGCATGGCGGCGGTTCCAGCAGTCCTTTCATGGCGCCGCAATGGGAATGGCCGCAAACGATGATGTCCTTGACGCCCAAGCCCGCCACGGCGAATTCGATGGTGGCCGCCTCGCCCCCCTGCACCGCGCCGTAAGGCGGCACGATGTTGCCGGCGTTGCGCAGGACGAACAGCTCGCCCGGTTCGCTCTGGGTGAGCAGGTTCGGGGCGATGCGCGAATCGGAACAGGTAATGAACAGCACCTCGGGCGATTGCCCTTTCGCCAGGTGCTCGAACAGTTCGCGCTGGGAGCCGAAAAGCGTGGTCTGAAAATGGTGGAGTCCCTGTATCAGTTTCTGCATGGCCTTTCTCTTTCAATCGCTTTTATTGACGCCACACAGGATAGCGGCGATCATTTTCATAGTAAATTAGATTATTTCTATTAGCATGATCGCTTTTCTCGATGCATAGACGCCCATGGAGCGACTGAACTACCAGCATCTGTACTACTTCTGGAACGTGGCGAAGGAAGGCAGCGTCTCGCGCGCCTGCGAAAAGCTCCATCTGGCGCAACCCACCATCAGCGGCCAACTGGCGGTGTTCGAACAGGCTGTCGGGGAGAGGCTGTTCCGCCGCGAGGGGCGCAAACTGGCCCTCACGGACACCGGGCGCGCCGTGTTCCATTACGCGGAGGAAATCTTCGCGCTGGGGCGGGAGCTGACCAATACCTTGAAAGGCCGGGCCACTGGACGCGGCCTGCGCCTCAGCGTGGGCGTGGCGGACGCCTTGCCCAAGCTGATCGCCTATCGCCTGATCGAACCGGCGCTGCGCATGGCGGAACCGGTGCAGCTTCTTTGCTACGAAGACAAGGCCGAACGCCTGTTGGCGGAAGTTTCGCTGCACGGCATCGATCTGGTGTTGTCCGACGTGCCGGCCACGCCTTCGGCCGGCGCCCGCGTCTTCAATCATCTTTTGGGTGAGTGCGGCGTGGCGGTATTCGGCGCGCCCGCGCTGGCGGCACGCCATGCGGACGATTTTCCGCGCTCCCTCAACGGCGCACCTTTTCTGTTGCCGACGCCGAGCACGGCGCTGCGGCGCTCGCTGGACCAGTGGTTCGACGCGGAAGGCCTGTCCCCCGACATCCGCGCGGAAATCGAGGACAGCGCCCTGCTCAAGACCTTCGCCAGCGCCGGAGTCGGGCTATTCTTCGCACCGGTCGCGGTGGCGCCGGAAATCCGCCATCAATACGGCGCGGAAACGATCGGCCGGATCGAAGCTGTGCGCGAACGGTTTTACGCGATCACCGCCCAGCGCAAGCTGAAACATCCCGCCGTGGCGGCCATTCTGGAAAACGCCCATGCGGGGTTGTTCGAGATGCTGAATACCTCCCCCACAAGCCTCACCGTCGTGAACGATCAAGGAGCCTCCCCATGAAAAACGACGCCACGAATCACGCATCGGCCGTTCTGCGGCGCACCTGGCATTCCCTTCCCGCGGGCGAGACATTGGAAATCCTGGGCAGCCATCAACGCCACGGCCTGACGGAGCAGGAAGCCGAGGAGCGTCTCAAGCGCTTCGGTCCGAACGAGTTGCCGAAAGCCAGCCGCCGCAGCGCCTGGATGCGTTTTCTGCTGCAATTCCATAACGTCCTGATTTATGTGTTGCTGGCTTCGGCGTCGGTCACCGCCTTGCTCGGCGACTGGGTGGACACTGCCGTGATTCTCGGCGTGGTGGTGATCAACGCGCTGATCGGCTTCATCCAGGAAGGCAAGGCGGAAGCGGCGCTGGAGGCGATCCGCGCCATGCTGTCCCTGTCGGCCCTGGTGCTGCGCGACGGCCGGCGCCGGACCATTCCCGCGGAACGGCTCGTTCCCGGAGACCTTGTCCTGCTGCAATCGGGCGACAAGGTGCCGGCGGACCTGCGGCTGATCGAGGTGAAAAACCTGCGCGTGCAGGAAGCGGTGCTGACCGGCGAATCCGAGCCGGTAGAAAAAACCACCGAAACGGCGCCCCTGGACGCCGTGCCGGGTGACCGCTTCTGCATGGCCTACAGCGGGACGCTGGTGACTTACGGCCAGGGCTTGGGCGTGGTGATCGGCACGGCCGCCGAGACCGAAATCGGCCGCATCGGCGCCCTCCTGACCCGGGTTGAGGCCGTCGCCACGCCGCTGTTGCGCAAAATGGAGAAATTCGGCCACTGGCTGACCGCCGCGATTCTTCTGCTGGCCGCGGCCACCTTCGGCTTCGGCTTGCTGGGGCGTGGCTATCCGCTCCAGGACATGTTCATGGCCGCGGTGGGATTGGCCGTCGCGGCCATTCCGGAGGGCCTGCCCGCCATCGTCACCGTCACCCTCGCCATCGGCGTACGGCGCATGGCCGGCCGGAACGCCATCATCCGCCACCTGCCGGCGGTGGAGACCCTGGGTTCGGTCACGGTGATCTGTTCCGACAAGACCGGCACCCTGACCCAAAACGAAATGACCGCGCAGACCGTGGCGACCGCCGGCCAGATGTTCGCCGTCGGCGGGGTGGGATATGCGCCGCACGGCGGTTTCAGCGCGGCGGGCCGGGACGTGTCCGTCGCCGATCATGCCGAACTGACGGAAGCAGCCCGCGCCGCGCTGCTGTGCAACGACGCCAGCCTGCGGGAAAGCGAGGACGGATGGCGGCTGGAAGGCGATCCCACCGAAGGCGCCCTCGTCACGCTGGGCATGAAAGCCGGTTTCGATCCCGCCTTCGAACACGAGGCCTTTCCCCGCATCGATGCGATTCCGTTCGAGTCGGAGCACCGTTTCATGGCCACGCTGCATCGCGATCACGCCGGGCATGCCTTCATCTACCTCAAGGGCGCGCCCGAGGTCGTGCTGGAACGTTGCCGGCGGCAGCGCCGCAAGGGAGAAGACCACCCGCTGGACATGGCCCTGTGGGAGGGATATATCCAGCAACTGGCGGCGAGCGGCCAGCGCCTGCTGGCCGTGGCGATCAAGCCCCTGGACGAAGCGCTCGACCGTCTTCGTTTCGCCGACGCGGACGGCGGCTTTACCCTGCTCGGGCTGGTGGGACTGATCGACCCACCGCGCGAGGAAGCCGTCGGCGCCGTGGCGCGGTGCCAGCACGCAGGCATCCGCATCAAGATGATCACCGGCGATCATGGCGTGACCGCCGGCGCGATCGGGGCCAGGCTCAACATTGGCGGCGACGTTCTCACCGGCTCCGAGATCGAAACCTTGAACGACGAAGAACTGGCCCGCCGTGTCCGGGACGTGAACGTGTTTGCCCGCGCGAGCCCGGAACACAAGCTGAGGCTGGTGCGGGCCCTGCAATCGAACGGCCAGGTCGTGGCCATGACCGGGGACGGCGTCAACGACGCGCCGGCGCTGAAACGCGCCGACGTCGGGGTGGCGATGGGACTGAAGGGCACGGAAGCCGCCAAGGAAGCCGCCGACATGGTGCTGGCCGACGACAACTTCGCCTCCATCGCCCATGCGGTGGAAGAGGGGCGGACCGTTTACGACAACCTCAAAAAGGCCATCGTCTACATCCTGCCCACCAGTTTCGGCGAAGCCGGAGCGATCGTCGTCGCCATCCTGCTCGGCGTGACCCTGCCCATCACGCCGTTGCAGATACTGTGGGTCAATCTGGTTACCGCCGTTGCGCTGTCCCTGCCGCTGGCATTCGAACGGCCGGAGGACGGCGTCATGAACCGTCCGCCCCGTCCGCCCGCGGAGCCCTTGCTGACGGTGTTCGCGGTCTGGCGCGTCGCCTTCGTCGCGGTGCTGCTCGTGATCGGCCTGCTCTGGATGTTCTTCTGGGAAATCGAGCGGGGCGCCAGTCACGAAGTGGCGCGCACGGCGGCGGTCAACACCCTGGTGATGGGCGAAATCGTGTATCTGTTCAACAGCCGTTACCTTTACGCCTCCAGCCTTTCGTGGCGGGGATTGTTCGGCAATCGTTACGCGCTCATGGCGGTGCCTTTCCTGTTGGCGATCCAGGGACTGTTCAGTTATGCGCCCTTCATGCAGCAAGCCTTCGGCACGGCCGCCATCGACCTTTCGGCGTGGGGACGCATCGCGGCGTTCGGCATTGCGCTGTTCGCCCTGGTGGAACTGGAAAAACAGGTACTGAGGAACCACCGGCAAAGCAAGCAAAGCCCCTCGACGCAACTCCGCAACGCGATCCGCTTCGCAGCGCGGCTGAGCCTCGCGGGCGCGAGCCTCGCCGTGCTCTGGAACATGTGGCAGTTGGCACCGGCCCTGTACCCTCGCCTGGCCGCGCCGAGTCTGGAAACGGCGCATGCCCTGCCGGTGTTTTGCGCGTTCATGGCCGTCCTGCTCGCAATCAAGACGCTGGTAGAGTGTCGGCTCGGCCACGGGGAAGGCGGAATCGCGCTGGATGTGGCCGCCGCCTTGGCATTGGCCCTCGTCGCCCGCGAGACCGTCGCCGTGGAAAGCCTGGCCCAGCCCCATCCCTGGGCGTTCGCCCTGTTGGCGCTCGCCGTGGCGTATTGGGCGGTGAGTGCGGCGTTGTGGATGATGGGGCGGCGCGAGGGAAACAATTAAATGGAGCCCTGCGACAATCGATCCGCCGGCACCAAGGCCATAGCCGCGCCGCCCCGTCCGACACATCGGACTGACACCCCGATCGTTCCTCGCCCCGCCGCACTAAGGCGAAACGCCTTGTCTAATAAGCCGGGCGCCGCGTCCAACCGGCACCGACCCTGTCGAATCTACGCCATAACGTCCGGAGTCTGCCTTGAACATCGGTATCATGCGGGCAACGAAACGGGGATGCTTCTTCATCGCGGCGGTGGGCTTGGTCATGGCGATTGTCCCGGGCAGGACGCTCTTCGCCCAGACCGCGCCGAGGCCCGTCTACGTCGCGCCCATCCAAGGCGTCATCGACCTTGGGCTCGCGCCGTTCGTCCAGCGGGTGCTCGGGGAGGCGGCGCAGGAGGGCGCGGCGGCGGTCGTGCTGGACATCAACACCTTCGGCGGACGGGTGGATGCCGCCGTGCTGATCCGCGACGCCTTGCTCGACGCCAAAGTGCCGACCGTGGCCTTCGTGAACAAGCGGGCCATCTCCGCCGGGGCCCTGATCGGCCTCGCCGCCGAGAAGATCGCCATGGCCGACGGCGGCACCATCGGCGCTGCGACGCCGGTGCAGATCGGCCAGCCCGGTTCACCCGCGCAGCCGGTGGAAGAGAAGACGGTTTCCTACGTCCGCAAGGAATTCCGCGCCACGGCCGAGAGCCGCAAGCGTCCGCCGCTGGTCGCCGAGGCCATGGTGGACGCGGACGTGGAAATCCCCGGCCTGGTGGAAAAAGGCAAGCTCCTGACCCTGACCACCGAGGAAGCCCTCAAGCACAAGGTCGCAGATTTCCGCGCCGACACGATCGACGGCGTCCTGGCGCGACTGGGTCTGGCCGGCGCCGAGCTCCGGCACGCCTCGCCCAACTGGGCGGAGAATCTGGTCCGCTGGCTGACGCATCCGGTGGTCAGTCCCCTGCTCATCAGCCTCGGCATGCTCGGCATCGTCCTGGAACTGCGCACCCCCGGCTTCGGGCTGCCGGGAATCGTGGGGATTTTGGGGCTGGCGCTGTTTTTCTGGGGCCACTGGCTGGTGCAACTGGCCGGCTGGGAGGAACTGCTCCTGGTCGCCGGCGGCCTGCTGCTCCTGGCCCTGGAGATTTTCGTCATCCCCGGCTTCGGCATCGCCGGCGTGCTGGGCATCGCCGCCGTCCTGGGCGGGCTCAGCCTGAGCCTGGTCGGCACCGGAGCCAGCCTGGATTTCATCCTCGCCGCGGCGGGGCGCGTGGCCTTGGCCCTGCTCCTGGCCCTGGCCGTGAGCCTCGTCCTGCTCAAAATCCTGCCCCGCCTGCCGTTCGGGCGGCGGCTGATCCTGGAAACGGGGCTACCCGCCGGCGCGGGATACGCCTCGGCCGAGGAAGGCGACCGGCACTGGCTGGGCAAGACCGGAACGGCGCACTCGCCCCTCAGGCCGGCGGGCATCGCGGAAATCGAAGGCGAGCGGGTGGACGTGGTTTCCGAGGGCGAATTCATCGAGGCCGGCGCGCCGATCCGGGTGGCCCGGGTCGACGGCGGCCGCATCGTCGTGCGGCCAAGCCGCGCATCGACACAGCAAGGGGGTTGATATGACTGGGATAGAAACCGGATTGACCGGCGGCATCGCACTGCTGGTGCTGCTGGTGGCGGCGCTGGTTTTCCTGCTTTACGTGGTGCCGATCCCCCTGTGGATCGCCGCCTGGGCCTCGGGCGCCTACGTGGGGCTCATCACCCTCATCGGCATGCGCCTGCGGCGGGTGCCGCCCGGCACGGTGATCACGGCGCGCATCAGCGCCGTGAAGGCCGGCCTGGACATCCCCTTGAACGACCTGGAAGCCCACTATCTGGCCGGCGGCAACGTGGTGCGCGTGGTCAACGCCATGATCTCGGCGGACAAGGCCAACATCCCGCTGACCTTCAAGCGCGCCGCCGCCATCGACCTGGCCGGCCGCAACGTCCTGGAAGCGGTGCAGATGTCGGTCATTCCCAAGGTCATCGAGACGCCCCGGATCGCCGCCGTGGCCAAGAACGGCATCCAGCTCATCGCCGTCTCCCGGGTCACGGTGCGCACCAACATCGACCGGCTGGTGGGCGGCGCGGGGGAGGAAACCATCATCGCCCGGGTGGGCGAAGGCATGGTGAGCACCATCGGTTCCGCGGAATCGCACAAGGACGTCCTGGAGAACCCGGACCACATCTCCAAGCACGTGCTGAGCAAGGGACTGGACGCCGGCACCGCTTACGAAATCCTCTCCATCGACATCGCCGACGTGGACGTGGGCGAGAACATCGGCGCCAAATTGCAGATCGACCAGGCCAATGCCGACAAGCAGATCGCCCAGGCGAAAGCCGAAGAACGGCGGGCGATGGCGGTCGCCCTGGAACAGGAGATGCGCGCCCGGGTCGTGGAGGCGGAAGCGGAGGTGCCGCGCGCCATGGCCGAAGCGTTTCGCCACGGCAACCTGGGGATCATGGATTATTACCGGATGAAGAACGTGCAGGCCGACACGGCCATGCGCGACGCCATCGCGCAAACCGGTGAGGGACCGGCGCATCCGGAGAGGCGTTGATGAACCCTGACTTGGCAGGAAACCTGGCCAGACCCATGGACAGGCCCCTTTCCTCCCCCTTTGCGAAAGGGGGAACCGGAGGCGCCGGACGGCGGTGGAAGGGCCTTCCACCGCCGTCCACGTGCTTGAGAGGAGAACGGACATGCCCGACGTGAGTCTTGAAGAAATCCTCATCCTGCTGATTTTCATTCTGTGGCCGCTGCTCAATTTGCTGCTGGCCCGACTGCGCGGAGGCGCGGCAGAGGAGCCGCCTGCCGGCCCGGAAGTCGAAGCAGAGGAATCACCCTGGCCCGCCCCTCACCCGTCGCCGCCGCAGCCACGCGACGAAACCTCGGCCGCAGTTTCCCTCGTCTCCCCGGGCGCGCCGAGGCGCATGCCGAGGAAAACGCCGCTGGGAAACCTGCGGGACCTGCGGCGGGCCATCGTCGCCAGTACGGTGCTGGGGCCTTGCCGTGCCGACGATCCGCCGAGCTAAGGATTTCCCGTAGTATGCCCATCCGCCCACTCGCTTTGTTCGCCACCCTTGGAGGCCACCCGCGATGAAACAGACATGGCAAAAATTCGTGGATTATTTCCTGATCGGCGTCCTGGGCATCCTGCCCGTGGTCATCATCGTGCAGATCGTGGTGTACGTGGAACGACTGATGAGGGAATTCCTCCTGAGAGTATACGGCCGCTACGAGAGCCTCATGGTCACCGTGTTGCTGTTTGCCGGCGCGCTGGTTCTACTGACCTATTTCGGTTACCTGCTGCGCCAGGAGAAGGCCCACCTGCTCTATTTCCTCGAGGCACTGATCGATCGCGTGCCGCTTTTGGGTTCCATCTACCGCGTCACGAAAAAGGTATTTGCGATGTTTCGCGGGCGCGGCAAGAGCGCGCTGCGGGAAGTCGTTTACGTGGAGTATCCCAAGGACGGCTTGTGGGTGCCGGCTTACGTGACCAACCACGTGGGAGAGAACTACGTGCTCTACGTGCCCACCTCGCCCAACCCGACCTCCGGCTTCACGATCATCACCCACGCTTCCAGAGTCGTGCCGTCCGCCATGGATATCGAACAGGCTTCGAGCTTCGTGATCAGCGTCGGCGTGGACCTCGCGCATCCGGACGAAGCGGCGAAGTTGCCCAGATAGGACCGTGCGGCCCATACACCGGTGCTCGATGCGCCCGCAAACCCGCACCATGATGGCGAACAAGTTCGCCCCTACATCAAGACGCCATCTACCGGTTGGAGCGGCGGCGGAACCTCGGCTTCGCCCAATTGCTGACGGAGTTCGATCTCGATGGTGCGGCACAGGGCCGACATGGGCGTGTCGTTGGGCTGGTTCTCGAAAGGGTCGCGCAGTTCCGAGCCGAGTCGTTCGATGGTGACGAACACGAAGGCCAATAACGTTTCCGTCACGATGGCGATGGCGTCGAAACGCTGGTCGGTCTCGATGAGGCTGAAGGGGATCAGCGTGGCCACCAGCCACACGAAGATATGGGTGTGAAAGCGGAAGCGGTCGGGAAACGCCGTGCGCTTGATGCGTTCGCAGCCGCCCTGGATTTCGTACGTCCGGTTGAGGGAATCGTTGAGCTGCAGCAAGATCTGCTGCTCCGCCCAATCCTTGCCCATGACCGCCGCGAGGCGTTCTCCCTGGCGCTGGATCAGTTGCGTGGGCACATTGCGGGCCTGGCGCAGACGAGCGATTTCCTCTTCCCCGAGCCATTGCCCCAGGAATTGCCAATCCTGCTCCGACAGCCCGCCGCCCGAGCGCAGCGTGATGCGCAGCGCATTGGCATAGGCGATCTGCCGGTAAACCAGTTCCCGTTGCAGTACCGCCGCTTGGGCTTCGTCGGCGATTGCGGCGATACGCCCGGCCGTGAGCAAGGTGGTCGCCTGGCGCCCGAAGGAGCGGCTTGCGTTGACGAGCTGTCCCCAAAGCCGCCGCGCCTCCCACCAGCGTTCATAGCACTGGTTGATCTGGAACCCCAGGAAGATGGACATGGCGGTGATCAGCACGCTCAGGGGAAGCAGCGGCAGGGCCGTATGCGCCAGCCGGGTGTACTCGTAAATGAACTCGGCGCCCAGCGCCAGGGCCAGGAAATAGAGCAAGGCGGGCCAATCGCTGAGCAGGGCTCGCCAAATGACGGTTCTGTCGCGGACGATCATCGGCCTCTCCTTAAGTGGGAAAACGCGCGGCGCACCAATTTCTCCACGCCCACCGCGCCGTAAATCACAATACCTCCGGCCAGCGTCGGCAGCCACTCTTCCCGGCCGACGGCTTCGGAAGGGAACAGCCAGTTCATGGCCAGGGCGTAAATGAAGGCGGTTTGCGTCAGCATCATGGCCGCGATCCCGGCCCATATCCAGGGATTGGAAAATGGCCCCAGCCGGAACAGAGAGTGGGCCAGGGAACGGCAATTGAGTAAATAGAAGGCCTGGCCGATGCAGAAGAAATTGACGGCGGTGGTGCGGGCCTTGGCCACGCTGTCCTCATGCGGCAATTCTCACTCGAACAGGCCGACCCACCGGGTGCAGAACGCCAGTTGGCCAGTCGGGATCGGCTGCTCGGGGCGGCGCGGCCGGCGCCGTATGATCTGGGGTTCCTTGGCCTCAAAAGCCCGGGCCGACCGAGTAGCGCGGTGGTGCTCATATTGAGCCACAGAAACTGGCCCGGCAATATGGGCAGCACGATGCCGGCGAGCACCGCGACGAGGACCACCACTCCCCGGCCGATGTGGGGGCGGGTGTTGAATTCCACCCGGTTATCGCAAACGCCCCTCAGCGGCCGCGGCGATCGAGGCAAGATTCACGTCGGTCAGCCCCACAGCCGCGCCGATGTCGGCCTGGCGCTTCGTTTCAGCCAGGATGCTGAACTTCGCCTTCCTTGGACAATCCCTGGGGCTGTTGCATATTGCCAAAACACAACTTTTGTGCTTGGCAGTTGAGATACGCTCGGCGTTTTTCTATACTTCCCAGCCCTGCCGGTGGGAAGCCGGTTTTCACGAGCCCGATATTCGACATGCGACGCCTCGGAATACTCGCCTCCCTGATCGCCGGCCTCCTCGCGGCCCCCGCTGCCGTAGCCGAGCCGTTCGCGGTGGCCGACATCCGCATCGAGGGCCTGCAGCGCATCGCGGCGGGCACGGTGTTCAGCTACCTGCCCATCAAGGTCGGCGACACCGTGGACGACCCCCAGACCGGCGACGCCATCCGCGCCCTGTTCAAGACCGGTTTTTTCAAGGACGTGCGCATCGAACGCGAAGGCGGCGCTTTGGTGGTGACCGTGGAAGAGCGTCCCGCCGTCGCCAGCATCAAGATCGACGGCAATAAGGAACTGAAAACCGAGGATCTGACCAAGGCGCTCAAGAACATCGGCCTGGCCGAAGGCCGGGTTTTCAACCAGCAGATGCTGGACAAGGTGGAGCAGGAACTGCGCCGCCAGTATTACAGCCGCGGCAAGTACGCGCTGAAAATCGACTCCGAGGTGTCCAATCTGTCGCGCAACCGCGTGGCGGTGGTCATCAAGATTTCCGAGGGCCGCGCCGCCCGCATCCAGCAGATCAACGT
>DATDOO010000355.1:0-5086 GCA_035293245.1 Methylococcaceae bacterium
CCATTGAAGAAGTCGGCAATGCCGCCGCGTTCCTGTGCTCCGATCTGGCTTCGGGCATCACCGGCGAGGTGTTGTACGTGGACGCGGGCTATAACATCGTCGGTCTGCCCGAATTGGCGTGAGCGAGGCGGCCCACGATCACCAGAACTGCATCGACCGGGCACTGAAAAGCGCCGATCGGCTATGCGGCGAGCGCGGGGTGCGTTTCACGCCCCTGCGCCGCCGGGTGCTGGAGCTGATCTGGGACAGTCACGAAGCCACCAAGGCTTACGATCTGCTCGAGCGCCTGAAGACTTCCGATCCCACCGCCAAGCCGTCCACGGTTTATCGCACCCTGGATTTTCTCCTCGAGCAGGGGCTGATTCACCGGGTGGAAAGCCTCAACGCCTTCATCGGTTGCAGCCACGCCGAACGTTCCCACGAGTTGCTGCTCCTGATCTGCGAAGGCTGCCACGCCGTCGAGGAACGCGCCGCTTCGGAGTTGATGCGCGCGGCGGCGGAAGAGATGAAAGCCGCCGGCTTTCTGGCGCGCGGCAAGGCCTTCGAGGTGCGCGGCCTGTGCGCCCAATGCCTGAAAACGCGGCAAGGCTGATTTTTGGATCAGATTGTGTTATGTTATAACATAATAAATGCATGATCCGGTCGAAACGGGACAGGCGGTCAAGCCTTAGTTTGATGGGGGAAAAGAGGTGTACAAAAAACTCGTTTTGTTGGCGGCTTCCGCCTGGGCTTTTGCCTTGCCGGTTCAAGCAGAGGATCAACCGGCCGCGGAACTGGAGCCGGTACTCGTCACTGCGCCTTTACAGGAAAAGGTGTCGGAAACCGCCGTCCCGGTGACAGTTCTGACGGACGAAGAACTGCGCATGAAAATGGGCCACAGCATCGGTGAGACCCTGAAGCAGGAACCGGGCATTACCAGCCAGTCTTTCGGCCCCGGCGTCGGCACGCCGGTCATCCGCGGGCAAAGTGGGCCGCGGGTGCGGGTGCTGGCCAACGGTATTGGCAGCAGCGATGCATCGCAGTTCAGCCCGGACCACGCCACCGGCGTGGAGCCGTTGCTGGCGGAGCGCATCGAAGTCCTGCGCGGGCCGGCCACCTTGCTCTACGGCAGCGGCGCCATGGGCGGCGTGGTCAACGTCATCGACAACCGCATTCCGGGCTTCATGCCCGACAGGCGGTTTGGCGGCGGGCTGGAGCAACGCTTCGATTCCACCGCCGACGAAACGAGTACGGCACTGAAACTCGAAGGCGGGGAAGGCAGCTTTGCCTACCATCTGGACGGCTTTTATCGCGAACGCGGCAATCTCGACATCGGCGGCGCGGGCATCGACACCGGTGCGGTGGCCGTCACCGATCCATCCCTGGCGGTCGTCGACAATCCAAAGGGCTTCCTGAACAACACCAGCGCCAGCGCCATCAGCGGCTCGGCGGGCGCCTCGTGGATCGGTGAGCCCGGTTTTGCCGGTGTTGCCATCAACCATCTGGAAAACAATTACGGTATCGCCCCGGACGGCACCGGTGAAGAAACCGTGCGCATCGCGCTCAGGCAGGACAAATACGATTTCAAAAGCGAACTGAACAATCCCTTCAGCTTCGCCCAAACCTTGCGCACCCGCCTCGGCTACACCGACTACCAGCACACGGAAATCGCCAACGGCGAACCCGGCGCCTTCTTCACCAACCAGTCCTATGAAGGCCGCCTGGAGTTCGCCCATCAGGACATCGGGCCGCTACGCGGCGCGGTTGGATTCCAGGCACAGGCCAGCGATTTCAACGCCATCGAAAAACTCACCGGGGAGGGCATCGTCCCGCGTTCGCAGATCAACAGCTACGGCGTATTCGCCGTGGAATCCTTCGATGCAGGCCCGGTCACCTACCAGCTCGGCACCCGCGTCGAACAGACCGACATCGATCCGCAAGGCACGGCCGGTCTCGGCTACACCCCGGTCAGCGCGTCCGCCTCGGCGTTGTGGAAAGTCAATGACAGCCACAGCGTCAATCTGGCAATCACCCGATCTTCCCGCGCGCCGCAGGTGCAGGAACTGCTGTCCAACGGTTTCCACGATGCCACGCGCAGCTTCGAGCGCGGCAGCCTGGGCTTGAAAGAGGAAACCGCCTACAACCTGGATCTGGGCTACCGCTTTAAATCCGACTGGCTGCGCGCCGAATTCGACCTGTTCCACAACTGGGCCGGAGACTACATCTTTCAGCAGCGCAGCGGCGAGTTCGTCGACGAAGACGGCAATCCTTGCGTCGCCGACTGCGTCCCGGTGCTCGTTTACGGCCAGAAGGACGCCCTTTTCAAAGGCTATGAAGCCAAACTGATTTTTCCGGTCATGGAAAATCGCTACGGCCTGCTGGATCTGACCCTGTTCAGCGACTACACGCGCGGCCAATTCGCCGACGGCAGCGACGTCCCGCGCATGCCGCCCTTGCGCTACGGCCTGCAACTGGATCATCGCAAAGGCAAACTGTCGAGTTACCTACGCCTGGCCCGAGCCGAATCGCAGACGCATGCCGGCGATTTCGAAACGCCCACCGATGGCTATCTGTTGTTGAATGTCGGCACGCAATACCAGGTGAACACCTTTCAAGACGCCAAGCTGACGGTGTTTGCCAAGGGCAACAACCTGCTTAACGAAAACATCCGCAATTCCACTTCGTATTTGCGCAACTTCGCTCCCGAGCCGGGGCGGGGAGCGGAAGTCGGGGTGCGCTTCGAATTCTGACCGGTCTATGTCCGGTCGTCGGATTACGGATTGATGCAGCGGTATACGTTGAAACCTTGTTCACCTTCGATCATCGGTCCCAATGGCACGATGCTGTCGCCGCCCATGTCGGCGGCGTTGTTGCGCGCCAGGCGGTTGACTTCCTCCTGCACCGTATCGCGATTGCGGGCGATGAAACCGACCGTCGCCTTGGTGTTGGAGGTGACGCGGCCCAGGTGCGTGCAGCGGCCCACTTCGTCCAGGCGCAAAAGACGCACTTTGTCGCCGCCCGGCGAGAGGTTGACGAAGCTGCATGCGCTCAAAGCGAGAAAGCTCGCGCCAAGAAAAAGGCGTTTTGGGACAGATTTCATAACGTTCCGCTCCGGTGGGACTGAATCAGGAGGCTCTCATTATCCCCGATTTTCATGCAGGCGAATGCCGCTTTCCATGGCGGCGGCCCTTGTGCTGAGGCGGCTCATGTGGGTTCCGCTGCCGGATCAGGGACCAACTCACCACAACAATCAATACCGCCAAGCTACCTTCCAGCATTAGAAAAGAGCCGAGTTTGAACCAGGCAAAGGCGGGGTGGACGAAGCGTACCAGCCATCCTCCCGCTTCATCCGCGATGGCGGAAAAAAACACCAGCCCGCTCAGCCACACCTTGAGCCTTACCGACAATGCGGTGAACAACAGCAGGTGACACAAGGTCACCGCCAGGATGCCCATGGAGAACAGGTGGAAGTGGGTGATCTCCAGCAGGCTCTGGTAACTGACCGGCTGGGTGAACTTTTCCGGCGAACCCAGGTAGTAATTCCGCACCGCTTCCGCGCTCAGGCCCATCTTGTGCAGAAACATCAGGGCGTTGCTGACGCACAGAAGGAGCATGTAGACGAGAAACAGCAGCACGATGGCGTTGAGCAGCAACTGGCGGTTCTGCTCGCCGGTGACGAAAAAGCGCATCAAGGCACTCCGGGGCCGAAGGCGACGCGATGGATGGCCAGCACCTTGCGGGCGCTGGCGAGCGCGGCGTTGCTGCTTAGGGTGGCACCGCTGATGGCGTCGAAGCTTTCGCCGAAGCGCAGCCGTTCGAGCGGTTTGCCGAGCAACTGGGCGAACCAGCGTGCCGGTGGTTGATATTCCGGGGGTTCATGGAATGCGAGTACTTCGATTTTGGCCAGTTCGCCCCTGGGTGAGAGCACGACCAGCAGCGTTTCCGGATGGGTGCGCACGGTATGCGATTCGATGGCGGCGTAACCCAGGGTCTCCGTGCCGCGCTTGCCGACGTAAAAGGTGAACAGCGGCGAGTCCAGCTTGGTGCCGGCGTTTTTCTCGATTGCCGTTACCTGTGTCTCGCTGAGAAACACCGGCTGGGGCTCCACTGTCGCCCCTGTGCCGAAAGCCAACTCAAAGGCTTCGTTCTTGCTGTAATACACGGTGGCGACCGCCGTACCGCTACTTGCCAGCAGCAGCAAGGCGGCCATCCGGATTGCACGATGACGAAACAGGGGCAATAGCCTCATGAAAATAGCGGCTTAGAAGATGAAGCCCAGGCCAAGGTTGAACTCATCCGCGGGCTTACCTTCGCGCGCCGAAATGTTGCGGTAATCCGTCTTGATGACGATGTTGCGAATGGGCTTGTAGGTCAGCCCCGCCTGGAACACTTCCTTGTCCTGGCTCTGATCGTCCGAGAATCCGTCCGGGGCGTCGGCGATTGTATCAAAGCGCTCGTAACGCACGAAAGGCGCAAGGTACTGATTCAGGCCGGGAAGGACATGCGGCATGATGTCGTAAGCGGCTTCCGAGTACCAGCCGAAGGTGGATTTGCCGACGGTTTCGCCTTTGACCGTGCTCAGCACGTCGGCATGGTCCACATTGCCCCAGGCGCCCAGAGTGCGGAATTCGAAACCCTTGTAATGCCATTGCAGGTGGCCTTCATAGAGCTGAGTGAAGAACTTCTCGTCGATGCCGCTCCAGTCGACGCCTTCACCCTTGGTGGCGTTACCCATGTAAAACGAGCCTCCCACCAGCAGGCCGGGAGCGACATTCGGCGAATAATCGAGGCGGCCGGTCACGGCGAAATCTTCCGCATTGGCGTTGCTGCCGCTCTGGCGGGATTCCCGCCAGCCGCCGGATTCGAAATTGGCGGCGTTGAGGCCGTTGACCGCGTATATGCGGTATTGCAGTCCCTGCGCCAGTTCGCCGAACAATCCGCCGCCGACTTCCCGCCAGGTGGTGGGAATGATGCGGCGCTCGACTTCGGGACGGAAAGTGCCGTGGAAGAACAACGGTTCATGGATTTCGTTGATGAAGCCCATCGGCGTCAGCATCAGGCCGGCACGAATATTTGCCATGGGGTTCAGCAGGAAGTCGAGATAGGA
>DATDOO010000356.1:0-6012 GCA_035293245.1 Methylococcaceae bacterium
TCGCGTCCGTAAATCGCCGCATGCTTTGGCGCCTGAAAGTTGGCGGTCTGCTGAGCGCCTTCGGCGAGTTATTTGAATGCGGGGTTTCGCCCCCGCGCGACGAGGTACTTTTGTTTCGGCAAAAGTACCCAAAACCATTGCGACCATACGCTGCCCTTCGGGTGCCCTGCGCTTCTCGGCAGCGTATAAGTCGCGGGGGGAAACCTCCCCACCCCCGTTATGCCGCGCCGAGCACCGCAGCTTTCGGCGGATCAAACCCGCAGGGCGGCCGCATGGATGCGGCCGGTTGACCGTCAGGCCAGGGATGGCCTGTCGGGCAACTACCGCCGGAAGCGAGGAGCGCAGGGGACCGCGATAGCGGCGCGGCATTCGGGCGGCTTTTTCTTGGGTTACTTTCTTTTGGCCGCGCAAAAGAAAGTAACCCGGCCGTGGGTCCGGGAACCCACATTCAAATCAAACTCGCCGAAGGCGCTCAACAGACTGCCAACTTTACAGGCGCCAAAGCACGCGGCGATTTACGGAAGCGAATCACTATGACCCGATCGCGGAACAGGGAATGCAAACACGGCAAACCTCCTCCATGAACCCAAACCGCCAATTCGAAATCCTCAGCCGCGACACCCTCTACCAGGGCTTTTTCAGCCTGCTGGGGATTCGCTGCCGGCACACCCTGTTCAAGGGCGGCTGGAGCGCAGTTCTCCAGCGCGAGCTGTTCCAGCGCGGCGACTGTGTGGCGGTGATTCCCTACGATCCGCTGCGGGACGAGGTGGTATTGATCGAGCAGTTCCGCGTCGGCGCGCTGCGGCCGGACGAAAACCCGTGGCTGATCGAAATCGTCGCCGGGGCCATCGAGGAAGGCGAGGAAGCCGACGCGGTCGCGCGCCGCGAGACGCACGAAGAAGCGGGCTGCGAAATTTTGGATCTGCGGCGCATTCAGGATTTCTACACCAGTCCCGGCGGCTCCTCGGAAAAAATCACCCTCTACCTGGCCATTGTCGACTGCGCGAACGTGGGCGGGGTGCACGGCCTGGAAGAGGAGCACGAGGACATCCTGGTGCGCGCCGTCCCTTTTGCCGAGACGATGACGCTGGTGGAACAGGGCGCGGTGGTTTCGGCCATTCCGCTGGTCGGATTGCAATGGCTGGCCTTGCACCGGGAAGGTTTGCGGCGTGAAGCCGCCCGGCGGTGATTTTGCTATAGTCTGACTCTCTCCCACCAACCACCTTACTCAGGAGGCGTCATGCAATTTGAAGGCGGCAAGCTTTTCTGGATGTTTATCGGCTTTATCGCCGTCGGCGCCATCATCATCGCCATGTCGAAGGAAACGCCCGAGGACAAAATGCAGAGCGCGTTCATGCAGACCTACAGCCAACTGAGCCAGATCGCGAAGAACAAGTGTTCGGAAGCCGTGTACGAAGCCACTCAGGTCCGTCCCTACACCCCCAGCGACACGTCCAGCGACCACCAGACCTGGGTGAACCTGACCTGGAAAAACGTCGGCCCCATCAAGCAGGCCGAATGCCGTTATGTGATGGAGAAGGGCATCACCCTCCTCAAGCTCGACGAGCGCACCCTGATCCCCCAGACGCCCTGATCCCCTCTCCCGCACTGCAAACTCCCGTCCGTTATGCCTCCGCCGGCCGGCTGTTGCTCGTCGGCCCGGTGGAGCGTGTCGCCGCGGTCTGGCCGCTACTGCCCGAACCGCTGAAGCGCTACGCCCTGCTCAGCGACGCCGCCGGAAAGGCCGACGCCTTCCTGCCCCTGGAATGCTGCCTGGCCGGCGCCAGCGATATCGCCATAGAAGGCTGGTTGGGCGCTTTCCGCGTCACCGCCCGCCGGCAGGGGGAAATTTGCGCCGTCCAGGAACGTCTGCTCGGCGCCGGCGGTGCGTTCGACCTGATTTTGGATCTCTTGCCTAATCCCCTGCTCGCCCTCCCCGTTCCACCTCCCGGCTATTATGCGCCTGGGCCGGACGACGACCGGCTGGCGGCTGCCCTGGCCGAACTTCCGGACATGCTCGGCGTGTTCGACAAGCCCAAGTTCTTCGCTTACGACGCCCGCCTTTGCGCCCACGACACCGGGGCGATCCACGGCTGCCGCGCCTGCCTGGAAGTGTGCGGCGCGGAAGCCATCAGCTCGGAAAGGGGCGCGATCCGCGTCAATCCTTTCCTTTGCCAGGGCTGCGGCGACTGCACCAGCGCCTGCCCTTCCGGCGCCTTGCGCTACGCCTGGCCCACGCCCGCCGAATCCCTGCAGGAGTTGCGGCGGATGCTGCAAGTCTCCGCACCCGCAAATTCCGCCCGGTGGCTGCTATTGCTGCCCGGCGAGAAGGGCGAAAACTGGCGGGCGGAACAGGCGGAAACCGTGCCGGAGCAGGTGCTGCCTTTTCCCGTGGAAGCGCTGGGAGCAGCGGGGCTGGAGTTCTGGCTGGCGGCGCTGGCCTTCGGTGCGGCGGGCGTGGCGCTGCTCGACCTGCCCGGCCTCAACGACCTGACCCGCGCCAATTTGCGGCAGCAGTTGGCTTACGGACGGGCCTTGCTCGAGGCGCTGGGGCTGGGCGGGGAGCGGCTCACTTTTTCCGCCGCGCCGGCTTTCCCGGAACACGGCGCCGCCTGCCCGCCGGCAACCTTCGCCTGCCTGGACGACAAGCGCGAAATCCTGCACCTGGCTCTGGAACATCTCTGGCGCCATGCGCCCCTCCAGCCGGAGGAAACCATGCTGCCCGACGACGCGCCGTGCGGCGCGATCCGCGTGGATACGGACAGGTGCACCCTGTGCCTGGCCTGTGTCGGCCTGTGTCCCGCCGCGGCGCTCAAGGACGGCGCGGATGAGCCCAGCCTGTCCCTGATCGAGGCCAACTGCGTGCAGTGCGGGCGTTGCGCGAACGGCTGCCCGGAAAAGGCCATCGAGTTGCAGCCACGCTATCTCTTCGACCGCAACCGGGCGCGCACGCCGCGCCTGTTGCACCGCGAGGCGATTTTCCGTTGCCCCGAATGCGGCAGGCCGTTCGCCACCGAGCGCATGATCCGCACCATCGGCGAGCGGCTGAAGAATCACCCCCTGTTTCAGGGCGACAAACTGCGGCATCTCTCCCTGTGCGCGGATTGCCGGGTCAAGGGGATGTTTTCCGGCGGGGCGCAAAAGGCGTAGGGTGGCTGTGGTGCGCACGGCCATGACGATTACGGCTGGCCTTCTGCGCACCGGCATTACTCCGGCGGGGAAAACCGGTCCTCGACTTCCCCAACCGGCGCCGGCCTGCCGAAGAGATAGCCCTGGAACGCCCGGCAACCGAGTTGCTTCAGCGCTTCGTGCTGGTCTTTGTCTTCCACGCCTTCCGCGATCACATTCATTTCCAGCAACTTGCCCATGGTAATGACCGTGGAGGCGATGAACGCGTCGCCGGCATTTTCCTGGATGCCGGCGACGAAGCTCTTGTCGATTTTCGTCTGGTCGAAAGGCAGGTTCTTCAGGTAGCTCAGCGAGGAATAGCCCGTGCCGAAATCGTCCATGGACAGGGCCAGCCCCAAGGACTTGAGGCGCTGCATCTTGCCGACCGCCTCTTCCACGGGTTCCATCACCATGTTCTCGGTCAGTTCCAGCGTGAGTTTGGCCGGATCGATGGTGTAGCGCGTCATGATTTCCCGCACCTCCTCGACGAAGGCCGGGTGATGGAACTGCTTGGGGCTGATATTGACCGCGATGTTCAGTTCCCGCGCCACGGGCAGGGACTCCCAGTCCTTGAGCTGGGCGCACGCCGTTTCCAGGACCCAGCGGCCCAGGTTGTGGATCATTCCCGTCTCCTCGGCGAGGGGAATGAATTCGTCGGGAGGGATGAGGCCGCGCGTCGGGTGCCGCCAGCGGAGCAGGGCTTCCAGGCCGGTGAGGCAATTTTCGCCGTCGACCTGGGGCTGGTAGAAAAGCTGGAACTCCCGGTTCGCCAGCGCCTGGCGCAGCGAGGATTCCATCGCCACCCGCTGTTCCAGGGTGTACTGCATGGCCGCGTCGAAAAACCGGTAGGCATTCTTGCCGTTGCGCTTGGCTTCGTACATGGCAGTGTCCGCGCTGGCCAGCACGATGTCCGGTTTGGCTTCCTGGTCGACAAACAGGGCGATGCCGATGCTGGTCGAACCGTGATGCTCCCCGGAACTCAAGACAAATGGCTCGGCGAAGGCCGAGACGATTTTTTCCGCCACGCTTTTGGCCTGCACGACGGCGGCCTCGTTGTCCGGGTCCAGATCCTCCAGCAGCACGACGAATTCATCCCCACCGAGGCGGGCCACGGTGTCCACCTCGCGCACGCAGTCCTTCAGCCGCTGCGCGGCTTGCGCCAGCAGTTCATCGCCCACCGGATGCCCCTGGGTATCGTTGAGCGTCTTGAAGTTGTCGAGGTCGAGGTAAAGCAGCGCGCCATGGCCGCCGCTGCGCTGGCTGGCGGCGATGGCGTGCGTCAGGCGCTCGTAGAGCAGGCGGCGGTTGGGCAGTTCGGTCAATGTGTCGTAGAAAGCGAGTGCCCGGATTTTTTCCTCGGCGACCTTGCGCTCGGTGATGTCGGCAAAACTGCCCACGTAATGGGTGACCCGTCCTTCACCGTCTTTCACCGCGGTGATGGCGAGCCACTTGGGATAAATGTGCCCGTCCTTGTGCCGGTCCCAGATTTCGCCCTGCCAGATCCCGTCGCGGTGCAAAGTCTCGTACATCGCGCGATAGAAGGCGTCGTCCTGGCGACCGGATTTCAGTAGGGAGGGCTTGTTGCCGATGGCTTCCTCCGCCGTGTAGCCGGTGATTTCCGTGAACGCCCGGTTGACGCGCACGATGACGTGCTCGGCGTCCGTCACGGTGATGCCTTCCTGGGTCTCGAAAGCGGCGGCGGCGATGCGCAACTCCTGCTCGGCGCGCTTGTGCTCGGTGATGTCGCGGGCGACGCCCTGGAATTCGATGCAACGGCCCTCCTCGTCGAAGAACGCCCGGTCGGTCCATTGCTGCCAGCGCACGCATCCCCGGCCGTCCACGGCCGGATGTTCGTGGGTACGCACCGGCTGATCGGGCGTGAACGCCGCAAGGAATCCCAGCACCCGAGAATGTTCTCCTTCCGGGATGAACTGGAGAAAGCACTGGCCGACCAGTTCCTCCGCCGCCGTTCCAAAGCAGCGCGCATAGGCGTCGTTCACGAACAGCAAGCAGCAATCGGGCGTGTAGCGGCAAACCAGTTCGGTCTGATCCTGAACGATGGAGCGGTAGCGTTCCTCGCTGCGCCTGAGTGCCTCGGTGCGTTCCTGCACCTCGGTTTCCAGGTTTTGCTTGGACGCCTGCAACCGGCCGATCGTCTCCCCCAGTTGTGCGCCCAGGTCGTTGAAGAGGCGGGACAACTCGGCAACCTCGGCGTAACCGCCCACACCGACGCGCCGGGTGAAATCCCCTTGCGCCAGGGATCGCGCCACCCCGGTCAGGGCGACGAAGGGCTCGACCAAGCGTTTGGCCAGCCAGGCCGCCGCCAGGCTGCCGAAAACCATGAAGAACGCCGTCGCGACGACCAGCAGGCTCGTCGTCTCCCTCAGCCCCGCAAAAGCCTCGGCCCGATCCACCTGCGCCACGATGCAGCCGCCGCCGATCTCCGGCACAAAACGAAAGCCGAGAATCCTGGGAACCTGGCGATCGTCCACATCCAGCGCCTCGCCGCTCTCGCCGCCCAGACAGCGCTGCAGGGGGTGGGCGGAAATCGCCGGGATTGCCCCGGCCTCCCCGGCCATGCGCGGCCGGGTGACGAAAAACCCCCGCCGAGCCACCAGGAAGGTCTCGCCGGATCGGCCCAACACCGGGGAACCGGTGAAAATTTTTTGCAGTTCCTGTCCCCGGTAGGTCACCACGAGACGCAACCCGCCGGCGGGATTTTCCGCAACCAGGGACAGCAGCGCCTCCCCGTGCTCTCCGCCTTCCGTCACCCGGGCGATCTGGCCGGGACCGAACGGCGCCGCTGTCCCGGCGGCCGGCACCGGGCCGACGGTGAGATCGACG
>DATDOO010000357.1:0-5488 GCA_035293245.1 Methylococcaceae bacterium
AGCCACGTGGCCAATGGCGACATGGTCACCCTGACGCTGCTGCAAGGCGTGCTGAACACCTTCGTGTATTTCTTCGCTTCCATCATCGGCTACGTGGTGGACCGCATGATCCTGCGCTCCGAGGACGACGAGCGCGGCGGCTTCGGCATGGGCTACTACGTCACCCAGATGGTGGCGCAGATCTTCCTGTCCATCCTGGCGACGATGATCGTCATGTGGTTCTCCCGCTACCGCGAATTCCGCGCCGATGCGGGCGGGGCGAACCTGGCGGGCCGCAACAAGATGGTGGGTGCCTTGCGCGCCCTGCAACGCGCCCATGAGCCGCAGCCTTTGCCGTCCGAGTTCGCCGCCTTCGGCATCCGCGACGGCGGCGGCCTCTCGCGCCTGTTCATGAGCCATCCGCCGCTCGAAGAGCGTATCGCGGCGCTGGAGCAACAGCGCTAATCCTGTAGGGGCGAATTCATTCGCCCAGTAAGGCAGTAAACGCAGGGCGAATGAATTCGCCCCCACCATCGAAATTCGGGGCGCCTAGGCGCCCCGAATGCGTTCAGCCGTCCCCTTCGACGGCGAAGAGCTTTTCCACCGGCGGAATCAGCTTCTTGTCCAGCAAGAACATGATGACGTGGTCGCCTTCCTCGATCACCGTGTCGTGATGCACCTTGATGACCTCGTCGCCGCGCACCAGGGCGCCCATGACCACGCCGGCGGGAATCTTGATGCGGTCGATGCGCTGGCCGACCACCTTGGAGGTGCGCGCGTCGCCGTGGGCCACGGCCTCGATGGCTTCCGCCGCACCGCGGCGCAACGAGTGCACCTGCACCACATCCCCCCGGCGCACATAGCGCAGCAAGGCGCCGATGGTGGCTTCCTGGGGCGAAATGACCTGATCCACCAGGTGGCTTTCCACCAGTTCGGCGTAAGCGGCGCGGTTGATGAGGCTCATCACCCGCCGCGCGCCCAGCCGCTTGGCCAGCATGGCGGAGAGGATGTTGGCCTCGTCGTCGTTGGTGATGGCGCAGAACACGTCGATGCCGTCGATGTTCTCGCCGACCAGCAAGTCCTTGTCCGAGGCGTCGCCCTGCAACACCACCGTATTGGACAGTTCCGAGGCGATCTTGCGTGCGCGCTTGAGGTTCTTCTCGATCACCTTGACCTGGTAATCGTTCTCCAGGCGCATGGCGACGCGCTTGCCGATATGCCCGCCCCCGGCGAACATCAGGCGCTTGTAAGGCTTTTCCAGGTGGCGCAACTCGCTCATCACCGTGGTGATTTCCTCGCTGGACGCGGCGAAGAACACCTCGTCCCCCGGCTGAATGACCATCTTGCCGTGCGGCACGAGGGCCTTGCCCTCGCGGAAAATGGCGGCGATGCGCGCGTGGGCGCTGGGCATGTGGTCGTTGAGTTCCTTGATCTCGCGCCCCACCAAAGGACTGCCTTCCAGCGCATGGACCGAAACCATGCGCACCCGGCCGTTGGCGAAATCCAGTACCTGCGTCGCACCGGGGCATTCGAGCAAGCGCTCGATGAATTCGGTGACGATCTGCTCGGGGCTGATGACCTTATCGATGGGAATGCCGTTCTCGCCGAACAGCTCGGGGTGAGTGGTGTATTCGATGGCGCGGATGCGGGCGATCTTTTTCGGCACCTTGAACAGATCGTGGGCGATCTTGCAGGCCAGCATGTTGGTCTCGTCGTCCGAAGTGACGGCGATCAGCATGTCCGCGTGGGCGGCGCCCGCCTGTTCGAGAACGGTCGGGTGGGCGGCGTTGCCGACGATGGCGCCGACGTCGAAACGCTCCTGCAAGTCCGCAAGAAGAGACGGCTGGGTGTCGACGATGATGATGTCGTTGGCTTCGCTGGCCAGACTGGTGAGCACGCTGGTACCCACTTGGCCGGCGCCGAGAATGATGATTTTCATGCGGCGTTTCTTTGGGGGGAAGAGCGGAAAAGTATATCAGCCGGTTCGATAGCAGCCGGCATCGTGGGCGATTCCGCTCAGGGCAGGAGCCCTCTCCACGGGGCCAGCACAGAGTGTTTCCGTTTGCTGGAGGGCGGATTACAATTCGATGAAAGTAGTGGCTGACGTACAACAATAATGATCCGCGGCGCACATCCCCTGGTGCACCCAAGCGGACGGGAGCAGAAAACCTTGCCCATCCAACCATCCCGCCGGCGCGTTACGCTGTCGTTCCCGCTTTTGCTTTTTGTGGCTCACCCGCCGGCAACCGCCGCCGACGCCGGATCGCCCACCCTGGAAACGGTCAGCATTCAGGCACCACAGGCCACCGGCACCTCCTCCCCCGGCCAAAGCGGTGAGCAGTTCGACGAAGCGGACCTGGCCATCGGCCACGAGCGGACCGTCGACGAAGTGCTGAACGGCCACAGCGGCATTGTCGTCAACAAAAGAGGCGCCCACGGCCTGGGCACCGTCACGGTGCGCGGCGCGGGCGGCCAGGGCCTGCTCACCTGGGACGGCCTGCCGGTACCCGACTCCGTGCCCGGCGTCCTCAACCTCAACGCCCTGATCCCGGACGGCCTGGAACAAGTCCAGGTCAGCCGGGGTTTCGGCCCCGCTTCCCAGGCGTTTTCCTCCCTGGGCGGCGCAGTGCGGCTCGTCTCCCGCGAAGCCAGGGACAACGGCGCGGACCTGCGCGTCGAGGGCGGCACTTTCGGCTTCCTCAAGGAAACCGCGCGGGGCACGCTGGCCGGAGAAAAGGGGCGGATCGCCGTCACCGCCAACCGCTCGGACGCCTTCGACGGCTCCTTCCACGCGCAAAAATCCAACGACAACCCGGAGCGCGACCCTTTCCACAGCACCCAGGCCATGCTGCGCGCCGGTTACGACCTCAGCAGCGACGTGTCGTGGGACGGATCGATGCTGTACCGTAACTCCTGGAACGGCATGGACAGCCTGGGATTCCGCAGCGGCACCCTCGCCATGGCGGACGAGGCCGGCGCCTTCCTCGCCGAGGAAAACTGGATGGCGCAAAACAGCCTCACGGCGCGCCTGAGCGCCGACTGGTCCACCCGCCTGCAACTGGGCTACACCAGAACCCGCAACCACGCGGAAGGCATGGGGCTGGAACTGGGTTACACCACCGACCTCTACCTGGCCCGCTGGGAAAACGACAACCGCCTGTGGGCCGGAAATGACGACGACGCCCTGCATCTGGTTTGGGGCGCGGAAGGCCGCCACGAGCGCGCCGAGGCTCCCACTCTCGTTCCCGCCGCGCCCTTCGGCTTTACGCCGGGGACGCCCTTCGTGGAAGAGCGCAGCCAGCAGGCCGGCTTTGTGGAAGCCCGCTATGTCTACGGCACGCTCAGCGGCGACGTGGGCGTGCGCTACGAAAGCTACAGCCAGTTTGACGACCACGCCCTGCTCCACGCCGGCGCCGCCTGGCAATTCGCGCCCGACTGGAAGCTGCACGCCAATGGCGGCAACGGCTTCCGCATCCCCAGCTACGCGGAGCGGGTGTTTCCCCTGTTGGGCAACTTGGTCCTCCGGCCGGAGAAAGGCGCCGGCGGCGACCTGGGCGTGGAATGGCAGCCGACGCCCGAGTCCAAGCTCGACCTGACCGGGTTTTACAGCCGCTACGACGACCTGATCGTCCTCACCTGGAATCCCGTCCCGTCGGCGCAAATCCCCTGCATCACCCAGTGCCTGACCAACCTGGCCAACGCCGCCGTGGCCGGCATCGAAGCCAGCGGCGAGATCGCCTTCAGCGACCAGTGGCGCGGCGGCGCCTCCTACACCTACACCGACAGCCGCAACCTGGACAACAACCGGCGCGTGCCTTTTCGCCCCAGGGACGTGGTGCGCTTGTGGGGCGAATGGCAGGTGCCCGCCCTGCCCGTCACCTTGTGGGCCGAAGGCGTCTACCGCGGCCGCGCCTTCAACGACGTGGGCAACACCCTGGACGTGGACGACGCGCTGCGCTTCAACGCCCAGGTCGATTACCAGGTGGCGTCCAGGCTGAACCTGTACGTGCGCGGCGAGAACCTGAGCAACGACAAAACGCCGGAAGCTTTCAGCTTCGATGCGCCCGGCGCGGCGGTTTACGGCGGGGTGGCGTGGAAGCTGTGAGCACGGAGCGCGCCGGCAAAGCGCAGCGGCGACGGCGCCATGGCTTTGTCCTGGCGCCATCCCGTACCCCATCGCCCTTAGCCAAGCGGCGTCGCGGCCGCCGCACTCCATAAGCCCATGAGCATGCCGCCCGACTGGAACGACCTCATCGGCGCCATCTATGACGCCGCCATGGACGACGCGCTGTGGAAACCGGCTACCGAACGCATCATGGAACGAGTCGGGGCCGCCGGCTCCGCCCTGTTCAGCGTCAACACCGGGCACAGCGACTATGTACCCCTGCTGCTCAATCAGTCCGGTCCCGAGGACGTCTGGAACCTTTACTGGGCCTACTACTGGCAATGCGATGTCTGGACGCAACGGATGCAGGCCATGGGACGAGTGAGGGAAGGCTCCATCGTCCATGGCGACCAGTTGATCGAACGCCGGGAGTTCCGCCGCACGGAAATCTATGCGGACTATGCCAGGCCCAATGAGGTCGAGGTGTTGCTGCACACCCTCCTGTTTGCGGGGACTACGCCCGGCGAACACCCCATGATGGCCTTGAACCTTTACCGGCCTCCCCACGCGGACGCCTTCAGCCAGGAAGACGAAGCCTGCCTTCGCGCCCTCGTCCCCCACCTGCAGCGCGCCCTGCGCATCCGCTGGCAAATGGCCATGCAATAAGGAAGAGCGCGGCTTGCGCGAAACGGCTCTGGACCAGATGGCCCAGGCCGTGGGGCTGCTGGACGAAACCGGCCGCGTGCTGTTTGCCAACCGCAAGGCCGAGGCGATTTTCCGCCAAGGCGGCGGCCCCATCGCGCTCAACCGCCGCTTCACGGCGGCCCATCCTCGCGGCGCCGGCGCCATCCAGGAAGGACTGCGCCGCGCTTGTCTGGGGATAGGCGGTAGTTTGCGCCTGGAAAACCCCGCCACCGGACGGCAATGGGTGATCACCTTCAGCCCCTTGCGTATCCCTACCGTGGATTTGACCCAAGGCGCGCGCATTCTGGCTCTCATCTCCGAACCGGACCAGCCTTCCACCGAAGGTCTCCCCCACTTTGCCAAGCTCTACGGCCTCACTCCGGCGGAAACCCGCGCGCTGGAACAACTGCTGCAACGGGAAAGCACTCAAGACGTCGCCGATGAGCTGGGAATCAGCATCAAAACCCTGCGTGTCCACCTGAGCGCCCTGTTCGCCAAGACCGGCACCTCCGGCCAGCGCGAGCTGGTGCGGTTTTATCTGGCCCATCCCCTCATCGGCAAACACGATCTCGATGCCGTCTAGTAGTTCGTTCCAGTAAAACAAATACATATTAAGTGACGCCGAGGTCGAACTTGTTCCAGCGAAACACCACTGGTGCCGCGTTGATCTCTGCGATGCCTTTGAGGATGCGCTGTTTCAGATCGTCTTTGGATGTGACC
>DATDOO010000358.1:0-8714 GCA_035293245.1 Methylococcaceae bacterium
CGCTATTACCTGACACGACTCGGTCGAGCCACCATCGCGACCTGCTGCAAACTCACCGAGTTCCTCATCATTCCGACACTCGCCACCGCGACAGTTTGATCAGATTTTATAAAGACTTGGCTTGTAAGAGACTAAAATACGTGGGAACGTTGAAAGCATATGAAGAAGTTAGCAACCATCGTTGGTTTGATCGCGATTTCGCTGATCCTGGGTGGCTGTGGCAACTCGCCGGACGGTGATAAGCAGCGGATATCCTCCGATCATGTGTCTCCGTCCTTGTAACAAGAAGCGTCACTCATAACTCTGCAACAACTCCTCCTTTCTGATAAAGGCCCGCCGCGAAGCGGGCCTTTTTTTGTGCCGTCCCTGCGGGTTCAGAGGTAGGACGAAACCGACATGGGTTTGTTCGACAATAGAGCCATCCAACCCTGGGCAATGCGATACACCGTCCACAGGGTCGTGGCAATCAGGATGAAGTGGCCGATGCCGAACATCAGGGTGACGCCGCCGACGATCCAGCCCACGATGCTGAACCAGAAGGTGCGCATTTGCCAGATGAAGTGCGTTTCCAGCCAGGTGCCGCGCACGTCCTTCAGTTTCAGGTAGTTGAGGACGATGGCGGCGATATAGGTGATGCCGACAAAAAAAGCGCCAGCCTGCAGAATATAAACCACCTGGGTGATCTTCCATTGTGAAGACTGCTGGACTTCCTCGTCGATTTGCGGGGGCTTGAGCGGAGCGTTCATGGCCGTTTCTCCTTAGGGTTGCGGGGCGGAATAGGGTTGTGCGCCGATACTTTCCAATCCGGCACGGGCACAGTTTTCGTCGAGTTTGCCACCCGGCGCGCCGCCCACGCCGATGCCGCCGACGAATTCCTCGCCGAAGCGGACGGGTAAGCCGCCGCCGAGGATCAGCATGGACGGGTTGATGTCGCGCAGTCCTTGGGACTCCGGGTTTTTGGCGATCATTTCGGCGAACTTTTGCGTCGAGTCGCGCAGCGCGTTGGCCGTGTACGCCTTGCGCACGCTGCTGTCCACGGTTTGG
The DNA here is from genome assembly GCA_035293245.1 of Methylococcaceae bacterium. GTDB lineage: Bacteria > Pseudomonadota > Gammaproteobacteria > Methylococcales > Methylococcaceae > DATDOO01. The sequence continues at coordinate 1,045 of DATDOO010000358.1, forward strand.
GGCGTCGCGCCGTCACCGCGCAGCAGGATGCGCGTGACGCCGGATTGATCGACCACCGCCACGCTGACTTTGTAACCCTCGCCCTGGCACTTGATGAGGGCGGAACTGGCGGCGGTTCGCGCCAGTTCCAGAGGCAGGACGGAGACCTTGGGCAACTCGGCAGCGGCGCAGGGCAGGGCGATACCCAGTAATGCGGGAAGAATCCGCAGGGGACGCGGCATGTTCATGATGATTCTCCTGGATGCGCCGGTGTATGAGACGTTTGATTCAGATATTCGTCAAACGTGCGCAACCGGTCCCGGGTGCCGACGTCCAGCCAGAATCCCCGGTACAACTCGCCGGTTGCCGCGCCTTTTTGCATGGTTTCCCGCAGCAGGGGGCCAAGCGGGAAACGTCCTTCGGCCAAGGGAGCGAACAGCTCGGGGCGGTAGACCCCGATGCCGCTGAAGGTATAACAAGCCGCGCCCGTCGGGAAGAGGGCGCGGCTTCGCAAGGCAAAATCGCCTTGGGGGTGTTGCGGGGGGTTGGGAACGAGCACCAGATGGAGCAGGCTTTCGGGCCCGCGGCGCAGGTTGCGGAAGGGGTAGTCGGTGGCGATGTCGCCGTTGACGGCCAGGAACGGACCGGGGCCGAGCAGCGGTAGGGCCTTGCGGATACCGCCCCCGGTTTCCAGCGCCTCATCTCCCTCTTCCGAATAATCGACGTGCACGCCGAAGCGCGCGCCGTCGCCGAGGAATTCCCGGATCTGCGCGCCGCGCCAGGCGAGGTTGACGACGATGTCGCTGAAACCGTTCGCGGCCAGTGCTTCCAGCGTATGCTGAATCAGCGGCTTGCCGCCGGCCATGAGCAAAGGCTTGGGGGTGTGGTCGGTGAGGGGGCGCAGGCGTTCGCCGCGTCCCGCCGCGAGAATCATGGCCTTCATGAAACGGCGGCGTTCAAGGCATCGTCCAATAAGGGCAGGACCGCCCGTTCGATGAAGTCGACAAAGGGGCGGGATTCGGCATAACGCCTACCGACGGACGTGACATACTCCAGGGTGCGCGGGATGTCGGCCAGATAACCCGGCTTGCCGTCGCGCAGCCACAAGCGGGAAAAAATGCCGATGGCCTTGAGGTGGCGCTGGATGCCCATCAGGTCGAACCAGCGCAGGAACAGCGCATCGTCCACGTGGCTCAGCAAGCCCGCCGAGCGCAGCCGCTCCGCGTGTTGCAACGCCCAGTTCTCCACCTGTTCCTGGGGCCAGGCGATGTAGCAGTCGCGCAGCAGGGATACGAGATCGTAAGTAATGGGGCCGATCACGCTGTCCTGGAAGTCCAGCACCCCCGGATTCGGTGCGGCCGTGACCATCAGATTGCGCGAGTGGTAATCGCGATGGACGCAGACCTGGGGTTGAGCCAGCGCGGAGTCGATAAGCGTCCGCCATACTTCATCCAGGAGGCCGTGGGTGGCGGTATCGAGCGGAAGCGCCAGCAATTTTTGCAGGAACCAGTCGCGAAACAGTTCTATTTCGCGGTGCAGAAGAGCCGCATCGTAAGCGGGCAGGGCACTACCCAGGATGGGGACGCCGCGCTGAATGCGCAGCAGCATGTCCAGCGCATCGCCGTACAGGGCATCGGCGTCGGCGCCGGCGGCGTCCAGGGCATCCAGGTAGCGGGTATTGCCGAAGTCGTCCAGCAGCAGGAATCCCTGCTCCAGGTTCTGGGCGTGGATGCGCGGGGCATGCACGCCTGCAGCGGCAAACAGCCGCGCGACATGCAAGAATGGCCGCACGTCCTCCCGTTCGGGCGGAGCGTCCATCGCAATCCAGTCGCGCTCGCCGGTGGTGGCGCGGAAGTAGCGGCGGAAACTGGCGTCGCTGGAGGCGGGTTCCAGGCTCAGCAACGGCATCTCGCGGTCGTTTTGCAGCCAGGAAAGCAGCGCGGCGCGGCGCGGGTCGGAGTATGCTTGCAGCGGAATCATGGGGGTCGGAATGGATGTCATTCGAAAAAACGGCGGACAGCAGGTAAAATCTTTGTGGCTATTCCATCATAACCTTTAGCGAGCGCCGGCATGTTCATCCGTCCGTGGAAACAGATCGAAGCGGTAACCCCGGTAATCGCGACGTGCGGTGCGACCAAGGCATGAAAGGAGATTTCCTGGTGCAAGCCCCCCATTCGCGCGGTTTTCGGCCCGGTGCTTACGGTTCCCTGCTGCTCGTCTGCTGCGCCTGGCTGATGCTGCTTCCCGCGGCCCAGGCCGCTACGCGGCACTGGGACTGCCAGCAAGTGGACGGCAAATACGTTTGTAACGTCCAGAAACCTGTTGCGGCGACCGGGGAAACGGAGGCCGCAACCAAGCCGCCGGCCTCGGAAAGCGCGGACAAGACCTCCGCCCCGGAAGAACAAGCGGAGGAATCCGCCGGCGAAGCTTCCCCTGAGAACGTTTCCCCCGGAAGGAAGGGCTGGTCGTGCGCGGCCGGTTCCGGCAAAAAAGGCTGGAATTGCGCGCTATCCGGCCCGGACCCCCGGCGCAAGCCGCTGCCCAGCAAGCCTAGCGAGGCGGTGGCGGAAGGGAGAGCGGCGGCTTCGGGCGCGTCGACGATCACCGGTGCGGACGAACTGCGCTTTAGGTCCATGATGTCCGTCCTGCCGAACGACCCCTGGGGCATGAACTGCGCGGCGCCTCCTCCCGGTGCAGACGATGGGATCAGCCGGGAAGAGCGCGAATCCATCCCGATGGACATCACCTCCGACTATGCGGAAATGGTGGACAACGAGATATCCACCTTCGTGGGATCGGTGGACATGCAGCGCGCGGATCAGCGGCTGCTGGGCGATTTCGTCAGCCACGACAAAGTTTCCAACACCTTGCACGCCAAGGGCAATGTCATCTACCGCGAAAACGACACCACCATCGGCAGCGACAGCGCATTCCTGAAGCTGGATTCCGGGGTGGGAACGCTGCGCAATTCCCAATTCATTTTCGAGAAAATGCCTTCGCGCGGCACGGCGCGCGTCAGCCACTTCGACAGCAAGACGTTTTCCCGCTACGAATCGGTGACTTATACCAGTTGCCGTCCGGGAAACCAGGACTGGCTGCTGCACGCCAGCACCTTGAAGATCGACAAGGAGACGGGGCGCGGCGCAGCGCGGCACGCCTGGCTGGAGTTCAAGGGCGTGCCCTTTTTGTACACGCCTTACTTGAGTTTTCCGATCGACAATCGCCGCATGTCGGGTTTCCTGACGCCGTCGTTCAGCACGGCGAGCCGCACGGGATTCAGCCTGACGGCCCCCTATTATTGGAATATCGCGCCGAATTACGACGCCACGTTCTATCCGCGTTACATGACCAAGCGAGGCCCCTTGCTGGGCGCCGAATTCCGCTATCTGACGGAAATGAGCAAGGGATCGGTCCAGGGCGAGATCGTGCCCAACGACTTCGAGCGCGACCAGATGCGCGGCTCCTTCCAGTTCACGGATCGCACCACGTTTACCCCCAACCTGTCCTCCAACCTGAGGCTGGATTACGTATCCGACAACAACTACGTCTATGAGCTGGGAAATACGCTGGATTTTTCCAACAAGGTCTACCTGCACAGTTTCGGCAATCTGAATTTCATCGACAAATTCAACGATCTGACGGTTTCATCCACGGCATACGTCAGCAATTACCAGGTGCTGGACGAAACGATTCCCGACTCGCAGAAACCCTATCGCCAGTTGCCGCAGGTCAATCTGAATCTCAGCCATCCCCTCGGTCTGGCCAATGGGGTGGCCAGCGTCTCCAACGAGTATGTCTACTGGGATCACAGCGACAACGTCACCGGCAGCCGGGTCAATATCAAACCGAGGCTGACCTTTCCCTGGGAAACCACTTGGGGTTTCCTCAAGCCGAGTCTTTCCGTGCAGCACACCCAGTACTGGCTGTCGAACCTGGACAAGCAGCCGGCGGGATTCGATTTCGCCAGCAGCGTGGGCCGCACCACCCCGATTTTCTCCACGGACAGCGGTCTGTTCTTCGAAAGGGACACCAACTGGTTCGGTACCCCCATGAGCCAGACGCTGGAGCCGCGTTTGTTCTACCTGTATGTTCCCCACCAGGATCAGGAGGATATCCCGGTCTTTGCGGCCTCTCCGTACGACTTCACGTTCTATCAACTGTTCCGCGAAAACCGCTTTACCGGCGTCGACCGGATGGGCGATGCCAATCAGGTCAGCGTGGCCCTGACTTCCAGGCTGATCGATCAAAGCACGGGCAAGGAACGGTTCCGCGGCAGCATCGGCAAAATCTTCGAGATCCAGGCCCAGCGGACCGAATTGCTGGTGGGCGACGTCCTGACGGCCAATAACACCGCCCTCTTGGGAACCCAGTTCTCCCGCTCGGCCAATGCGTTCAACACGATCGATCAAAACGATGTCATTGCCGATTTCAGCGCGGCGCTGACCGATACCCTGACGTTCAATCCGTTGGTGATCTGGAATTACCAGGAAAACCACGCGGACCGCCTGCAAGCCAACTTGCAATATCATGACGGGCGCAACCGTCTCCTTAATCTGGGTTACCGTCACCGCCGCGACCTACTTGAACTGACCGACGCGTCGGCTCGTTTCCCCATCGTCAAGGACTGGTATGCCGTGGGCCGCTGGCAGTACTCGCTGCTGCACGACACGACGCTGGACAGTTTCGTCGGCTTTGAAAAGGAAAGCTGCTGCTGGCGTTTCAGCCTGCTGGGGCGGCGCTGGGTCAACAACCTGAGCGGCGATCCGGCCCAGTCGGTCAACGACAGCGACGTCAACACCGGGATTTTCCTGCAAGTCGAACTGAAGGGGCTGACCCGGTTCGGGGACCAGGTGGACCGCTTCCTGGAGAAATCCATTTCCGGTTACGAACGGCCCGGTCGCTAAATCCGGATTTTCTTCGACCGCCGGCGGACATTTCCAACCGAAGGGCCTCATGGCCCTTCGTCTTTTTGCAAAGGTGTATCTATCCATGAGCAGAGATACCAGGCTTATGTGGCGGATTTTTGCGGCTCTGCTGATTCTGGGCGCGCCGCTATCCCAGGGGGGGGAATCTTCCGGAGACCGCATCGTGGCCGTAGTGGAGGACGGCGTTATCCTGGAGAGCGAACTGAACGGCCGGATCGCATCGATAGTGCACAAGCTACGGGAAAGCAATACGCCGGAGCCGCCGGAATTCGTGTTGCGACGCCAGGTACTCGACCGGTTGGTCCTGGAAAAGCTTCAGATTCAAATGGCCGAGCGTGGCGGGATCCGTGTGGACGACGAAACCCTTCGTCAGGCGGTGCAGCAAATCGCCGCCCGCAACAAGATGAGCCTGGAGGAATTTCGCCAGGCCCTGGAGGAGGACGGCGGGGGCTACGCGCGCTTCAGTGAACAGATTCGCGGCGAAATCCTCATCAGCCGGCTCCGCGCCGCCCAGGTCAATAACCGCATCAAAATTTCGGATCGGGAAATCGACAATTTTCTGGCCACGGAAAACCTGCCGAGCGGGGGGGGGCAGAATAGCGAATTCCGGCTCGGCCATATTTTGGTCGCCACCCCACCGGGGGCGTCGTCCGAGCAGGTGCGCAAGGCGGGCGACAAAGCCGAGCGGCTGGTCGCGGAACTGAAGGGAGGCGCCGATTTCAGGCAGACCGCGATCAGCGAATCGAACGATTCCTATGCCCTGAGCGGCGGCGATCTGGGCTGGCGAAGCGCCGCGGCGCTGCCTTCGTTGTTTGCCGAACTGGTTCCCGGCATGAAGGAAGGGGAGATTGCAGGACCGATTCGCAGTTCCAGCGGATTCCATATCGTCAAGCTGCTTGAAGCCCGGGGGGGCGGCAAGGCGTCAACAACCAAAACCCATGTCCGGCACATATTGCTGAAGACCAGCGAGGTACTCGACGATGCCGACGCCCGCGAGCGCCTGCTGGCGCTACGGCAGCGGGTCGAGGGCGGCGAAGACTTTTCCTCCCTGGCGCGGGCGCACTCGGACGACAAGGGCTCCGCCATCAAGGGCGGCGATTTGGGCTTTGTGGAACGCGGCGCCCTCGTACCGGCTTTCGAGGAGGCCATGGACAAGCTGAAAGATGGAGAGATCGGCGATCCGGTGCAGACCCAGTTCGGCTGGCACCTGATTCAGGTGCTGGGCAGGGAGCGGAGGGAAGACGCCCAGGACATGAAGCGTGCCCAAGCCCGCGAAGCCCTCTTCCGCCGCAAGGCCGAAGAGGAAACCGAGTTGTGGCTTCGGCAGATGCGCGACGAAGCTTACGTGGAGATTCGCCTGGACGAAAAGTCCGATTAGCGCACCAGCGCCAAAAGGACACCGGCGGCGACCGCCGAACCGATGACCCCCGCCACGTTGGGGCCCATGGCGTGCATGAGCAGGAAGTTGTGCGGGTTGACTTCCTGGCCGACCTTGTTGGCGACGCGGGCAGACATGGGAACCGCCGACACGCCGGCCGCCCCGATCAAGGGATTGACCTTGGCTTCGCTGAAACGGTTCATGATTTTCGCCATGATGACCCCCGCCGCCGTTCCCATGCTGAACGCCAGTGCGCCGAGCACGAGGATGCCCAGTGTTTCGGGCCGCAGAAAGCTGGCTGCGCTCAGCTTGGAGCCCACCGACAATCCCAGGAAGATGGTCACGATGTTGATCAGTTCGTTCTGGGACGTTTTGCTCAGACGATCCACCACGCCGGATTCGCGCATCAGGTTGCCGATGCAGAACATGCCGATCAGCGGAGCGGCGGAGGGCAGCAACAACGCGCACAGGGTGATGAGCACGAGGGGGAAAACGATTTTCTCGCGCTTGCTGACCACCCGGAGTTGCGCCATTTCGATCAGCCGTTCCTCGCGGGTGGTCAGGGCGCGCATGATCGGCGGCTGGATGAGGGGCACCAGCGCCATGTAGGAATAGGCGGCGACGGCAATGGCGCCCAGCAGGTCCGGGGCGAGACGGGATGCGACGTAGATCGACGTGGGGCCGTCGGCTCCGCCGATGATGGCGATCGCCGCAGCGTCCCTGAAGGTAAAGTGCAGGCCGGGAAGCAGGTTCAGCAACAACGCGCCGAACAGGGTGCCGAAAATGCCGAACTGTGCGGCTGCGCCGAGAAAAAGCGTCTTGGGGTTGGCCAGCATGGGACCGAAGTCGGTCATCGCGCCCAAGCCCATGAAAATGAGGAGCGGGAAGACCCCCGACTTGATGCCTGCGTACAGGAAATACAGCAGGCCGCCTTCCTCGGCAATGCCGGCGACCGGAATGTTGCTCAGGACGGCGCCGAAGCCGATGGGCAGCAGCAGCAACGGTTCGAAACCCTTGTGGACGGCGAGGTAAATCAGCAAAAAACCCACCGCCATCATGACGACCTGGCCGGTCTGGAAATTGGCCAAACCGGTATCCTGCCAAAGTCTCAGAAAACTTTCCATTGTCGTCCTCTCAGCTCAGGGAGACGAGAACGTCGTCGGTTGTTACCGCATCGCCGCGTTTGATCGCGACATGCCGCACGGTGCCGGCGCGGCGCGTGCGGACTTCCGTCTCCATCTTCATTGCCTCCATCACCACGACCACATCGCTCTCGTCGACGTGCTGGCCGGGCTCCACATTGACACGGAGAATCGTGCCCGCCATCGGCGCGGTTACCGTGAAGTCCGCTCCCGCGCCAACTGCGGCTCCGGTTACCGCGGCCCCCC